>NZ_DASSRP010000374.1:0-11050 GCF_035701725.1 Bradyrhizobium sp.
CAGCGAGGGCGGCGTGACGCGTGAAATCCGTGTCGGTCGGCGGAATCCGCTTTGGTCCGCACGACCGCGGGGACCGCAAGCCTTTCGTCTGTCCGGCTTGAATTTGGGCCGGCAGGAACGCTCAGCTTGATCACCGCGAAGGCTGCTCTTGTTGCGGAGGTCCGTCCCGACCGAGAGGTCGACTGTGGGATCAGAAGCCGAACGCCATAATTTCATTGCGCGCTTCGCTCGCGAAATCGGATTCCGTCGACAGGCAGGCATGCCACCGCGCCCGAGATGAGGAGCCTTCGAAAGTCAGGCTGCGTACACCAGCGGCACACCTCGGGGTTCGTTGTCGCCGTCCAAAGCCGCACAACCAACCGCCTCGACGGCGGGAACGACATCGGCTTTTCGGTGTTATCGGGCTGGCCGGCGACGAAGGGCCAGCGGGGCTCCTTTTCAAACGCGGCGGATCGCCGACCGTTACGAGCACGAAATCCGGGACTTGCCCGGCGCGCCGCGCGCCGGGCATTTTTCGGTCGTCGATATGCCGCCAAACGCCGGAACGCCTCTGGTCGATCCGGCTTGATGTCGGGGCGGCCTGGGGTTTGACTGGCAGGCATCCCCCCTTTGTCTGCCCAAACGCCGTGTCAAACCTGCCGGGCCGCTCCACCCGGCACGCGCCTTGCTTGGTAGATCCGGGGCAGGACCGGCCCGCGTGACCCGGCAAAGCCGCGGGTCGCGTCTTGTCTCGTTTCCTCCAAAATTGACTTTCGGCCCGGCACGATCTTTCGCTGCCGGGCTTCTTCTTGCTGATTGGCTCTCAACATGTTCGGGACCCGAATTGGCGAGGCCGCCGAGCGGAATCGGGCGCTGCTGTGGTTGGGAACGCATTGTGAGCCAACCGCAACTACCGTGGCGCATGCGACAGAAGGCTGCCGATGAGTTTCCTCGATCACGCCCTCACATTGATCACGCTTGCCTCTGTCTTCATCCTCGGACCGGCCATCGGCTACGCGGTCGTGTCGTGCTTTGGCTGGCAAAACTGGCCGGTCCCCATCCAGCACCTCGCGGTCGGGATCTGCACGATGCTGGCGATGTCAGGACTGATCCTGGCCTACGGATTCCTGTGGGAACGCGCCCCGGCGACGGTCGCCTGGTATGACTGGATCGAGCAGATACCGACCGCCAGCAAGCAAAGCCCGACGGCACGATCGGAAACCCGGCAACCGCTCAAAAAGTGACCACAGATCTAGGCGGCCCTGGCCGTGCTGGTGACCAGGCTTTGTCCGCAGCGGTCGCAACTCCACACGTAACTCACCTGGCCATCGCGCCCAAGCACTGATGCTTCCGGCGCGACCAACTCGCCGGAACAGGTCGCGCAGGTCGGCAATTTGCTCAAACGCGGCGTGCGGCTAAGCCGTTGCGGTTCATTCATGACGGGCCCCCAATTTTGGCACGTCGGGATCATGCCGGGTCGAAGCTGCTCGCGCCCAAACATTTGTGAGTCAAACAGGCGGGCGACCGCAATTTTTTCAGCAATTCGCGTTGGGATGCGCGTGGCGTTCCATACGCCCTTGTTTGGCTGTGTCGGAGCAAGCTCTCGAGCGAGGGCCCTTGAGCGCCCCTATGCCGTCAAGCCACGCGGCCCGACGGCCGCTTCTCGGTATCTTCGCCGCGCGGCGATCTCCTGACGATGCTGATGCCGGCGCACGCAGGCAACGCCAACGCGTGCTCCATGTCCAGCCTGCCCGCTTGCCATCTCTGGGCAAAGCTCATCGCCGACAATTCGAACGACTTTTCGGGCCCAGGTTCTTCGATGCCGGGCCGGTAGCTGAGCAGGAATATCTCCTCCTGCGGCACGTCGGATCCATTCGATTGTCTTTCCGCCGCTCGTGCTCGAGCCAGATAGCTCAGCCGGATGAATGTTTGGTTGGCGAACAAGAGATCGTTCTTGCGCTCCAGCGCAGCTTCAAGGGATCGCGGTCGCTCGCCATCGCGCGGATAGAGATCGACGACGTAAAGCCGGAGAGACCCTGCGCTTTCTTCCAGTATGGGATCGAACGGCACATTAAGAGACAGACCGCCGTCACCGAGCCAACGATCCCCCAGTTGCACAGGCGCGAACTCAGGCAGAAAGCCGCAACTGGCGAGCAGGTGATCGATCTCCAGTCTCGTCGAGGACGAATCGAAAATGACCACCTCGCCGCTCTCGATGTCGGTGGCGGCCACCGACAGGCGCGGTTCTCCGCTGTTGAGCCGGCCGAAATCGACAAGGGAAAGCAGCCGCTCCTTCATCGGTGTCAGATCGTAGAAGCTGCGAAATCGAAAAGGATTCAACGCGAACATCCGCGGGTGAAAGAAGCCGAGCCTGCCTCCGAGCCGGGTTTCGATCGCGGCCAACCAGCCGTAGAGATGCCGAAGCTGCCCGAACTCCGGTACGCCACTGGCGGAAGGAAACTGCCAGAAGGCTCGAAGCTTCCCCACTCGGCTCTCCGGCGCGTTTCCGGCGATCAGCGCGGCCGTGACGGCGCCGGCCGACGATCCGCTGACCCAATGCAGCGGCAGGTCGCGATTGCAGAAGGCCTCGAAAACGCCCGCATGATAGGCAGCCAGGCCAAGCCCGCCCGCGAATGCAATTGCGACTGTCTGCGGCCTGTCCATTCCGGTTCCATCAACGCTCGGCGAATATTCGACGACCTGCGGCGGCCGTCGGCAAACAAGTCCGCGCGTCATCAACCGTTCCTGTTGGGGGTGACTAATCCGGCGCGCGGAGGCGATAGCCGATGCCGGTTTCGGTCAGCACGAATTGCGGCCGCTCGGGGTCGGCCTCGATCTTCTGCCGGAGCTGGCGCACATAGACGCGCAGATACTGCGCGTCCGTCATTTCGTCCCACAATTCCTTGAGCAGCAGGCGGTGAGTCAGCACCTTGCCGGCGTGCTGCACCATGACCCGCAGAAGATCGTATTCCTTCGGCGACAGCTTGACCTCGCGCTCGCCGACCTTGACGATGCGGCGCACCAGGTCGACGGAAAGATCGCCGGTGCGAAACACCGGCCGCTCGCCGTGAACCTGCAATTGATGGCGCAGCGCGGCGCGCATGCGGGCCAGCAACTCGTCCATGCCGAACGGCTTGGTCAGATAATCGTCGGCGCCAAGATCGAGCGCCTGGACCTTGCCGGCCTCGTCGCCGCGGCTCGACAGCACCACGATCGGAACACCCTCGTTACGGCCGCGGATCATACGCAACAGGTCATGTCCCTGAATGTCCGGCAGGCCGAGGTCGAGGATGATGAGCGCCGGGTCCTCGGCGAGCAGTTCGAGGCCGGTCTTGCCGTTCGGCGCCTCGAGGATCTCGTAGCCTTGCGTGCTCAGTCCCATCCGCAGCAGTTTTCGGATCGGCGGCTCGTCGTCGATGACGAGGACTTTGATCGGGGTCGCGCTCATGCGGCGGTATCCAGTTCGTTGGAAGCCGAGGGAGGAACGGGCAAGCGGACGGTGAGCACCGCGCCCGAGCGGTCGCTGCGATTGCCGGCCGCGATCGTGCCGCCCATCGCTTCGACAAAGCCGCGCGAAATCGCCAGCCCGAGCCCGGTGCCGGGCCGGACATGGTCGCCCTTCTGGGCGCGATAGAATTTGTCGAACACGCTTTCCAGTTCGGACTGCGGAATCCCCTCGCCTTCGTCGAGAATCTGAAGCGTGACAAATTTCTGGTCGCGCCATCCGCGGATCGAGACCGTGGTATCCGACGGGGCATATTTGGCGGCATTGTCGAGCAGGTTGAACAGCGCCTGTTCGAACAACACGGGATCGAGTTCGAGCATCGGCAAATCGGCCTCAAGCTCGAGCGATACCTTGTGATGGGCAAGAATCTTGCTGGCGCGGCGCAACGCACTGCCGATCACCTCGCCGATATCGAGCCGCGCCGCATTCGGCTTGATCGCGCCGGATTCGAGCTTGGTCATGTCGAGCAGATTGGCGATGAAGCGGTTGAGCCGCTCGGATTCGTCGATCACGGTCGCCAGCAGGTCGCGCTTCTCGGCCTCGGTCAAACCGCCCGAGAGATCGCGCATGGTGGAGGCGGCACCGAGCACCGAGGCCAAAGGCGTCTTCAGATCGTGCGAAATCGAGGTCAAGAGCGCCGACCGCAGGCGGTCGGATTCGACGTTGCGCTTGACGCGGTCCATATCCTCGACCAGCAGCACGCGTTCGATCGCAAGCGCGCCCTGATCGACCAGCGCATCGAGCAGGCGGCGCTGGTCCGGCGTCAACAGCGGTCCGGTCTTGTCGTCGTCGATGCCGATGACGCCGATCAGCCCCCGCCCGGTGCGCATCGGCAGAAACAGCCGCTTGGCGCCGGGGAGCGTGTCGGAACCGCGGCCGGCGGGATGGTCATTGCCCCAGGCCCAGTTGGCAGCGGCAAGATCGGCCTGATCGAGCTGATCCTCCGGCGGATAGCCGGCTTTGACGGTGAGCACGCCATTTTCCGGCAACAGCAACACCACCCGGACCTTCAGCATCAAAGCGGTCTGATAGGCGGTTGCCCACAGTACATCGTCGAGCGTGGCGGTGCCGGCCAGTTTGCGACTGAACGCATAGAGCAGTTCGGTGGTGCGGATGCGGCCGATCGCGGTATCGGCCTGCGAGCGCACGCGCGCCGCCACGTTGGAGACCAGGATCGCGATCAGCATGAAAAAGAAGAACGCCACCACATTGTTGGGATCGGTGATGGTGAACGTGTAGATCGGCGGCATGAAGAAGAAATTGTAGCAAAGCGAGGACGCCATGCTGGCAAGCAGCGACGGCCACAGGCCGTAGCGCACGGCCACCGCGACCACGGCGGTGAGGAAAACCAGGTCGACATTCTCGATCCCGCCGAACAGCGGCTGAACACATGCCGCTGCGGCAAGACCGATCGCTACGATCAAGAGCGACATCAGATAGGGCCGCGGATGAAACGGATCGCGGCGCTCGGCGGTGCGCACGGTCTTTTTCGGCACGGGATCGGCGGCGAGTTCCTCGCCTGCAATGACATTGACGCTGATATTGCCGGCACGGCGAACCAGATCGTGCACCACCGACCCGCGCGTCAGCTCGAACCACCAGCTCCGCGCTGATTTGCCGATGATAATCTGCGTGACATTGTTGGTCTGGGCGAAGCCGATGATGTCGTCCGCGATTCGCCGCCCGATCGCCGGGATCGTCAACGCCTCGCCGCCGAGCGCTTCCGCCAGCCGCAGCGTATCGGCAAGCCGGTCGCGCTCCTCATCGCTCAAGCCGAGCGAGCGCCGCGTTTCGATGCTCAGCGCCGTCCACGGCGCGTGCAGCCGATCGGCGAGCCGCTTGGTGTAGCGCACGAGGCCGGCGGCACGCGGATCTTCGCTGATGCAGACGAGGATGCGCTCGCCCGCCGCCCAGGGTCCGGCGATCGCGTTGGCCTGCATGTGGGTGAGAAGCTGCTCGTCGACACGCTCGGCCGTGCGGCGAAGCGCAAGTTCGCGCAGCGCCGTCAGATTCCCCGGCGAGAAATAATGCTCCAGTGCCCGCTCCGCCTGTTTGGGAACGTAAACCTTGCCTTCCTTCAGCCGCTGGATCAGATCGTCGGGGGTGAGATCGATCAGCTCGATGGCGTCGGCGCGGTCGAACACCGAATCCGGCACGGTTTCGCGCACGCGCACATGGGTGATCTGCGCGACGACGTCGTTGAGGCTTTCGATGTGCTGGATGTTGACCGCGGTATAGACGTCGATGCCGCGCGACAACAGCTCCTCGACATCGAGATAGCGCTTGGGATGGCGGCTGCCCGGCGCGTTGGTGTGGGCAAGTTCATCGACCAGCGCAAGCTGCGGGCGACGGGCGATCAGCGCATCGAGGTCCATCTCCTCGATGATCTGGTCCTTGTAGTTGATGCGCTTGCGCGGAAGCACCTCGAGGCCATGCAGCAGCGCCTCGGTCTCAATCCGCCCGTGCGTCTCGACGATGCCGACCACGACGTCGATGCCGGCCTTCCGCCGGGCATGGGCGCTTTGCAGCATCTCGTAGGTCTTGCCGACACCGGGCGCGGCGCCGACGAATATCTTCAAGCGCCCGGATTCGCTGTTCTCGCGCCGTGCCGCCTCCAGCAGGGCTTCCGGCGAAGGGCGTTGTTCGGGATCGCGGCGCGGCTGCTGAACCATCGCAGTAATATAGTCTCCGCCTCCGACCCGGCCTAGTGGACCCTAGTTTCGGGCGGCGTCCAGCGCCAGGTTGAGCGCCAGAACGTTAACCCTTGGCTCACCAAGCAGGCCGACCAGGCGGCCGGAGGTATTCTCGGCCACGAGCTGCCGCACCCGCTCTTCCGCCATCCCCCTTGCCTTCGCCACCCGCGGCACCTGGAATAGCGCGCCTTCGGGCGAGATGTCGGGATCGAGCCCGCTGGCCGACGTCGTGACGAGGTCAACCGGCACGCTGGCGGTGGGGTTTTCGGCCTTGAGCTTGTCGACATCCTCCTTGAGCCGATCGGCCAGCGCCTTGCTGGTCGGGCCGAGATTCGATCCGCCGGAATTTGAGGCATTGTAAGGCGCCGGTACCGTCTTGCTCGAATCGGCCGGATCAGGCGCTGTCGTCGCCGACGGGCGGCCATGGAAATATCTGTCCTCTCTGAATTCCTGTCCGATCAACGCCGAGCCGACGATCTTGCCGTCGCGCTCGATCAGGCTGCCTTGCGCCTGCTTTGGAAAGATCGCGCCGGCGATTTCGGTGATGGCAAGCGGATAGCCAAGACCCGTGATCAAGGTCAGCAGCAGCAAAACCAGGATGGCTGGACGAATTTCTCTGAGCATGGTTCGAGCCTCCTTTAAGCCAGATGCAGCGCGGCAACGACGAGATCGATCGCCTTGATGCCGATAAAGGGAATGATGATTCCGCCGAGACCGTAGACCATCAGGTTACGGCGCAACAGCGCGCCGGCGCCGATCGCGCGATAGGCGACGCCTTTCAGCGCCAGCGGAATCAACGCCACGATGATGAGCGCGTTGAAGATGATCGCCGACAGGATGGCGCTTTGCGGGCTCGCCAGGTGCATCACGTTGAGCACCGAGAGCTGGGGATAGAACGCCAGGAACATCGCAGGGATGATCGCGAAATACTTTGCGACGTCGTTGGCGATCGAGAACGTGGTCAGCGCGCCGCGCGTCATCAACAGCTGCTTGCCGATCTCTACCACCTCGATCAGTTTGGTCGGGTTGGAATCGAGGTCGACCATGTTGCCGGCCTCCCTTGCCGCCTGCGTGCCGGTGTTCATGGCAACGCCGACATCGGCCTGCGCCAGCGCCGGCGCATCATTGGTGCCATCGCCGCACATCGCCACCAGCTTGCCGTTGGCCTGTTCGCTGCGGATCAGCTTCAGCTTGTCTTCGGGCGTTGCCTGCGCCAGGAAATCATCGACGCCCGCTTCGGCGGCGATCGCCGCTGCGGTCATCGGATTGTCGCCGGTGATCATCACGGTGCGAATGCCCATGCGACGCAGCTCGGCAAAGCGCTCGCGGATGCCGCCCTTGACGATGTCCTTCAACTGGACCACGCCGAGCAGACGGCCATCCCTGGCGACCGCGAGCGGCGTGCCGCCCGCCTTGGAGATTTCGTCGGCGATGCTGGCGACTTCGCGCGCGGCGTCCGAGTTCGGCGATACCTGAAACGCACGAACCGTATTTCCGCTTGCACTGGTCTGGGCCGTGACGCCGCCGACATAATTGAGAATCGCTTCCACCGCACCCTTGCGCACCGACGAACCGGCGGCATCGATGCCGCTCATGCGGGTCTGCGCGGTGAACGGCACGAACGTTGCCGATAATTCGCTCATGTCACGGCCGCGAATGCCGTATTTCTCCTTCGCCAGCACCACGATCGAGCGGCCTTCCGGCGTTTCGTCGGCAAGCGAGGCAAGCTGGGCGGCATCCGCAAGCTCCTGCTCGCTGACGCCGCGAACCGGGCGGAAAGCGGTGGCCTGACGGTTGCCGAGCGTAATGGTGCCGGTCTTGTCGAGCAGCAGCGTATCGACGTCGCCGGCGGCTTCGACCGCGCGGCCGGACATCGCCAGCACGTTGAAGCGCACCAGTCGGTCCATGCCGGCGATGCCGATCGCCGACAACAATGCGCCGATGGTGGTCGGAATGAGCGTGACGAACAGCGCCACCAGAATGATCACCGAGATTTGCCCGCCGGCATAGGCCGCATAACTTGGGATCGTCACGGTCGCGAACACGAAGATGATGGTCAGGCCGGCCAGCAGAATATTCAGCGCAATCTCGTTCGGCGTCTTCTGCCGTTCGGCCCCCTCGACCAGTTTGATCATGCGGTCGATGAAGGTCGAGCCCTGCGCGGCGGTAATGCGAACGCGAATCCAGTCCGACAGGACCTGAGTGCCGCCGGTCACCGCCGAACGGTCGCCGCCGGATTCCCGGATCACGGGCGCGGATTCTCCGGTGATCGCAGCTTCGTTGACCGAGGCCACGCCCTCGATCACCTCGCCGTCGGAGGGGATGTTGTCGCCGGCCTCGACCAGCACGATATCGCCGACTTTCAGGCTCGTGCCGGGCACCAGGCGATAGTCCCTGCCCTCGCCGGTCAACAGCTTGGCCTGGCTCTCGGTCCGCGTCCTGCGCAGCGATTCGGCCTGCGCCTTGCCGCGGCCCTCGGCAACCGCTTCGGCGAAGTTGGCGAACAGCACCGTAAACCACAGCCACAGGATGATCTGAAAGGCGAATCCCAGATCGGTGCCGCCGGTGACGAGATCGCGCAGGAAGATCACCGTCGTAAGCGCAGCGACGACCTCGACCACGAAGATCACGGGATTCCGCACCATCGCCCTCGGATCGAGTTTGGCGAAGGACGATCCGATCGCGGGCATCACGATCTTCGGATCGAGCATCGTGGCGACCGGCATCCGCTTGTTCGCTTTATGGACTGGTTCCATCAACGTAACTCCAGAACAGATTTCCGTCAGAACTTCGTGCCCGCGTTCATCGCGAGATGCTCGACGATCGGCCCGAGCGCGAGCGCCGGAAAGAAGGTGAGACCACCGATGATCAGGATCACGCCGACGACGAGACCGACGAACAGGCCGCCAGTGGTCGGGAATGTCCCCATCGATGGCGGGATCGACTTCTTTTCCGCGAGCGAACCGGCGATCGCCATCGCCGGGACGATCATCAGAAACCGGCCGACTAACATCGCCGAGGCACCGGTCAGATTGTAGAACAGCGTGTTGCCGGTCAGCCCTGCGAAGGCAGAACCGTTATTGCCGGTCTGCGACGAGTACGCATACAGCACTTCCGAAAAACCATGCGGACCGGCATTCGCCATCGAGGCCACGGCCGAGGGCAGTACGACGCCGACCGCGCTCCAACCCAGAATCATCAGCGGTAGGATCAGGATCGCAAGCATCGCCATCTTGACTTCGCGCGCCTCGATCTTCTTGCCGACATATTCCGGCGTGCGGCCGACCATGAGGCCAGCGACGAAGATAGCGAGGATGATGAACAACAGCATGCCGTACATGCCGGCGCCGACACCGCCGACGATGATCTCGCCAAGCTCTATGTTGATCAGCGGGATCATGCCGCCAAGCGCCGTGAAGCTGTCATGCATCGCGTTGACCGCGCCGCAGGACGCCGCCGTGGTGATGACGGCGAACAGGCTGGAAGCAACGATGCCGAAACGCACTTCCTTGCCTTCCATGTTGCCGCCAGACAATCCGAGCGCCTCGAGCGTGTTGGTGCCGCCGGCTTCGGCCCAATAGGCGATCGCAACGCCAGCGATGAACAGCACGCCCATCACGGCGAGGACCGCCCAGCCCTGCCGCTGGTTGCCGACCATGCGACCGAACACGTTGGTCAGCGCCGCGCCGAGCGCGAAGATCGACAACATCTGCACGAAATTGGACAGCGCCGTGGGATTCTCGAACGGGTGCGCCGCATTGGCATTGAAGAAGCCGCCGCCGTTGGTGCCGAGCATCTTGATCGCGACCTGCGAGGCGACGGGACCGACCGCGATAGTCTGACTGGCGCCCTCGAGCGTCGTGGCCTCGACATAAGGGCCGAGCGTCTGTGGGATGCCCTGCCAAACCAGGAATAGCGCATAAACGATGCAGATCGGCAGCAGCACATAGAGCGTGCAGCGCGTGACGTCGACCCAGAAATTGCCTACCGTTCGCATCGAGGCACGCGCAAAGCCGCGGATCAGCGCGAGCGCGAGCGCAATGCCGGTCGCCGCCGACAGGAAGTTCTGGTGCGTCAGGCCGAGCATCTGCACCAGATAGGACAGCGTGCTCTCGCCGCCGTAGTTCTGCCAGTTGGTGTTGGTGACGAAGCTGATCGCGGTGTTGAACGACAGATCCTCGGCCACCGCCGGCTGGCCGGCCGGATTGAACGGCAAAACCGCCTGCAACCGCATCAAGGCGTAAATGACAAAGACGCCGCCGACATGGAACAGCAGCATCGCGACCGTGTAGGTCAGCCAATGCTGCTCGCGCCGCTCGTCAACGCCGCCGATCCAGTAGATCGCCACCTCAACCGGCCGCAGCAGCGGCGACAGCAGCGTTCGCTCGCCTTCGAACACGCGCGTCATGTACCAGCCGAGCGGCTTGGTGAGCGCGACGACGATGACGCAATAGAGAATGATTTGGAACCAGCCGATGACGGTCATGGATGAGAGCCTTCAGGGACGCGCGGGATTGATCCAAAAGCGGTCAGAAACGCTCCGGCCGCAGGAGGGCGAAGGTCAGATAGAACAGGAGACCGAGCGAAACGAGACCGGCCAAGGAATAGTCAAAGATCATGACCTATCTCCTCACAGCCGCTCACAGGCATAGGCATAGCCGATCGCGAGCGCGAAAAAGCCGAAGGTGAAGACGACCATCAGAACGTCGAACATTTGAATGCTCCTGTCGCGCGCCAAATGGCTGCAACAACCATCGGCGCGGCTGGGATAAGCGCCTTGAGGCAGATCAAGGCCGATTTGGCTTGGGCCGCTGGTCGCGCTGCACCAGAGGCTGCTTGAATGGCACTTCGGGCATATGGTTTCGAGAAGCCC
>NZ_DASSRP010000375.1:0-17414 GCF_035701725.1 Bradyrhizobium sp.
GTCGTCTGCATCGCCTCGAACACGCCAGCCCGCTGATACGTGCCCCAGTCCTGCTTGCCCGAGATGAAACACGACGGCACATCGATGCCCTTGCCCGACCAGGTTTCCAGTTCGGCGGTGAAGGCGTCCGACGTGCCGCAGCGGTACCATTGCAGGCCGCCTTGAAAACCCGTGCGCTGAAATTCTTCGGCGTAGACCGCAAGCTCGTGGTCGGGAAGCCAGTTGTTCGCAGCGATCGCCTGCTGCGACGGCATTTCCTCGGCCACCGTCTCCGCCATGGTTTTCGCCAGGTCCATCACATAATAAGTCGGCAGCTTGGCGAGTTCGCCCGCCGACCAGGATTTGAGCGGATGAGGCTGGTTGTCTTTCCAGTCCGCGCTCTTGTGATGGTAATAGGCGCGCAGGAAATCATGCACGCCTTGCGGGGCGCGCCACATGTCCTCATTCGCTTCGCGCGTCGAGTAATACCAAAGGTAATGCTTGCGCGGGCGCGGCAGCGCCGCGAGTTCGCGGAGAACGGGATCGACCGACCTTGGCGGCGCCGGTGTCTGCGCGGTATTGAATGGCAGCCGCGGCGGGCCCGCGAACGGCGCGCTCATCAACACCACCGAGCGGAACACGTCGGGCCGGATGATTCCGCACCAGGCGGCGACCGCACTGCCGAAATCGTGTCCGACCACGGCCGCCACCGAGCGATGGCCGAAGGCCGCGACGACGCCGAGTGCATCGCGCACCAGGTTGGTCAGACGAAATGGACGCAGATCGCCGTCATAGCTCGCATCCCAGCCGGTGGTGCGGCCATAACCGCGCTGGTCCGGTGCGAGCACGTGATAGCCGGCCTGCGCCAGCGCCGGCATCACTTTGCGCCAGCTATAGGCAAGTTCGGGAAAGCCGTGCAGCAACAGCAGGCAAGGCCGGTCCTCGCCCTCAAAGCCGGCCTCCAGCACATGCATGGTGAGGCCGTTGATGCCTTCGACAAAGCGGGAGCGGATGCCTGAGGGCAACACAATGGGAGCAAGGGTCATCCTGATGTCGTCTCCGCCTCACCGATCGAGCCGTCCGTGCGGGGCCGGCTCGCGCTTGCTTCCGCCAGCCATCCACGTTTAGCGTGAGCGCGAGGCGGAAAAAAGGACGCTGTCATGGAACGAAACGACGGATCACGGATCGGTGTGTTGGAAGAGTTGCTGGGCGAGCGCTTTTCCTGCCGGGCCTTCAGGCCGGATCCGGTGCCGCGGCCGACCATCGAGCGAATATTGAAAGCCGCGCAGCGCACCGCCTCCTGGTGCAACAGTCAGCCGTGGCAGGTCGTGATCGCGAGCGGCGAGGCCAAGGAGAAGTTTCGCAAAGCGATCTATGCATCGGCGAGTTCGGGCGTCGATGATGGCGATTTTCCGTTCCCGCGGGAATATCGCGGCGTGTACTTGCAGCGGCGCAGGGAAAGCGGTTTCCAGCTTTACAACACGCTCGGCATTCCCAGGGGTGACAAGGCCGCTTATGCGAAACAGGCGTTGGAGAATTTCAATTTCTTCGGGGCGCCGCATGTCGCCATCGTCCATACCGACGAGGCACTCGGCGTCTATGGCGCGATCGATTGCGGCGCCTATGTCAGCAATTTCATGCTGGCGGCGCAGGCGCTCGGCCTCGGCACCATTCCGCAGGCGGCGCTGGCGCACCAGTCCGGCCTGATCCGGCGCCACTTTGGTATCGGCGATGACCGCCGCGTGGTGTGCGGAATATCCTTTGGCTTTGCCGACCGCGATCACCGCATCAACAGCTACCGGACCTCTAGGGCCGATGTGGGCGAGGTTGCGCAGTTCGTCGACGAATAAAATCTCTCAAAACTTCGGCGGGCGCTTCTCGGCAAACGCCCTGATGCCTTCCTTGATCTCCTCGCCGCGCATGCTGTCGCGGGCGCGGCGGTCGGCCGCCTCCTCATCGAGCCTGCCGCGGGCGATCTCGTGAATCGTCTGCTTCATGCCGCGCATCGCGATCGGAGCGTTGCCGGCCAGGATATCCACCAGGCGGTCGACCTCTTCGTCCAGCGCCTCGGCCGGCACCATCGAGGTGAGATAACCTATCCGCAGCATTTCGGTCGCGCCGATCTTCTCGGCGGTCAGGAACAATCGCTTGGCGTTATCGAGCCCGAGCCGCGTCACGTAACGCGCGATGCCGCTCTTGTAATAGTGCAGCCCGAGCCGGGCTGCCGGCATGAACATTTCGCAGGTGTCGACGCCGATGCGGAAGTCGCAGGCGAGCGCCAGATCAGTCGAGCCGCCATAGACCCCGCCGTTTAGCCGGCAAATGGTCGGGATGCCGATGTCTTCCAGCCGGTTCACCACAGCTTCAAACGCCGAGCCCGCGCTTTTCTGTTCGACGTCGCTGGTGGCGCGCTCGGCGACCGAATTCAGGTCATAGCCGGCGCTGAATGCGCGCCCGGTGCCGGTGAGCACGAGAACCCGAAGCGCGGAATCGGCCTCGACAGCCGCAAATAGCTGAAGCAACACATCGAGATCGTCGGCTTGCAGGCGATTGAGGTGTCGCGGCCGGTTCAGGCGGATCGTGGCGCGGGCGCCCCGGCGTTCAAGCACCGGCGGGGTGGCGTCGGTTTCCGACATTGTTGTCTCCGCTAGTTGTTCTCTTGCGCGCGCCGTTTCGCTTCGGCTTCGATGGTCTCGGCGAGATCGGGATGCCGGGCCATCAACAGCCGAAAGTCGACGAGGTCAAGCACCAGGAGCTGCGACACCCGTGTCGTGGTAATGTTGGCCGAACGCAAGGTGCTGCCGAGCAGCGCCATCTCGCCGAAAAACGCGCCGACGCCAAGTGCCACTTTCTTTCCCGGCAACTCGACCTCGACCTCGCCGCTCGCGATGAAATACATGCAATCGCCCGACTGCCCCTTGCGAATGATAGTGGTGCGTGCTGGAAGATCGATCGTCCGCAGCATCTGAGTGACGTCGGCAATCGCAGAGGAACCGAGCGAGGCGAAGAACGGCACCTTGCTCACATGCTCCCACGTCCTCAGGAAATTGTCGCGCCGCGTTTCCGCGGCAAAACCGGTGGCGAGAATACCGGTCCAGAGGCCGAACACGCCAAGCCCGCAGATCATGACGCCGGCTGCAATCAGACGGCCGAGCGGCGTAATCGGCACGACATCGCCATATCCGGTCGTGGTCAAGGTCGCGACCGCCCACCACAGCGCCGCCGGCACGCTGCCGAAGGCGGCCGGTTGCGCCTCGTGTTCCAGGAAAAACTCCGCAACCGAGGCCAGAAAAAGCACCATCAGAAAGATCACGAGCACGCTGAGCAGCGGACCGGATTCCTGCACGATGACCCGGCGCAATTGCCGCAAGCCACGGATACCGGGCACGACCTTGAGCACCCAGAACATGCCAAGGAGCCAGGCTGTTCTCGGATTGCCTCCGCCTGCCAGCGCAATCGGGACCGCGAGCGCGGACGCCGCATCCACAATTCCCCGGAACGAAAGGATATAGGACGAACTGCCGCCACTGCGGGCGGCATGGCGCAGCCGGATCACCCATTCGAAGACGAAAAACAACAGACACGCCCACAGCACGGCGTCGACCAGATAGTGAATGGACTGGTAAGTCGGCTCGACTGTGAACAACACCATCGCGACGACGCCGCAGGCGACGGCGAGGTAGGCCGCCTTGGTCATGTTGCGGCCGCTCGTTGCGGTCACAAACTGTTCGAGGGCGGAGAAGGCGGACGGTTTGAACATCAGGCGCGTTCTTATGCGCTTTGCGCGGTCTTGACCACCACCACGTTGTCGTCGTGGCCGTGCTGCCGCTTCAGGCTTTCGCGCCGCAGGCCGATCTCGTCGCGCACGAACTCATAGCCCAGTTTGAACGTGTCGAGCCCGTCGCTTGAGATGGTGCCGTCGCGCAGCCCGATCACCACGCCTCGCAGCACGCTTTCGAGTTCGTCCTGAAGGCCGGCAAGCCCTTCCATGGTCTGAGCGCCCGCGACCCGTTCGCCGATATCGAGGATCGCGGTTGCGAGTTCACTGGCCTTTTCCGGCGCCACCCGCGTAACCTTGGTGTAGAGCGCGACAAACAGCGAGCCAATCACGCTGAGCGTGGCGACGCCGAGGTAAAACAGATCGCTGTAGCGCTCGAGAAACGACTTGGCGGTATCGTTGATGTATTCGGTGACGCCCTGATGCGCGACCACAAGGGCGGTCTTCTCGACATCTGCCGGCTCGATCTTGGAGGCAAAGCCGTCGTCGAGCGCGAGTTCGGCCTTGTTCTCATAGATCGTGCGCGCAAGTTCGCCGGCGGTGTTGGCCGGCATCGTGGCCTGTCCGACCAGGAGCCATTGCAGCCCAACGGTGTCGAGGTCGTCGTCGGGAATTTGCGGCGTTGAGGACAACAGACCCGTGGCCAGCGTTTCTTCCAGGATTCCCGGATGCCGCCGGCTCAGCGCCTTCGCCTCGTCGATCGCGTTCACGGTGAATGGCGCGCGCTTGGCGATCTGCTCGAAGCTCTTGTCCTTGACGATGGCAGACGCATGATCGACCGCGATGACGGCGCCATAGCCGCCTGCGGCGAACAGCTTGTCGAGCGTTGCGTTCGGCGGCGCCAGTTGCAAACGCGAGGCGGCATCTGTTCCTTCGCCAAGGTCGAGAACATTGCGCACGAAAGCGAGATTGCTGGCGCTCATCAGCAGCGCGACCTTCTTTTTTTTCAGCTCCGCCAGCGATTTGATTTTCTTGTCGCCGGGGCTGATCAGGATCAGCACGTCATGCTCGAGCACCGCGATCGCGCGTGCGCGAGGCGGAATTTTTGCATCCGTCCGCAACACCGCAAGGTCGGCGAGTTTCCGGTCAAACTGGCCGAGCGCTTTGGTATTGTCGCTGCTTCGGACGATCTTGATCTGGAGCCGCGAGGAGGTTGCCTTGAGCATCGCCGCCAGCCGGGCGGCAAACCTTGCCTCTGGCGCCGTCGGTTCGCCCACGGCGAAGGTGAGTGTTTCTGAATTTCTCAGCCAGACACGTCCGCCCCACACGGTTGCGACCGTCAGGATCAGCGTTAACGCAGCAAACAGGATCACCTGCCTGCGATTGCTGTTGAGAAGCGGCGGGCGCGAGCGGCGCGCGTCGGACGGTGATGTCGGGACTTCAGCACTCATGGGCGATATCCGCAACTTGAAGCTGCCGTCGAAAGCGCAAGCGGCGCCGAAATCCTCTGAACGACGGCCTAAATGCCTAGAAAAGAACGATAATTTTATGACCCGCATGATATCCGCATGTCCGCGGAATGCAAACGTGCGGCTTGTTTCAACGCTCCCATTCCCCCGCGCCGGCAGCTTTGCGAATGTTCGTAAACATGGGGCCACTTTCAAATGCATGTTTTTTCGATACCGAAGAGCGCGTCGTTTTGCGGAAGCCGCGCCTTCGAATCTCGGAATCACGGAGCACTATCTAACTTATTGATCTAGCGTTGCTTTGGTGCGGAAGCCCGTGGGCAGATGCCAGCAATGATGCCGATGTCCGAATGCTTGCGCGAGGGCAGTTTCAGATTTGATATGCGCACCGCGGCATCGTTGCCACGCGGGACTCGCGAATATCAGATCCAGCCTATGCGCTGCCGCAGTAACCTTACCTGGCGCTGCGCGCATCGGTCACAGCTTGTGTTTTTCGAAACCGATGATGGTGCATTCCGCATCCGGAGATGGCATAAAAAGCGAACCCCGAACCATTTGTCAGGGCTTAACAAGAAGAAGTCGCGCCGAAGCCGCCATATCGTTCTCCAATCATTTTTGTCTGAGGGCTTCAGCTTGTCGTTTCCTCCCATGTCCGCATCGGTACCAGTCGGCGCGCTGATCGGATGGATGATGCTTCTGACCGTCAAGCATGTCATCGCCGATTTCGTACTGCAAACCTCCTGGATGGCGATCGGCAAGGATCAGAAGAAGGGTTGGGCGCTTCCGCTGCTTGCCCATTGCAGCGTCCACTTTGCGGTCGCGCTGGCCTTCCTCCTGATCGTGGCGCCGCGGTTCTGGTTCGTGGCCGTGATCGATTTTCTCATTCACATTACTGTCGATCGCTGCAAGGGGCTGGTGTCGTCGCGCCTGGGCGTCAATCAGGAAAACCATCACCCATGGTTCTGGACGCTAATCGGCGTCGACCAGGCACTGCATCACCTCACCGGCTTCGGCCTGTCGATCTTCATGGCGGCCAATTAGAATCTCTGCCTCGGCGCTTGGCCCGCCCACCGCTCTCGGTGAACCGCCCCGAATCAGTCCAGTCCGCAATGCGCGAGCCGGACCAAGTCCCCCGTGTCACTACTGGCAAGCGTGGTTAACCTTTCGTTAGAGAGTCGCATTGCATCCTCAGGGTCGGGGGATATGCAAATGTTCGAGAACGACTTTTGCCCGATCCGAGACGATTTGCTCGGTGAAATGTATCGCGCCAGCGAACACGGTCTGCCGCAACTGGTGGCGAGCGTCTCGCCCGATGTCCGGGCGATGCTGGCGCTGTTCTGCTACCGCAAGAGCCACCTCCACTCGCTGGCGCTCGCGATCGCGGGAAGCTGCAGCGAACTGGAACTGGTTCAAGCCGGCGGCCGCGTCGGTTCGACGCTTTACGCCTTGTCCCGTGAACCCGCCGCGCGAACGCCGCCGGTATCCGTCAACGGCCGCAAGCCGATTACGCTCTCTACCAAGCCACTGTCGGCGGTGACGCCGATCGAGGACGAGCCCGACGACGCGGACTTTGCCGACTTCGCCAAGGCTGTTACGGCCTAGAGGCCGTTACTGCCTAGGGGCGTTACGGGTGAACTCTCCGGCGTTGTCGCGGCCAAGACGCGGTCGCGCGAGCTACGCAGTCATTCCAGCTCCGGCAGTCCCCATTTGCGGCGTGCCATCGCGCATTCGGCATCGCCGGGCATGCAGGTGCGACACACTTCCGGCCGCACCGCATAGATGACGCAAGACGTCTCGACGCCGATCCGTCCCGAGAGTGCCGAACAACGATCGCTCTCGCAGCGCATGCCGGATTGCTTGTCGTTGACGAACTTTGCCGGGATCAGATCCAGCGCCGCATCGTCTTCGGTCGAAAACCGCGGCCAGTTGCTCGAATAGGCGCAGCAGGCGCCGCAGGTCTGGCATGGGCTTTCCGATAATGATGATGGAGCATCTGCGGCCATGATCAGATATCGCTCTCAGATGTCACTTGGTGCTTCCCAGACCAGGCTGCGCCGCCATTTTGCACGGAGCAGGTCGCGTCGCTCCGGATACTTTTCATCGAGATAGACGGCGTCGATGACGCGGTCGGTGCGGAAGCTGCGGAAATCCCGGCGCAACTCGCACCATGCGGCCAATAGCCGGACCGCTTCCAGATAGCCGATCGCGATCGGCCAGATGGTGCGCTCGCTGTCGCGCCCATGTTCGTCACGGTAGCGAAGCGCGATCTTTTTGCCTTCGTGAATGTGCGTTCGCGTCCGCACCATGTCGATGCGGTCGGGCTCCTTGCGCCAGACCGGACGGGCTCGACTCGCCGGTTCAAGCACGAATGGCCGCAAGCGTTCCGGCACGGTCTCAGCGATCTTTGCGATCAGGTCGGCGGCGGCGCGCGACAGCGCTTCATCGGCGTGGCCGGCAACCCACTGCGCTCCCAATACCGCGGCCTCGATCTCGTCGGGCGTCAGCATCAGCGGCGGCAGGTCAAAGCCCTTTTCCAGGATGTAGCCCATGCCGGCCTCGCCGCGGATCGGTACACGCTGCTCCATCAAGGTCGCAATGTCGCGATAGATCGTGCGCTTGGACGTTTCGAGTTCGGCCGCGATGGCATCCGCGGTCAGCGGCTTGCGGGTGCGCCTCAGCACCTGAATGATCTGAAACAGACGATCGGCACGTCGCATGCGGGTCTCGTATCTTTTCCGCTCGTATCTTTTTCCGCGGGCTCTCTCGGATGCTGACACCATGTTGGCAGCAGGTGGCAAGTATAACGGCGGCAACACTCAAATCGAGAGGGGTTTGTCCCATGATCATACTCTACGGCCTCGACTTATGGACGATATGGTCGCCACTGCTGACACCACGGTGGCAGCAGGGTGTCGCTAGCATGAAGCGCTTTTTCAGAAGAATGGGAGCGCCTCAGTGATCACGCTTTATGGCTTTGGCCCGGGTTTTGGCTTGCCGGAAATGAGCCCGTTCGTGACCAAGACCGAGGTCCAGCTCAAGATGGCTGGACTTGCCTACGCCAAGGAAAAGGCGAGGCCGAATGCATCTCCCAAGGGGCAATTGCCCTATATCGTGGATGGGGCCGAAGCGATCGCCGATTCGACCTTCATCCGCGCGCATATCGAGGGCAAATACGGCTTCGACTTCGATGCGCCGCTGAACTTGCAAGCCCGCGCGCAGGCCTGGGCGTTCGAGCGCATGATCGAACACCATATGTACTGGGCGCTGGTCGGCGCGCGCTGGACCGATCCGGACAATTTTGCCAAGGGTCCGTCGCACTTTTTCGACGGCGCGCCGGCGCATATGCGGGAAAAGCTGCGCGAAGATGCCCAGTTTCGCGTCGCCGAAAATTATCTGATCAGCGGCCTTGGCCGTCATGCGCCGGATGAGGACGTCGATCTTGCCGTCCGCTCGCTGCTGGCGCTCTCGGTTCAGCTTGGCGACAAGACCTATCTGATGGGCGAGACGCCCTGTGGCGCAGACGCCACCGCCTTCGCGGTAATGGCCGGGATTCTCACCCCGTTCTTCGTCTCGCCGTTACGAGACCGGGCGCAGCAGTTCGACAATCTGATCGCTTACGTTGACCGCATGATGGCAAAATATTATCCCGACTTTGCCTGGTCGAGGCTCTGCGAGGCCGCCTGAGGCTCTGTAGCGGCTGCAGCGACGGGCTTGCCCTTCAGCGCAGCTAGCTCAGCCTCGAGCTCCGCAATCCGCGCATCGCGCGCACCAAGCGCGGCCGCCACATCGGCGGCATCGAACTTCTGCGGAATGTGCTGCGGGCAGTTGGTGTCCCAGGCGGCGATCCGAAACAGGATCGCCTGCTCGGGGCGTGCCCGGTAGCCTTTCGGCATCAGCGCTTGCAAGAGTGCCGGATCGTCCTCGATGACCTTGGCCTCGCCCCACAGCTTCACCCTGCGGCGCCGCGCGTAGTCCATGATGAATATATATGCCTTCGGATTCTCGGACAGATTTCCCTGCGTGATGTACTGCCGGTTGCCGCTGTAATCGGCAAAGCCGAGCGTGTTCCTGTCGACGATCTTGATGAAGCCCTGCGGCCCGCCGCGATGCTGGATGTAAGGCTGGCCGGCGGCGGAAGCGGTGGCGAAATAGATGCTGCTTGCCTCTGCCAGACGCGAGGCGAGGTCTTCGTCAATTTCGGTCCGCCATTCTGCGCGTTCGGCATAGGCGTGGCGCGATCCCTTGCGCGCCTGGATCGCCTTGACCGCAGGCGTAAAGGCGACGTCACTGGAATAGGCGAGGGTTTCTGACATCGAAGACCTCCGGGCCACTTACGTCCATGCTGCCAAGATGGCTCTGGCGGCGCGCTAAAACAATCGTCCCGGTTGACAGCAGATCATTGCGCTATATGAAATAATGCCATGGACCGGCTGGATGCCATGCAAGCCTTTGTCGCGGTGGCGGACCTCAAGGGATTCGCCGCAGCCGCGCGCAAGCTTCGCTTGTCACCTTCCGGTGTGACGCGGCTGATCGCGGCGCTTGAGGATCGCCTCGGTGCGCGCCTGTTGCAGCGGACCACGCGGCAGGTCGCGCTGACGGACGCCGGTGCGCGCTATCTTGAGCGTATCAGGCGTATTCTCGCCGACGTCGAGGAGGCCGAGATCGCGGCCGAGGGCGAGCGCGCGCGCCCGACCGGACGCCTCGTAATATCGGCGCCGGTCGGCTTCGGCCGTCTTCATGTCAGTTCGGTGCTCACGGCCTATCTGAAACGCCATCGCGAGGTGTCCGCGGAGTTGCGGCTGGAAGACCGCATGATCAATCTGGTGGAGGAGGGCGTCGATCTGGCGGTCCGGATCGGCCATCTTGCCGATTCGTCGCTGGTCGCGCGCCATGTTGGCGATATGCGGCGGATCACGGTCGCTTCGCCCGGCTATCTGAAATCGCGCGGCGAGCCGAAGAAGCCGCAGGATATTGCCACCCATGACACCATCCGGTTCGGAGCGACGGCGGGTTCGACCGAATGGCGATTTGTCGAGGACGGAAACGAGATTCGGGTGGATTACGCGCCGCGCCTGTCGACCAATACGGCCGATGTAGCGATCCAGTATGCTGAAGCGGGCGGCGGCCTGGCCCGCGTGCTAGCCTATCAGGCGGCCGAGGCGATCAAGCGCGGCCGTCTCAAGATCGTGCTGGCCAAGTTCGAGCGGCCGCCGCTGCCGATCCACATCGTCTATCCGACCTCGCGGCTGTTGTCGGCCAAGGTGCGCACTTTCATCGATCTTGTGGTCGACACCAGCGACTGGCGTTTCGGGCGATGATCACCGTCGTTCCGAACCGCTCGCAGGACGAATCCGGAAACGCGAGACCAGATGCCTTGCATCGCGCCGGAATGACAGACCGTCACGTCGCCTTTATGACGCGAAACGTGCCGTTGGCGCGCGCGATGACCGCGCCGTCGGCGCTGATGCGGCATTGCGCGAAGCACAGCGTGCCGCCGGTCTTGATTACTTCGCTCTCGACCGCCAGCCACTGACCGATCGCCGCCGTGCCGATGAAGTCGACCGCGAGGCTGACGGTGACGAGCCGCGGGCCGTCGAGCTTGACGCCGCAGCTCAGGCCCATCGCATTGTCGGCGAGCGCGGCGATCAAGCCGCCATGGATCAGGCCGCGCGAATTGGTATGCGGGGTGGCGAGCCGCAGGCCGATCACCACCGCATCCGCCGTCCGGCGGGAATAGATCGGCTCCCAGGGATCGGTCAGCGGGCTCTTGCGAAAATGCGATTCAAAGCCGTCAGGAACATCTATTGCGGTCATGGGCAGCTCGCATGCTGATGGACTGCCACTAAACCGGACGAGGGACCGCAAATCACCGCCTACAAAGTTTGAAACGGCATTTGCACGCGTGTTTGAAAGCGCCTCATGGCGGCAAATCATAGCCGACCGCCGCTTCCGCCTCGATCGTTCGTTGGATAGCCGGCCGAGCCATCATCCGCGCATAAAGCGCGTCCAGATGAGGGTACGTGCCGGGTGCGGGCTGGAGCGAATGAAACAGCCGCCAGTACACGCGAAACAGATGAATATCGGCGATCGAGTAGCGCTCGCCCAGCACCCATTCCGGCCCGAGCAGGCGGTCGGCGAGGCCGAAGACCTCGCGCGCATATTCCGCGCCGCGCTGGCGTGCCGGGTGCAGCGTCGATGCGATGAAAGACATCCAGGACACGACGCGTGCTTCGGCCTCGATGTCGCCATGCGGCAAAAGTCCGGCCTCGGGAAAACGACGCGCCAGATAGAACAGGATGCCGGCGACTTCAACCAGCGGGCGTCCGTCGACCAGGAGCGTCGGCACCTTGCCGGCCGGATTGATTTTCAGAAACTCCTGCGTGTGCGTCTCGTTGCGCGTCAACGACAGTGACTTGGTTTCGAACGTCGCGCCGGCCTCGTGCAGTGCGATATGGACCGCCATCGAGCTTGAGCCGGGCGCGAAATAGAGTCTGAGCATGATGGTTTCCGGACTGACCCGTGGGGCAGTGTCTGCTATGCTTGAAGGGCGGTAAATCGGAAAGACAGGGGAGTGTTAACGCATTTAATGGGGAGAGAAATATGTCGGATGAGACTCGGATGTTCTATCTTCGCATCGCCTTGATTGCGTTCGGTTTGATTTTTATCCTTGCCATTTATCCGTTGACGATTTTGTGGCCCTCGGGTTGGGCCTGGGGGCACGGGCATTCCCACTACGCGATGATGATCGTCGGCGTCTACGCGACGCTCGGCATATTTCTGCTGCTCGCCTCGCGCGATCCGCTTGGTAGCAGCAGCCTGATCTGGTTCACCGTTTGGTCGAGCGTCGTTCATGCGGCCATCATGGCCGTTCAGGCGACGCAGGATCCCGCGGAGGGCGGCCATCTCATCGGCGACGTTCCGGCGCTGCTGCTGGTTGCGATCGTGTTGGCGGTGCTGATGCCGCGGTCGAAGATGGTTTCGACTTAAAACGGCAGGCCGACGTAGTTTTCTGCGAGCGACGCGGCCGCCGCCTTTGAGTTGGCGACATAGTCGAGTTCGGCGAGCTGGATTCGCGCGCCGAACTCGCCGTTGTCCGGGAATTTGTGCAGCATCGATGTCATCCACCAGGAGAAGCGCACCGCCTTCCAGACCCGCGATAGCGCGCGTGCCGAATAAGCGTCGATGCCGGCCGAGGACTTTTCGTCATAGTACTCGCGAAATGCCTGCGCCAGGTAATGCGCGTCGGAGGCCGCGAGGTTGAGCCCCTTGGCGCCGGTCGGCGGCACGATGTGCGCCGCATCGCCAGCCAGAAACAGCCGGCCGAATCGCATCGGCTCGGCGACAAAGCTGCGCAGCGGCGCGATGCTTTTTTCGATCGAGGGACCGGTGACGAGTTCATCGGCGGCCTTCTGGTCGAGCCGTCGCTTCAGTTCGTCCCAGAAGCGCTCGTCGGACCACGCTTCGACACGATCGTCGAGCGAACATTGCACGTAATGGCGGCTGCGCTTGGTCGAGCGCATGGTGCAGAGCGCAAATCCGCGGGCGTGATTGGAATAGATCAGTTCATGGCTGACCGGCGGGGTGTCGGAGAGAATACCGAGCCAGCCGAACGGATAGACCCGCTCAAAGGTCTCGATCGCTTCCGGCTCGACGCTGGCGCGGCTGACGCCGTGAAAGCCGTCGCATCCGGCGATGAAGTCGCATTCGAGTTCATGCGAGGCGCCGTCCTTGACATAGGAGATGCGGGGGTGATCGGTATCGAAATCGATCGGCTTGACGTGTTCGGCCTCGTAGATGCTGGTGAGGCCGGCCGTGCGGCGCGCATTCATCAGGTCCAGTGTCACCTCGGTCTGGCCGTAGATCGTCACCGTCTTGCCGGTGGGGCCGTGCAAATCGATGCGGTGGCGCTCGCCGCCGAAGGCGAGTTCGATCCCTTTATGCACCAGGCCTTCGTGATGCAGCCGCGCGCCCGCTCCGACCTCGTCGAGCAGAGCGACGGTGCCTTCCTCCAGCAGGCCGGCGCGGATACGGCCGAGCACATATTCGCCGGTGTGACGCTCGAGGATCACATTGTCGACGCCGTAACGGTGCAACAACTGTCCGAGCAGAAGGCCCGCAGGCCCGGCGCCGATAATGGCAACTTTTGTCCGCAATGGCCGCTCTCCCCCGGCTATCCAACTCTGCGATCTACCATCGTCATATGCAAGTGGCGCAACTAATTATAACCTATAACTGTCGGTGCCTAGTGTCCCGATTCCGAAGTTCGGAGCATCCCGCGGAGCCACCTTTGCGAACTTCGGAATCGACAGGACACCAGCGCGCCTACTGATCCAGTGTGGCTTAGGTTCAAAAGTCCGCATGACGAACGTCGCGACACAATGATGCGGACTTTTAAACCGCCACACTTGGGAGCTTGAAGCGAAATCCACCGCTATATAACATGTTAAATAACAAGACCGGCTGAACAAGGCCGCCGCCATCCGGGAGGAGACGATGAAGAAAGCACTGCTTGCCGTGCTGTTGGCCGCTTGGGCCGCGCCTGCCTTGGCGCAGGAGAAGACCATTGAGCTGAAGATCTCGCATTGGGTGCCAGCCTCGCATCCCTTGCAAAAAGCGCTGGAGGATTGGGGAGCCTCGGTCGAGAAGGCGTCCGGCGGTTCGATCAAGTCGCGCGTCTTTCCGGCGCAGCAACTCGGCAAGGCATTCGACCATTATGACATGGCGCGCGACGGCATCGCCGACCTGACCTACGTCAATCCCGGCTATCAGCCCGGCCGTTTCCCGATCATCGGCGCCGGCGAATTGCCGTTTCTGATGTCGGACGCCAAGGGCGGCTCGATGGGGCTGGACGCCTGGTACCGCAAATATGCCGAGAAGGAGATGAAGGACGTCAAGTTCTGCCTCGCCTTCATTCACTCGCCGTCATCGTTTCATTCGCGCACCAAGAAGATCGTCGTGCCCGACGACATCAAGGGCATGAAGATCCGCCCCGCAGATGCCACGATCGCCAATTTCGTCACCCAACTCGGCGGCACCAACGTGCAATCGTCCGCGCCGGAAGTGCGCGACATCATCGAGCGCGGCGTCGCCGACGCGGTCACCTTTCCCTGGGGATCGCTGGTGCTGTTCGGGATCGACAAGGTGACAAAATTCCAGATGGATGCGCCGCTTTACGTCACCACTTTCGTTCTTGTCCTCAACAAGGACAAATATAGCGAGATGTCCGACCGTCAGAAGAAGGCGATCGACGACAACTGCAACACCGAGGCGGCGGGCCGCGTCGGCGAGCCCTGGGGCAAGTTCGAGGATGCCGGGATCGACAAGGTGAAGGCCGAAGCGGGCCAGGATGTCTACCCGCTGACGGCCGAGCAGACTGCGCTGTGGAAGAAGGCGGCCGAGCCTCTGGTCAAGACCTGGGCCGACGGCGTGCGCAAGACTGGCGTCGATCCGGACGCCGCGCTTTCGGAGCTGAAAGCCTCGCTCGCCAAGTACAACGCCCTGACGCCGTAACTGCACGTCCATCACGCAGCATCGGAAGGAAGCGATACGTGACTCGCCACTCCATGGATCGCTTCATCGACACGATCGAATGGATCGCGGCCGGCTTCGTCGGCCTCGTAGCGCTGGATATCTTCGTGTCGGTGTTGCTGCGCAACCTCTTCAACTATGCGATCCCGGATTCTTTCGATATCGGGCGCATGCTGCTCGGTATCCTGATTTTCTGGGGGATCGCCGCCACCAGCTATCGCGGCACGCACATCACGGTCGATCTGGTCTGGGGCAATGTCAGTCCGCGATACCAGCGCTGGATCGACGTATTCGCAACGGTGGTGCTTCTGTTGGTGGTGACGGTGCAGACCTGGACGCTGTTCGACAAGGTGCGCGGCACTTATCGGGACAACGTCACGACGTTCGACCTGCACATGCCCACCTGGCCGTTTTTCGCGGTGGCCTGGATCGGCGACGTTTCCGCGGTGCTGTTGATCGCTATCCGCACCTATCGCCTGGTCTTCCATCCGGAAGACATGCACGATCCCAAGTTCAAGGCCACGGAGTAAGCGCGGCATGAGCACCAACGCCGTCGCCCTCACCGGATTTGCCGCGCTGTTTCTCCTGATGCTGCTCCGCGTGCCGGTCGGCATGGCCATGGGTCTCGTCGGGGTCTGCGGCTTTGGCTACCTCACGGGATTTACGCCGGCGCTCAAGCTGGTCGGCCAGACTTCGATGCGCACGGTGACCGACTACACTTTCGGCGTGATCCCGATGTTCCTGTTGATGGGAACCTTCGTCAGTCACTCCGGGATGAGCCGCGATTTGTTTCGCGCCGCCAACGGCTTTGTCGGGCATCTGCGCGGCGGATTGGGAATCGCAACGGTCGCGGCCTGCGGCGGTTTTGCTGCGATCTGCGGCTCTTCGGTTGCGACCGCCGCAACGTTCTCGGCGGTGGCCTATCCGGAAATGCGCCGCTTCGGCTATCCGCAAAGCTTTGCCACCGGCGTGATCGCGGCCGGCGGCACGCTGGGCGCCATGCTGCCGCCGTCGACGGTGCTGGCGGTCTACGGCATTATCACCGAGCAGGACATCGGCAAATTGTTCATGGCCGGCATCATCCCCGGCCTGCTGGCGATGACCATGTACATGGTCACGATCGCTTTGATCGGCTATCTGCGGCCGGGATTTCTGCCCACGGGCACACAAACCTCGTGGCGCGACAGCTTTGCCGCGCTGAAGGACATCTGGGCGCCGGTGCTGCTCTTCATCTTCGTGATCGGCGGCCTCTATGGTTTGCCGTACCTGCCGCGCTTTACGCCGACCGAGGCCGGCGGCGTCGGCGCGAGCGGTGCGTTTCTGATCGGCCTGCTTACCGGCCGGCTCGACAAGGAAAAGATCCTGGCCTCGCTGTTGCAGGCGACGCGCACCGCGGCTGCGGTGTTTACGGTGCTGATCGGCGCGCTGATTTTCGGCTACTTCCTCACGGTGACGCAGACGCCGCAGAAGGTGACGGAATTTCTCACCGGGCTCGGGCTCGGCAGTTACGGCGTGCTCGCCGTGATCATGGTGATGTACCTCGTGCTCGGCTGCCTGATGGACGCGATGGCGATGATCATCCTCACCGTGCCGATCATCTTCCCCGTAGTCTCGCAACTCGGCTTCGACCCGATCTGGTTCGGGGTCATCATCGTGATGACGGTGGAACTCGGCCTGATCCATCCGCCGGTCGGCATGAACGTCTTCGTCATCAAAAGCGTGGTCAAGGACGTCTCTTTCACCACCATCTTCAAGGGCGTGCTGCCCTTTGTCGCCACCGACATTATTCGCCTGATCATCCTGATCGCGTTCCCGATCCTGGCGACCTGGCTGCCGCAGCAGATGATGGCGCGCTGATGTGATCGCGTCTCGAAGGATTGCCGCAGAACTAAACAGGGTGTCCGATGCAACCTCAACTGACGACCCGATACGTCTTCACCATCACGGCAGAAGTCGCGGCCATCACCTCGGCCGGCGACATCGGCCTCGGCGAACGCCGCATCATTCCGATCATTGGCGGCGAAGTGAAGGGTGCGGCGGTCAACGGAAAGGTCCGTGCGGTCGGCGCGGATTTCCAGATCGTCCGTCCGGATTCCTCGATCGAGCTTGAAGCAAGATACGCGGTCGAGACCGACGACGGTGCGATCATCTATGTGGATAATCGCGGTATTCGCCGCGGACCGGTCGAACTCGTCCGGAAGCTCAATCGAGGTGAGGCGGTGGACCCCGCGCTGATCTATTTCCGCACGGTTCCGCGGTTTGAGACCGGCGCCGCAAAGTATCGCTGGCTGATGCAAAGCCTGTTCGTGGCCTCCGCCGCCCGCCATCACGACCGCGTCGTGATCGAGGTGCACCAGGTGCTGTGAGCTCCTTTTGCCCCTCTTCCTTCTGGGGAGGGCGCTCGTCTCCACGCGCGGGATGATTGACTCCATCCAAATTAGTTATAGGATATAACTATTAGGGAGGCGGGCACTGGGTATGAGCTTAAAAGCCGACCTGTCCTTGCAAGCGAGCGCTGCGCTGCCGTCATCCGGCGGCGCCCCCGCCCCGTTGCGTCCGATTTCCTTCAAGGATCCGGCGATCACGGTCGACCGACGCGGCGATGGCACCATTTATCTGAGGCCGAGCGACCTTCACATCGGATATCCGGTCCGGTTGACCGATTCCCTGTATCGCTGGGCCAATACCGCGCCCGATCGCGTCTTCATGGCCGAGCGGGAGGC
>NZ_DASSRP010000376.1:0-9305 GCF_035701725.1 Bradyrhizobium sp.
CAAGGCGTCGAGCGCCGAAAACGGCTCATCCATCAGCATGATCTTCGGCGTGATCGAGAGCGCGCGCGCAATCCCGACGCGCTGCTTCATGCCACCGGACAATTCTGAAGGCCGTTTGTGTTCGGCGCCGCTGAGCCCGACAAGATCGATGAATTTCAGTGCATGCGCCCTCACCCTGGCGCGGTCCCAGTCGCGCCATTTCGACGTCACGGCATAGGCGACGTTGCCGAGCACGGTGCGCCACGGCAACAGCGCGTGGCTCTGGAAGATCACCGCGCGGTCGAGGCTCGTGCCCTGAATGGCCTCGCCATCCACGATCACCACGCCTTCGCTCGGGGTATCAAGCCCAGCCAGAATATTGAGCACGGTGGTCTTGCCGCAGCCGGAATGACCGATCACGCAGGCAAATTCGCCGCGCGGTATCGATAGCCAGAGATTTTCGAAGACCGCGACCTCGCCGCCGCCCACGCCTGGATATCGCCTGGCAATCGCCTCGATCGAAATGAATTTATCCGTCATCGCATCATTCCGGGAACGTCACCATGCGGGTGAAGCGCGCCAGGATCTGGTCGAGCAACATGCCGACCAGCCCGATCAGGAGAATGGCGATGATGACGTTGGTGATCGAAAGATTGTTCCACTCGTTCCAGACGAAGTAGCCGATGCCGGTACCTCCCACGAGCATTTCCGCCGCCACGATCACAAGCCAGGCAATCCCGATTGAAATCCGCATGCCCGTCAAAATCGTCGGCGCAGCCGCTGGCAAGATCACGGTGAAGGCCCGCCGCAGCGCGCCGACTTCGAGCGTGCGCGCAACGTTGATCCATTCCTTGCGCACGGCCGCAACGCCAAAGGCGGTATTGAGCAGCATCGGCCAGACCGAGCAGATGAAGATCACGAAGATCGCCGACAGGCCCGAATCCTTGATGGTGTAGAGCGCAAGGGGCATCCAGGCGAGCGGCGAGATCGGTTTGAGAACCTGGATGAACGGATCGAGTGCGCGGCTGATCAGGGGCGACATCCCGATCAAGAAGCCGAGGGGAATGGCGACGACAACCGCCAAGAGATAGCCGAGACCGACGCGTGCAATCGAATAGCCGAGCTGGATACCGAGCCCCTTGTCGTTGGGGCCATTGTCATAGAACGGCCGCTTCAGATGCTCCCACAGCTTGGCGCCGACTTCGAGCGGGCCTGGCATCGCCGACTTGCCCTGCGTTGCGGTCGCGCCCATCAGCTTGGCGTATTCCGGGCTCATATTGGCGACCGCGCTGTTGCTGCGGGTGGCGAGATGCCAGACGCCGATGAAGGCAAGAAACAGCGAGACCGAGATGACACTTGCGCGAAGGCGGAGTGAGGGGGTCATGCTAACCTCCGCAGGTCCCGTGTCCCGGGCGCAGCGCGGCACGAAGCCGAGCGGAGTGATGCGCTGCTGAACCGGGACCCAACGAGGCTCAATGGGTCCCGGCTCTGCGACGCAACGCTACGTACAGAGTGCTGCGCGCTGCATCGCGTCCGGGACACGGAAGCGGGCTTCCTCACGACGACTTCCTGATCTTGAAGCTGTTGAGATAGTCGTCGGGTTTGGCCGGGTCGAAGGTCTTGCCCATTACGGCAAACGACTTGTAGGCGGCCTCGGGCGCGGCAAGCCCCATCTCCGCCATCGCCTTGCGCGTGCCGGTCGCAAGATAGACTTGCTCGGCGATCGACTTGTAATCGACATCACCCTTGATCTGGCCCCACCGCTTCATCTGCGTGAGCATCCAGACCGCAAACGATTGCCAGGGGAACGGATCGAAATCGACGCGCTTGGGATCGGTCTTGATGCCGCCCAGCCCGTCGGCATAGGTCCCGGTCAAGACCTGCTCCAGCACCGTGACCGGCGCGTTGATGTAATTGGCGGGCGCAATGGCTTCGGCAATCTGCTTTCGGTTCTCCGCCTTGGAGGCATAGGCAGTGGCGTCGAGAATGGCCCGCGTCAGTGCCGCGAAACTGTTCGGCGCGGTCGTGATGAATTCCTTGCTCGCCGCGAAAGAGCAGCAGGGATGGCCGTCCCAGATTTCCTTGGACAGGATGTGCATGAAGCCGACGCCGTCATAGATCGCGCGCTGGCAGATGTTGTCGGGCGCGAGAAAGCCGTCGATATTGTCGGCACGGAGGTTCGCGACCATTTCCGGCGGCGGCACCGAGCGGAGCTGCACGTCGGTGTCTGGATCGAGACCGTGCTCGGCCAGGTAATAGCGCAGCAGGTAGTTGTGCATGGAATAGTCGAAGGGAATGGCGAACTTCATGCCCTTCCATTCTTTGGGATCGCGCCTGTCCTTGTGCTTCATCGCAAGCGTGATGCCCTGCCCGTTGATGTTCTCGATCGCGGGCACCGCAAACGGGATCGCCTGCGCGCCAAGGCCCAGTGAAATGGCAATCGGCATCGGCGCGAGCATGTGAGAAGCGTCGTATTCCTTGTTGATGGTCTTGTCGCGAACCACGGCCCAGCCGGCGGTTTTCACCACCTCGACGTTGAGCCCCTGCTTGGCATAGAAACCGAGCGGCGCGCCCATGATAATCGGCGTTGCACAGGTGATCGGAATGAAGCCGACCTTGAGGTCCTTTTTCTCGGGCGCGCCGGTGTCGGCAAACGCTTCGGTCGCGGTCTTAAGCGGGAAGAATTGCGAGATCGCAGCCAGCGCCGTCGCGGCGCCGACGGATTTGAGAAATGCGCGCCGCGCGGCATCCTTCGGGAACATCGCGCGCATGACGGCAGATGCGACAACGCCTTCGTACCGCTTTTCTTCACTGGCAACTGGCTCGCAACGCAGGGCAAGCGCCGCTTGTGTATGCTCGGCATCGGACCGATGGCGGCCGCAAACGCAACCGGTCCGCGAAAGTTCGCGCTCGGCATCGAAGGGATCGTCAAAGATCGGCATGCTTGTAGTCCCTCACGCATCAGACGTGCGGCATCCCGCCACACCGGCAAGTTCATCGCCCGGCCGCGGATATGGCCGGGCGATGAAAAAACATGCAGGTTTTATGCCGCCTTTTCGGTCAGCTTTGGCTCAACCGGAAGGCCCTCTTCGATCGGCAGCGACGGATCACGCGACCATTCGTTCCAAGAGCCGAAATACATGCGCACGTCCTTCACGCCGGCGTTCTTCAGCGCAAGGAAGGTGTTCGAGGCCCGCGCGCCCTTGAAGCAATAGAGATAGACCGGCGTGTTCTGGGTGATGCCGACCGTGGCGCATTCGGCAAGGATTTCGTTCTTCGACTTGAAGCGCGGCCCTTCGGCAGTCGGCTTCATCATGCGATACCATTCGAGCCACACCGCGCCGGGAATACGACCCTTGCGCGGACAGAAATCCTTGCCGTAGGGCGAAGAACTTTCGCCGATCCATTCATCGATGTCGCGCACGTCGAGCAGCGCAATACCGGGCTTGCCGACGGCGGCCAGCATGGTCTTGGCGTCGATCAGGATATCGCCGGCTTCCGGCACGATCGCGAACGAAGCAGGTTTCGGCGACGGCACGGCAGTGGTGGTCGGCAGGCCCTTGGCGACCCAGGCGTCGTATCCACCGTGCAGCACCTTGACCTTGGGATAGCCGAGCATGGTGAGCAGGTAGTAGCCGCGGCAGGACTGACCGAAGCCGGAATTCATCGACTGTTCGTAGATAACGGCGGTTTCCTTGCCGGAGAGCCCCGCTTTGCCAAACGCATCGGCGAATTTCGTCTTCAGTTCATGTATGCCTTCCGGCGTCGAGGTCGCCAGGTAGGTAAAGATCTCATGCACATTCACCGCATTGGGCAGATGTCCGGCGGCATAGGCATCGGGGTTGCGGGTGTCGATGATGACACACGGCTCCTTTGCAATGAATTCGGCGAGTTCGCTGGCAGAAATCAGAACGTCCGTCATGGCAGCCTCTCCTGGTTTTGAAGTGCAAGTTGGTCGGGGTCGAAAACCTCACATGTCCGCCAGCATCTTTCGAAGTTGTTTGGTGGCGGGCGTCACGATGGCAACGAAATAGGCCTCGCGGAGCCGTCGCTGGGCGCGGTGACTTTTCAGGTAGCCGCGCGCGCCGCAGTGGAGCATCGCCGCGTGCGCGGCTGCGACGCTCGCCTCGCCCGCGCGCAGCCGAAGAGCGACGACCTGGCGCCAATAGCTTTCTTCTTCGTTGTACGGATCGGCCGCGAGCGCCATCGCTTCATTCTCGATTTCGTCGAGCAATTCGCCGAAATTGACCGGCTGCTCCGGCAGGTAGCGATTGACGTGACCGAGGGACTGATCGACCTCTTTCATGATGTTGATGCAGTCGCGGATCAGGCCGGTGGCCATGCCGGCCTGAAGCAGGATGAAACCCGCGCGGATTTTCTTGACGAAATTACCCGCCGGGTCGGCCAGGATGAGATCGTCGGGCACGAAGACGTCGCGGAATTGCACGCCGTAGGTGCCGGTGCCATCCATCGCGAGAAACGGCTTGCACGGCTGCAAGCTGATGCCAGGGTCCGAACAATCGGCAAGGAACATCACGATGCCGCCGGGCTCGTCCTCGCGTTCGAAAATGGTGCCGAAAAAATGGTTCGGCCCGAGATTTGAGACCCAGGGCAGCGCGCCCCTGACAAGGTACCCGCCGTCGACTTTGCGCCCCTTCAATTTCAGCTTCTCGATGCCGAAGAAGCTCTTCATCGGATTGGACAGGCCGGTGCCGCCGAGCAGCTGCCCGGTCGCGAATTTGTCGCCGAATTTCGCAACCAGCGCCGGGTTGCTCGAATTGGCTGCGTACCAGACCAGCGTATTCTGACACCACGCCATGAAGGCGGTGGCGCCGCAGACTTCACCGAGAGCCGCGATGGATTGAATGGCGCAGCGCAGATCGGCTGCGCCATTCCTGGGCAGATGACTTCCCCAAGCGCCGACATCGCCGAGGCGATGCAGCAACTCGTCAGGATACAGCGTGCCGTCGTCGATGGCGGACGCCATGGGGGCGAGATTCGCGCGGGCGATGGTCGCGACCTGATCGGTGATCGATGCCGAGGCGACCTCATCGCCAACCACGTGCCGGTTTAAAGCCACTGAACCCATGACACCCTCCGCCTTGGCCGGTTTCGTTCAATCTTCAGGACGCGCTGACTTCGAGATTGACCGGACGGGTGAAGGTGTTGGCGACCGGCGACCACTTCTTGACGTGCGCAACCAGCGCATCGATCTCGCTCTTCGGAATGCCTTCGCATTCCATGTCGACCTTGACGCGCACATCGGTGAAACCGACCGGCTTTTCACTGACATCGCCGGTACCCCAGACCGCGGTAATGTTGAGGTCGCCCTCGAGTTCGAGTTCGAGCTTGTTGACCGTCCAGCCCCGATGCACGGCGTTGGCATGGAGGCCAACCGCAAGGCAGGAACCGAGCGCGGCGAGCGAAGCCTCCGACGGATTCGGTGCGGTGTCGTCGCCAAGCAGACCCGGCGGTTCGTCGACGATATAGGGTGCGAGGTTGCGGATGTAGTTGGCGTGGCGGAACTTGCCTTCGGCGACCGTCTTGCACTTCAAGGTCTTGATAACCTTCGGGTTGGCTTTGCCGTTGGCGATGAGCTGTTCCAGACCTTGCTTATCGATCGGGGCGAGGCAGCCGGTGAGTGCTGTTTTTTGGGCGACCGCGGTCATTTAGTTTCTCCCTAGGAGCGAGGATACCGAACGGTCTGTTTCCTGCATGAAGCGTGCCAGAACCCCGACGAAAGGAAATGCAAAGCCGCTTTAGCCGCTTAGCCAGGACTGCCTGAAAACCGATCAGCAGCCTTCTGCTCAATCGCGATGCATCTGCGCGCATCGAACGATCAAAATGCTCACAGGCAAGATGCGACTTGAAGAGCGCGGCCCAGTCGGATTAATTGACGCCATGGGAAAGCCATCTTCGAAGACGCGTTCGGCACCGGCGCATCACGAGGCGAGCGACGATGAATCCGCGCGCGGACGTCTGTTGAGCGCGGCGACGCATCTGTTCTGCAAGAACGGAATCAACGCCACCGGCATCGACGCCATTATCAACGAGGCCGGAACCGCCAAGACCACGCTCTACAAACTGTTCGGCTCCAAGAACAACCTCGTGCACGTCGTGCTCGAGACCGAAGGCAAGCAGTGGCGCGAATGGTTTATCGGCGCGGTCGAAGCCGGCGGCGGCAGCCCGCAGGAAAAACTCGCGCGGATTTTTCCGGCGCTGAAGAACTGGTTCCGCCAGGAACGTTTCTACGGCTGCCCCTTCATCAACGCGGTCGGCGAGCACGACAAGGACCAGAAGCAACTCCGCGCGATCGCGATGCGGCACAAGAAGGTCGTGCTGGCCTATATCGAGAAACTCGCCGGCGAGATGGGCGCGTCCGAACCGGCGGTGCTCGCGCATCAGCTTGGACTACTGATGGACGGCGCGATCGTCGCAGCGATGGTGACGCGCGATCCCGCCGTTGCCGATACCGCAGGTCTTGCCGCCGGCTCGCTGTTCGTCCCAAAGGTGAAGAAACCCAAGCGCGCAGCAGGCGCGGACGAACAGCTCCTGGCCGTCTAGAATGAAAGGGCGGCGCTGACGCCGCCCCACTCTTGCCACCCTCAACTTACTTGTCGAGATGCTTGTCGAAGAAGCCGGCGATTTCCTCGAACACTTCTTTGGTTTCCGGCGCGGTGTCGTCGCGAATGTAATGCGCATGCGCCATGCCTTCATAGACCTGTAGCGCGGCTTCGACGCCCGCCTGACGCAGCTTGCGGTGAACCCGAACGGTGTTGCTCAGGAGCAAATCGCGCGTGCCGCTGGTGAGGATGGTCGGCGGGAAGCCGTGCATGTCACCATAGACCGGCGACAGCATCGGATCCTTGAGGTCGTGGCCGGCCGCATAGACGATCGTGCCGGCGTCGCAGAAGCCGTCGGGCGAGACCAGCACGTTGTCGACCATGGCGTTGGTCTGGAAGGTATCGCCGACCTTCGTCACATCCGACATCGGCGTGCCCGAGGCGATCGCGCCCGGCATCGGCAGGCCGAGCTCTTTCGCCTTCAGTCCCATCTCCAGCACCAGCGCGCCGCCCGCGGAGGTGCCGAACCAGGCCATGTTCTTCGCCGGCATGGTCTTTGTCAGCGCCTTGTAGACGGTGATGCCGTCGTCGAGTGCAGCCGGAAAATACGCTTCCGGCGGCATGCGGTACTCGACCGAGACCACCTTGATATGCCCGAAGCCCGCCATGAATATCGCTTCCGGCAACGATGCTTCGCGTGGGTTGAGCACATAGCAGCCGCCATGCATGTGGATCAGCTGGCGGTTACGGTTCTCCGGCGCGATCGTCTCCGGCGTGAGAATGAAGGCGCGCACGCCGTCGATCGTGGTCTTCTCGACCTTGACCTTCAACCGTTCCATCATGCCGGGCACGTTCTTCATCAGCGCCTCGGCGCCGGCATCCGCGACCGGCTTCCACTCCTCCCCGGTCTTGGGACGCAGGTCCCAGTTCGTCCTCAGCGGTGCGCCGATGATCTTCTGAAGCTGCGGACTGACGTCGGTCGGGGTCGGAAGGGTTTTCGCGGGGACCTGCAATGTACCCGGCGTTGGCGTTTGCGCGCTTGCCGCTGGCGTGATGGCAAAGCTGGCAAGTGATGCAAGTGCGGCGAGTTGAACGCGACGCATGATTTGGGCTCTCCCTGATGTTTGTTCTTACTTGGGGACAAAACCCTAATCCGGCCGGCTTAATCCTGGCAACGGCGCAGAAATTCATGCGAGGCCAGCAAAATGGTACTCAGAGAAGTTTTGAGAGCCGTTCAAGCTCGGCCTCCAGGTCGCGCTCGACGTCCGCGACCGCCATATCCAGCACCCGGTAATCCCGCGCCTCCAGCCAGGCCCGCCGCTCGGTGCGATCCTTGATGATGGCGTCGGATTCGCCCGGGTTCGTCAGCTCGATAGCGATCCGGTGCACGAAGGAGACGAAATCCGGAATCTGGCGGCCCACCGGCGTCTGCCGCTTGAACTGGCCGGCGAAACGGCGGTCCCGGGTCAACGCCTGCCACAGGATGCGCTCGGCATCGGTCGGATTACGGCGCAACAGCCGCGCCAATCCGCGCACGGTGCTGGAGCCATCGGAGGTCGCACCGCCCTGCTCGGCCAGCAGCGCGCGCAGCCGCGTTGCCTGCGCGCCGTCGAGCACGCCGCCTTTGGCGGGACCTTTGCGTCCCTCCGCGATCGCCATCACCACCCCATGCAGCGTATGCATGTCCTGCTTGGTAGGCTCCATCCGGGTGAAGATGTTGCGCAGGTTGACCAGCATGGTGTCGCGCTTTTCGGCCGGCCGCAAAAACTCGACCTTGTCGAGTTCGCGCACCAGATTGTCGAAGAACGCCTGCATCTGGTGCTGCGAGGCCGGCTCGGAGCGTTCCGTCGCTGCGAACGGCAAACGGTTCGCGGTCGAGAGCTTGAACCATTCGTAACCAACGAGAAGCACCGCCTGCGCCAGGTTGAGCGATGCAAAGCCGGGATTGACCGGAAACGTCATGATGCGGTTGGCGAGCCCGACCTCCTCGTTGGTTAGCCCCCAGCGCTCGCGGCCAAACAGGATGCCGACGGTACCACCGGTCTTAATCTGGCCGACCATCTCGCTTGCTGCCGCTTCCGGGCCAACCACGGGCTTGGCCTGGTCGTGGGCGCGGGCGGTGGTCGCGAACAGCAGCGTGCAGTCGGCGACCGCCGCTTCGACCGTGTCGAACAATTCGACGCCATTGATGATGTGATCGGCGCCGGCCGCGGCGCGCTGCGCGGCCACGTTCGGCCAGCCGTCGCGCGGATTGACGATGCGCAGCCGATCAAGCGCAAAGTTGCCCATCGCCCGCGCCGCCATGCCGATGTTCTCGCCGAGCTGCGGCTCGACCAGGATGACGACGGGGCCTGCGAGATCGAGGCTGGGTTTGGTTCTATCGGTACCGGACATCTCTTTGCTTCTCGACCGCGGCCGCTGGGAGCGCCACCCGCCCCTTCGTTGGCCCGCCAGGCGCCGTTTCTCAAGCAAAATAATCGGCTTAATCGGACATTCTGACCCAAAAGCGAATCTCCGCCGGTTGCCATCGAACACCTGGAGCTGCGGGCCAAAAGATGGGCTGAAACTGCATAGCCACTCGGCTTTCGCAGCCGCACAGGCAGTGCTATAGGCCGGGGCTCAATCCGGTTTCCGCGCCGACTCAAAGGCGCTCTTTCAACAAAGGCCCGTCTTCCCATGGCAAAAATCAAGGTGACCAACCCCGTCGTCGAACTCGATGGCGACGAGATGACCCGGATCATCTGGCAGTACATCAAGGACAAG
>NZ_DASSRP010000377.1:0-25747 GCF_035701725.1 Bradyrhizobium sp.
AGGGGAAGGTCGGCTTCGATCCGCTCCAGCTTTTTGACGACACCGGTCAGCGGACTGACGTGCTTGCGAAAGCGCGCCACCGTCGCGCGCGGCGACACTGAACGGAATCCGCCGCTCGTCATCGTCAGCTTGAGTCCAGGGCCGAGTTCGATCGGGACGGGTTTGCGACTTGGATTGCGCAGCTCGTTGCTGCCGCAGGTCGGACACTGCGGACGGTGGGCGACATAATGCCTGACGGTGGTCGATCCCAGCAGATCGTGGCTGATGATGTGGTTATTCAGGTCGGTGCGAAAGCCGCTGGCGATCGCCTTTGCAATTTCGAGCGCGGCAAATGGAATGGCGCCGTGCCCCAGCGGATAACGATTCAACGGCGAAGATGAGACAGCGTGGGCCTGGACACGGTCGAGGAAGCCTTTGACCTCGCGGTTTCGGATCATCCGGTCAAACAGGCAGGTCCAGCATGGACCTTTGCCAGGATTGAAAACGGGCCCAACGAGTGGAAACGCACCAGAGGGCTGCGCCAACAGCCAAACGGTCCCGTCCGAGAATCGTTGATTGTTCAATGCGCCAAGCCGGTCGTCGAGATAGTCGCTGGCGAGCGTGATCGTCAGGTCGGCGGCGCCGCGACCGGATACGATTTGGACTCCGAGATCGGCGAGAGCCTTTGTGAATTCCTTGGCGCCCTCGACCTCGATGGCTTCGACCCGCACGCGGCAGTTGGCGAGATTTTGTTCGGCCATGCCGGGCGGCAGACCAAGGCTCGCCCAATACGCAGCCTGAACCGTGTTTGAGGTGGCAGACGCCTCGACAATGTAGTGGCGCTCGATCAGGCGCTTGAGCGCTTGCTCGACTTTCTCCGGCGGAAAACGCTTGCCAAACTCTGTGGCAAGCTGCTGCAGGCTCTTTCCGCCTTTGCCGATCGCCGTTGCCAGTTCGCAGTAGAGCTCGCCATGCAAGAAGAATTTGCGGTCCTCGGAATAAAGACAGACTTGATCGGGTGGTAGTACATAGACCGTGAAATTGGGCGCGAACTGCGCGACGTCCTTCGCTGCGCGGCGCGCGGGCGCGGTCTTGCTCTTGCCCTTGGATTTGGCGGGAGCGGTCTTGCGCTTGGCTTTTGCGGAAGCGGTCTTGCGTTTAGCTTTCATGAATCAGCACACGGAGCTTGTCTGCCAGGCCGGGCGACGGTGTATTCCTGGTGGACCGGGAATGTACCTCGGTCCAGCCGGCATGAGACGTGTTTTAGCGGGGCGGGAATTCGGCGTCATCGTGATTTGCGTACGAATGCGAGCGCAACGACGATCGCTGGAAGTACACATAAATAGGCCGGGTCGACGGTGTCGAACCCGGCCATGATTTCTTGAATTGATCACGCGAGGCAGATGACCTCGGTTAGCACCAGGGCCGGCAACCGCCCCAGGAGAGACACCAGCCGACGCCACAGCCACCGCATCCGCCGCATCCGCGACAACCGCGGCAGCCACGACAGCCGCCACAACCACGACCACAACCACGACCGCAACCGCAGCCGCGAGCGAGTTGGATGTTGCCGTCCTTGGCCGCAGCCGTGCTTTCCTTGTCGAACACGTAGAACGTGGCGAGGCTCACATCGGCGATTTCTTCTTCGCCGAGGGTGATTTGCTGATTGGGGGAATAGTTCGTGGACTGCGCTACGTCGTTGGTCGGCACTGCTGCCGCCGACGCACCGCCTACCATCGAAAAGCTCAAGCCGGCTGCGCCCAAGGCGGGCAAAGCGGCTTTAACACGCTTCTTCGTTGCCATTATTGGAATCCTCCATTTTCTCGCTAGCGGTTCGAGTAGAATAACTTTACTGCATGGGTTGGTCGCCCGCAAGCTGACGCAGGTTCACGAGAGCCTCAGGGCCCGTGTTCTGACGAAGATTTCACATTGATGAACCGCGCTTGAACCGAAGCTTATTCAGGTTTCGTTCATCATTGAGGATGTTGGAGAACACTTCCAGTTTTGCGGAATTCAAGGCCGCGTGCGCAGCAATATCAGCGTCTCCCCGCTGTGTTATGTCCACTATCGGACGTAGCTTCCCGGATCTTGCTTCGAAGCGGAGGGGCCAGTACGGCTGAACTGGTCCTGGTTTTTTGCAGGCGCGAAGGAGACGCGGATTTGAGCACCGATCCGGCATGTTTCACCTGGTACGAACTGCTCACCACCGATATGGCGGCGGCCACAAAATTCTACGGCGAAGTGGTCGGCTGGACGGCGCTGCCCTCGACGACTTCCCGGGTGCCCTACACGCTGTTCAAGGCGGGCGACAGCGACGCGGCGGGTCTGTTGGAGCTGCCCCCAGAGGGCCTGAAAGTGGGCGCGCGGCCAAGATGGATGGGATATGTCGGCGTCTCCGACGTGAACGCTGCGGCCGACCAGACCAAGCGCCTCGGCGGTGTGCTCTACGTGCCCCCGACCGATGCCAATATCGGACGAATTGCGGTTTTGGCTGACGCGCACGGCGCGTTATTTGCGCTGATTGCTCAGCCTCAGGTCACGGTGCAGCGGCCGGCGGATTCAGCAAGGCCCGGCCGTTTCGGCTGGAATGAGCTTTTCTCAACTGATTTGCAGCAGGAAGGCACGTTCTACCGCGAGTTGTTCAACTGGGAGCCGGACGATACCGAGGATCGTTTTACCAACACCTATCTGACCTTCTTGGCGGGCGGACATGTCGTCGCCGGTGCACTTAAGAACAGCGACCCATCGCCACCGTTCTGGCTTTTCTACATCAACGTCGAGGACATCGATGCCGCAGTCGAGCGCGTGGGTGCGGCTGGCGGCCGGGCCGGATACAACGATACAGAGTTACCGGGAGGGATGAGGATCGCTTATTGCAGCGATCCCCAAGGCGCGACGTTTGCGCTTCAGGGCAAGCGAACGCAAAAGCCGCAGATCGGCTGGACGACGGAATGGCAAGGATTTTCTTCGCGCGGCCAATTGGTCGCACCAAAGAAAAAATGACGAGGCGGACGTCTTGCCCTTAAGCCGGCTTTGGCGCCGTCTTGACCGGCTTATCCTGTCGTTTCGACCATGAGATGTAATAGGCGACCACCGTCATGATTGCGATGCCGGTCACGCTGACAAAAAGCTGCGCGAAGAACGAACCCGAACTCATCATCAGTTCGAAATGCCCGACAAAGGACAGGAAGACGCCGACGCAGAACACTGCGAGCGACTGCTGGCCGCACACGATCAAGGGATCGAATACCTTCCACTCAAGGCCATGCCAATCCTTGGGCAGGAAGCGGACCACGAGTAAAACGATGACGATGAAATGCACGAAGCGGTAGGGCGCGAGATTGGTCTTGTCGTTCGGGTTAAAGGCGGAATAGAGCCAGTCGGGGAAAACCGCGCCGAAGTCCGGAAACTTTCCGGCCATTGTCATCACCAGCGCAAACGCCAGATAGGCGATGCATAGATAGAGGGCGACGCTGGAGTTAATTACCCAGCGCGCTTGTTCGGTCCTGGTCCCGCCGAGGGCGCACCACGAGCCGAATACGAAAAGTACCTGCCAGCAATATGGATTGAAGTACCAGGTGCCGGCGGGATAGGCCTGAAAATTCCAGCCGAAATGGCGAGCGGCAAGCCACAGCACGATCGAGGCGATCATCGTCAGGTTGGGCTGCCTCAGCATCATCCAGAGAACCGGCGGAAAGAATCCCATCAGGACGATGTAGAGCGGCAGCACATCCAGATTCACAGGTTTGAACTTGAGGATCAAACCCTGGCGCAGCGTTTCGGTCGCCTGATCGACAAGGCCGGCCACGTTAAACTCGTTGATGATCTCGGAATCGCCAAAGCGCAGCGCCAGGTAACTGATCGCGGCGATGTAGATGACGAACAGAATGATATGGGCGACGTAGAGCTGCCAGACCCGCTTGGTCAGCCGTGTGGCGCCGACGATAAAACCACGCTCGAGCATCATGCGAGCATAGACAAAGGACGCTGTGTAACCCGAAATGAACACAAAAAGATCGGCGGCGTCGCTGAAGCCATAGTTCCGCGTCGTTATCCAGTTCACGACATTGTCCGGAATGTGATCCAGAAAGATCGCCCAGTTGGCGACTCCGCGGAACAGATCGAGCCGAAGGTCGCGTCCTTTTTCCGGCAGGGTGGCGTTGATTTTCATGGGCGCAATTTTTCGATGCATCCGTTGCTGGGCAGGCGGCTAGGGCAGCGATTCAGAAGTCCACATCATTGTTGCGGGTCCACCACGCGGACTTTCGAATCCAGACACACTAGTTCAACAAGGTTTCGATTGTCCTTTTCGAAGTCCTGAATCAGGGGCGGCACGTTGCGGAGTTCGGAATCGGGACATCGGGTCGGCAATCTATAGTCGGGCAAGATTGTCACCGGACGACATAATGAATATACCATTCCGGAAATTGTTACATCCACGGCCGGAGAATCAGGGATTCCGGCTGCTTTGATGCCCCTATCTACTTCGCGAAAGGGTCCGACCGTCAATGACCGCCCGCATTTTTAAGCCCGCCAAAAACGCGATGCAATCCGGCAAGGCCAAGACCAAAGATTGGCAGCTCGATTATGAGCCCGAGCAGCCGCGTTTCGTCGAACCTCTGATGGGCTGGACCAGCTCGGGCGACATGAAACAGCAGCTCTCGCTGCGCTTTGAGACCAAGGAAGAGGCGATAGCTTATTGCGAGCGCGAGGGGATCGCTTACCAGGTGTTCGAGCCGAAAGAGCCGGCGCATCGCCAGGTGGCTTACGCCGACAATTTTGCCTTTCGCCGCGGCGAACCCTGGACGCATTAGAGGCCAAAGACCGGCTTCGAAAGCGGATTGGAGAGCAGGGGCTCCAACTGCAAGTGTATCCAGAATGCATCAAGACAAGGCCGCAAGCGATTGATCTTACGTAGCTTTCTTTCCAGAGACCCGAATAGATCGTTTTGCCGGTTGCGCAAGGCTTGAGCGCGATGACACGATGGATCGCTCCCGCGGGGTAGACTGCGGCACAGCCGAACGACAGGAACCCATGCCGCTCCATTCCAGTATCGATCCGGCCTCTTCCGATTTTGCGCGCAATGCCGAGGTGATGCGAACGCTGGTCGCCGAACTCCGCGACAAGCTCAATCAGGCAGCCGGCGGCGGCGGCGAAGCTTCGCGCAAGCGCCATACCGCGCGCGGCAAGATGTTGGCGCGCGAGCGTGTCGATCTCTTGATCGACCCCGGCACGGCCTTTCTCGAGTTGTCGCCGCTCGCGGCCCACGATCTCTATGGCGGTGACGTGCACTCGGCCAGCATCGTCACGGGCGTAGGGCGAATTTCGGGACGTGAATGCGTGGTGGTCGCCAACGATGCGACCATCAAGGGCGGCACCTACTATCCGATGACGGTGAAGAAGCATCTACGGGCCCAGGACGTCGCCCGGCAGAACAATCTTCCCTGTGTCTACATGGTCGATTCCGGCGGCGCATTTTTGCCGCAGCAGGACGAGATCTTTCCCGACGAGCGGCATTTCGGCCGCATTTTCTACAACCAGGCGCAGATGTCGGCGCTCGGCATTCCGCAGATCGCCATTGTGATGGGCTCCTGCACGGCAGGCGGGGCCTATGTTCCGGCGATGTCGGATGAGAGCATCATCGTGCGCAACCAGGGCACGATTTTCCTTGGCGGGCCGCCGCTTGTGAAGGCCGCCACCGGGGAGGTCGTTACGGCGGAAGAACTCGGCGGCGCCGACGTTCATTCGCGCCACTCGGGTGTCACCGATCACTATGCGCAAAACGATGCACACGCGATCGGGATCGCGCGGCGGATCGTCGCCACGCTAAAACAGCCGGCCCGCGCCCATCTGAACATGCGCGAACCGCGCGAGCCGCTTTTTGCGGCGCAGGAAATCTACGGCGTGGTGTCAGCCGATGGACGCAAGCCGTTCGATGTCCACGACATCATTGCACGGCTGGTCGACGGGTCGGAGTTCGACGAGTTCAAAAAGCTTTATGGTCAAACGCTGGTCTGCGGCTTCGCGCATATCTGGGGCTATCCGGTCGGCATCATCGCCAATAACGGCATCCTGTTCAGCGAGAGTTCGCTCAAAGGAGCGCACTTCATCGAGCTGTGCTGCCAGCGCAACATTCCGCTGGTATTCCTGCAAAACATCACCGGCTTCATGGTCGGCAAGAAATATGAAGCCGGCGGCATCGCGCGTGACGGCGCCAAGCTGGTGACGGCGGTCGCGACGGCCAGTGTTCCCAAGTTTACCGTTGTCATCGGTGGCTCCTACGGCGCAGGCAATTACGGCATGTGCGGCCGCGCGTATTCTCCGCGTTTCCTCTGGATGTGGCCGAATGCGCGGATCTCGGTGATGGGCGGCGAACAGGCGGCGATGGTTCTAAGCCAGGTCCGGCGCGACAATATCGAGGCCAAGGGCGAGAGCTGGTCAGCCGAGGAAGAGGAGAAGTTTCAGGCGCCGATCCGTGCGCAGTATGAGAAGCAGGGTAGTCCGTACTATGCGACCGCCCGCTTATGGGATGACGGCGTGATCGACCCGGCTGATACAAGACTGGTGCTGGGGCTAGGGCTTTCGGCCGCGTCCAATGCGCCGATCGAGCCGATGAAGTTCGGCGTGTTCAGGATGTGACGATGGACCGGTCAAAGCACTACCGGCGATTTCATACCCTCTTGATCGCCAACCGCGGCGAGATCGCCGTTCGCGTGATCCGCACGGCGCGCGCGATGGGCTTGCGTACCGTTGCGGTGTATTCGGAGGCCGACCGTCATGCGTTGCATGTCGCAATGGCGGATGAAGCCGTGCTGCTTGGACCGGCGCGGGCGCGCGACAGTTATCTCAACGCCGAACGTGTGATCGAGGCGGCACGCCAGAGCGGGGCCGAGGCCATCCATCCCGGCTACGGCTTTTTGTCGGAGAATGCGGATTTCGCTCGGGCCTGCCTAAAGGCTGGACTGATTTTTGTCGGTCCGACCGCCGAGATGATGGAGGCGATGGGCTCGAAATCCGGTTCCAAGCTTCTGATGGAAAAGGCCGGCGTGCCACTGGTGCCCGGCTATCACGGCGAAGCTCAGGACGATGCGACGCTGGCAAAGGCGGCGGCACAGATCGGCTTTCCGGTTCTGGTCAAGGCTTCCGCCGGTGGCGGCGGCCGTGGCATGCGCATTGTGCGCAAGACCGATGAACTCTCCGCTTCGATCGAAAGCGCCAAGCGCGAGGCCAAGGCAGCTTTCGGCGATGATCGTGTCCTGATCGAAAAGCTGGTCCAAAATCCGCGCCATATCGAGGTGCAGGTGATCGGTGACAGCCACGGCAATCTGTTGTCGCTGTTTGAGCGCGAATGCACGTTGCAGCGCCGCCACCAGAAAGTGATCGAGGAGGCGCCATCGCCGACACTGAATGCCGCGCAGCGCGATGCCGTCTGTGCGGCAGCGAGGAAAGCCGCCGGGGCTGTCGGTTACGTCGGCGCCGGCACGATCGAATTTGTCTCCGATGGCAAGGACGTGTTCTTCATCGAGATGAACACGCGCCTGCAAGTCGAACATCCCGTGACGGAATTGATCACGCGGATCGACCTGGTGGAATGGCAGTTGCGGGTAGCCGCGGGCGAGAAGCTGCCGATGACACAGGAGCAGATCACGCTGCGAGGCCATGCTATCGAGGCGCGGGTTTACGCTGAAAATCCCGACAAGAATTTTATGCCATCAGTGGGCACGATCCGAAACTGGAACCTGGCGGCCCCATCCGCAGCCCTTCGGGTCGATGCCGGATATCGCGAGGGCGATACCGTTTCGCCGCACTACGATGCCATGCTCGCCAAGGTGATCGCCTGGGCGCCGACGCGCGATGTCGCGATCGACCGGCTTGCGCACGCCCTGTCGGAATCCGACGTTCGCGGCGTCGTCACCAATATCCCGTTTCTGACTGCATTGGTCAGCCATCCAGCCGTTCGTGACAACGCGATCGATACCGGTTTTATCGAGCGTGAACTGAACCACCTTACCGCTGCCGCGAAGGCACCAGGCGATCTTGAACTTGCCGCCGCTGTGGCGGCGATCCTTCTTGAGGAAGCCAAGGCTGCCGACGACGTCGCAACCTCGCCTTGGGGAACAGCGGGCTGGATGCCGGTTGGTCGGCGTCAGCGCGTGTTTACGTTCCGGTACGGTCACGAGGCTGTGCATAAAATCGCGCTGCATTACGGCAGGGGACCCGCGACCCTTGTGATTGGCGGGCGGGAGATCGGATTTGCTGCGGCTTCCGGCGCCATCCGAGGGCTTGATTTGACGATGGGCGGGATCAAATCCCATGTCGTGGTCATCGTCGAAGGCCACGAGCTCTATGTCCGGACGCGCAACGGCCGCTTCGACCTGCATTGGGTCGATCCGTTCGGTGGCGAGGACGAGGAGCACGTTGGCGAAGATCGGATCGCGGCGCCGCTGCCTGGTACGGTGGTTGCGCTGCTGGCTGAGGTCGGAGCCAAGCTCGAGAAGGGGGCGCCGATCCTGACGCTGGAAGTCATGAAGATGGAGCAGACCTTGCGGGCTCCGTTTGCCGGCGTTTTGAAAGCGATCAAATGCAAGGTCGGCGATATCGTCGGCGAGGGCGTTGAGCTCGCAGAGATCGAACCGGCCTGATATTTGCGTCCCCTCGTGGGTCGCGAATCTCAAATCCACTGTACTCGCGGATGAGCAGCCCATGAGCGATCAGGTTCGCATTGTCGAAGTCGGCCCGCGCGATGGGCTTCAGAACGAGAAGACACCGGTTAGCGTCGAAGCGCGCATCGCGTTTATCGAAGCGCTGCTGAGGGCCGGGCTGCACACCGTCGAGATCGGGGCCTTTGTCTCTCCGAAAGCCATTCCGCAGATGATCGGCTCGGACGAGGTGTTGCGTCGGTTCAGTGCCCGCACGGACGGCGAGTTCCACGTGCTGGTGCCCAACGAAAAAGGGTACGAGGCCGCACGCGCCGCCGGCGCGAAGGTCATTGCAGTGTTCGGCTCAGCCTCGGAAGGTTTTTCCCGCGCCAACATCAATTGCTCGGTTGCCGAGTCCATCGAGCGGTTCAAACCGGTGGTGATGCGGGCCAGGTCGGACGGCATCAAGGTGCGCGGCTATATTTCCTGTGTGCTCGGCTGCCCCTTCGACGGGGAGGTCAAGCCGCAGGCGGTGATCGACGTCGCCAAAGTCCTATGGGATCTCGGCTGCTACGAGGTCTCGCTCGGCGATACCATCGGCGTCGGCACGCCGGCAAAAGCGCGCGAATTGCTGCGCGCCGTCGCAGGCCACGTGCCGATGGCGCATCTTGCGATGCATTTCCACGACACTTACGGCCAGGCGCTTGCCAATCTCTATGCGGGAATGGAGGAGGGTGCTCGCGTGATTGATTCCGCGGCCGGCGGTCTCGGTGGATGTCCTTACGCGCCGGGTGCCACCGGCAACGTCGCGACCGAGGATGTCGTCTATATGCTGGAGGGCATGGGGATTGCGACCGGCGTCGACATGGCGAAGCTCGCTGAGGCGACCAACGAGATCAGCAGGCTGCTTGGGCGGCCGCCGGTCAGCCGGGTCGTGGCCGCGCTGAATGCAAAAAGAAGGGCGAATAGCGAGTAGTGAATAGAGACTTTGCATTCGCTATTCGCCACTCACCATTCGCTTACCTGCTTCCGTCCGGACCCATCACGAGATTGGGCAGCCAGGTCGAGATTTCCGGCACGAAGCACAGGACCAGGACTGCCAACATCATCAAGAGCACGAACGGCAGGGTGCCGAAAATGACGTCGCGCAATGGAATGTCCGGCGCGACGTTGCGGATGACGAAAATATTCAAGCCGACCGGCGGGTGGATGAGCCCCATCTCCATCACGATGGTCATGATGACGCCGAACCAGATGATGTCGAAATTGGCGGCGCGCAGCGGTGGCAAGATGATGGGCGCCGTCATCAGGATGATCGACACCGGCGGCAGGAAGAAGCCGAGCACGACGACCATCACAAGGATCGCCGCGAGCAACTCCCAGCGCGGCAGGTGCATCGCGACTATTGATTCCGCCGCCGACTGCGAGATGTGCAGATAGCTCATCACGTAGGAATACAGCAGCGACATGCCGATGATCATCATCAGCATGGTGGATTCGCGGATCGTTGAGCTCAGGATCGGCGCGAGATCGGAAGGCCGCCACACGCTGTAGATTACCGCGATCAGGAGCAGCGCCAGCAGCCCGCCAAGGCCGGCGGTTTCGGACGGCGTCGCATAGCCGCCGTAAAGCGCGATCATCACGCCGGTCAGCAGCAGCACGAACGGCAGTACCCGCGGCAGGGCGCTGAAGCGCTCGGCCATGGTGAATTCGTCATGGACCAGGATCGCCGATTCGACGCCGCTCTTGCTGTAGGCGAGGCTTGCGGCCGCGTATTCCTTGCGGAAGCGCATCACGGCATAGACACCGAACAGGCTCACCAGCAGCAGGCCGGGTCCGATGCCGGCGAGAAACAGCCGCCCTAGCGATTTTTCGGCAGCGACCGCAAACAGGATCATGGTGATCGAAGGCGGCAGCAGGATGCCGAGCGTGCCGCCAGCGGCGATGATGCCGGCGGCAAAGCCGCCGGAATAGCCGCGCTTGCGCATCTCGGGAATGCCGGCCGAACCAATTGCCGAACACGTCGCGGGCGAGGAGCCGGCCATGGCCGCGAACAGCGCGCAGGCGAACACGTTGGCGACGCCGAGGCCGCCGGGCACGCGATGCAGCCAGGCATGTAGTGCGGAGTAGAGGTCCTGACCGGCGCGGGACTTGCCGATGGCAGCGCCCTTGAGGATGAACAACGGGATCGACAGCAGCGTGATCGAGGCCATTTCCTCGTAGACATTCTGCGTAACGGTATCGAGCGAGGCCGCCGGCATGTAAATGCCCATAAACACGACGGCGACGGCACCGAGCGCAAAGACGATCGGCATGCCGGAAAACATCGCGAGCAGGGTCGCCAGACCATAGGAGATGCCGATTCCAAAAACTGTCATCGGCGCAAAGCCCTGCCAAGCGGAGTAATGATCTGCAGAAAGATCTGAACGCACAGCAGCGTCATGCCGAGCGCCATCAGACCGTAGGGAATGTCCAGCGGTGGTGACCACATCGAGTTCGAAACCTGGCCGTCGTCCCAGGCTTCATATGTCAGCGTCCATGACTTCCAGCAAAAGAACGCGCAGAAGGCAAAGCTAGCGACGTCGACCAACCATAGCCGCACACTGTTGGCGAACGGCGACAACAGCCCGACAAAGGCTTCGATGCCGATGTGACCGCGCTGCTGCTGGACCCAGGCCGACGTCATGAAGGTGGCGCCCACCAGCAGGAACACGGCGGCTTCGTCCTGCCAGTAGTTCGGGGACTGAAACAGCGCCCGACCGAGCACGCTGTAGCTGAGGACGGCGCAGGCCGCGATCAGCGCGATGGCGGCGAGAACGAGGATGATGCGGTTGAGCCAGGCGAGCACGTAGGCGAGCGCCGCGATCAGCACAGGGCTGTTCGCGGCGTCGGTCGCATTGGTTCGATCCGGGAGCGGACCGTGCATCATGCCGAGACGTCGGATGCGAGTTTGAGCAACTTGGCGGCGGTCGCGGTTTTGGCGCCGTAATCCTTCCAGGCGGTGTCGCGGGCGATGTCGCGCCATTTGTTGACCGTGGCGGCGTCGAGTTCGGCGACTTTGGCGCCGGCCTTGGCGTAAACCTTCGCCACTTCCGCATCGTCTGCCTGTGCGCCCTTACGGCCGAAGACTTCCATCTCCTGACCGAGCGCCAGAATGGTGTCCTGATGGTTTTTCGGCAGGCCGTCGAAGATCGACTTCGACATCAGAAGCGGCTCCAGCATGAACCAGTATGAGGCCTTCGCGCCCGAGGTCAGCGATTTGGCGACCTCTTCGAGCCGGAACGAAATCAGGCTGGTGGAGGAGGTGATGCCGGCATCGCAGGCACCGGTCTGCATCGCGGCATAAAGTTCGTTCGAGGGGACCGACAGCACGGCCGCACCCGCGGTCTGAAGCACCATATCCATTTCGCGCGAGCCGCCGCGAACTTTCAGGCCCTTGGCGTCTTCGGGCGCCACGATGGGACGGGACCGGCTTGCGACCCCGCCGGCCTGCCAGACCCAGCTCAAGATGATGATGCCCTTATCGGCCAGGAAATCCGACAACGCCTTGCCGACCGCGCTCTTCTTCCAGTTCATGCCCTGGTCATAGGTCGAGACCAGGCCCGGCATCAGGGCGATATTGGTCTCCGGCAGTTCGCCGCCGGCGTAGGGCAGAGGGTAGAGGCTGATGTCGAGGGCGCCTTTGCGCATGGCCGAAAACTGCGCGTTGGTCTTGATCAGCGAGGAGTTCGGGTAGACTTCGGCGCTGATTTCGCCACCGGTCCGCTTGGCCAGTTCGGCCGCAAAAATCCGGCAGAGCCGGTCGCGGAAATCGCCGGTGTCGATCGACCCGCCCGGAAACTGGTGGGAAATCTTCAAAGTGGTGGCGGCCTGGGCCGTACCGAGCCCGAAACGCAGAATGGCTGGTGCTGCAAGCGTGGATGCAAGGATGTGGCGACGCGTGTACATGTTAACCCTCCCTGGGGCGATGCTGGGCGATTTCTAGGAAGCTTTCGGACGGAGTTTGGGCGTAGGGCATTCTAGCCCGTCCGTTCCCCGGCGAATCCTATCGAAAAGTATGAGACGAGCTGGCGCGCATATTGGTGCGCCGCAAACTGTGGCAAAATTGCTGGGGCCATCCACCTATTTCAAATTTTAGCTAGCTCTGGCTGTCTTCCGGAAGGGAATGCCTGTCACAGGGCAAAACTTTTTTCAATGCGGCGTAACGCGGGCCGTCGCGGGAGCGTCGTTAAAGGGACGGCCAAAGCCGCCATTAACGTTTCCCGGTCCTCCAAGAAGGAATCCCACAATGACCATCAACACCCGTATCGCGCTTGGAATTTCTGCAGCGGCGCTGTCGCTCAGCTTGGCGCTGACCCCTGTCGCCTTCGCTCAAGACGCGATGAAGAAGGATGACGGGATGAAGAAGGACACGATGTCCAAGGACAGCATGAAAAAGGACGACGGCATGATGAAGAAGGACACCATGTCAAAGGACGGCATGAAGAAAGACGACGGCATGATGAAGAAAGACAGCATGTCGAAGTAGTTTTCGGCTCCTTTGCCGCGTCGGCAGGCCCGCCCCTGAACGGGCGGGCCTTTTGCGCGTGAAGCCTCGCCGCATTGCACCCGCGCACCGTCCGGTGAAACCCTGGGAATCATTGCCAGGCTTGGTAAGCACTCATGACCCTGGGCACCGTCCGCTCGACCTGGCTCGAATTGCTTCAACTATATCTTGGAAAGGGGGATCTTAGACCCGTGCGCGTGCCTCTCGCTCCGCAGTTTCTCGCGGCCGTCCTGCTGCCGGCACTGGCGCTGATCTCAACCGCATCGGCACAGGATGCCATGCAGCGCGACACCGCATTCAAGGACTCGTTGCTGCGCAAGCCTGCGCCTGAGGAGCGCGTGACATATCAGTATGGGCAGCGCGATGCGAACGGCCCGCACCAGGCCACGTCCGGCTTGTCGAAAGGCCGACCGCCGCGAACGCGTTAGCCCGGCTTTAAGGCGGCAGCGACTTTTTCAACTCCAGCTTGATCCCTGACGTGTCGGCCACAACCTCTGGTGCGACGCTCCAGGCGGTGATCACGACCAGCATCAACAGGGTTGCAAGAGCCAGGGCGCTGACGCTTGCAGCGAGGTAACGTTTCGACGCTTTGTACATAGAACGCTCACGCTGTGATCCTCCCCAGGGCCAGCCCCCAAGGGGATCACCGAGTCGCGGGGCAAGTTCGTGGCAGCCCGGCGGCTATTTCCCGGCTTGTTTCCGCTGTCGCCAAGGCGGCCAAAAACGGCGCGGCATGACGCGGCCGCGACGCGGATCAAAGGACAATTCCTAGGAACAGCGACCCTCTGAGGGGGGACAATGAGGTTGCTGCAGCAAATGGACCAGCAGGGCTTGCTCAGCCTGAGGCCGCGGCGACTTGATACTTGGGGTCGCCAAGGCAAATGCGGTCACGAGGACGACCAGGGCCGAACACATCACGCAAAGAAAGATCTGGTCCATGGTAGTCGCCCTCGGTGCCAATCTGTATCTCGATTAACGGTCCGTCCTGCGATCGGTTTCCTGCTTTCCAGAAAAGGAAAGGCCCCAGAGCGGGGAGCACTGGGGCCGTTTTCGGGAACATCACGGGGCTCGATGTAACCACCAGATGCGGGGGCGACCCCTGATGTCCTATGTCGCGATGTGAGCGACAAACGCCGCCATGCCGAACGAAAATACGCAGGCAGCAACCATCGACCAGAACGCAATTGCAATCGGCTTTGGCATCCGAACCTCCTTTTGCCTTGAATCCTGAATTCCAGTTGGCCCTAACGACCGGTCTTACTCGGGCGGCCGCAATCCAGGCGAATTGACCCATTCGTCCAGACAGGCGGCGGTATCTGCCTGCCGGGCCTTTTTCAGCAGATCGTCTCTTTCGTGCCCGGGGCGAAGCTGCGAAGCCTTGGCGCGCGCTTCTTCCGCGAAGGCTGTCAGACGATCCTTTGCGGACGCCGGATGTTTTGCGCGACCTCTTTCCGCCATAGCGCTTACTCCCTGTTTGGGTTCTAGCGGATACGCAAGCGGGGCGAACTCATCAGCGTTGGCGGCGATGCAAGGCGCGTCACGCTGACGCCCTACAATTGTGCTCGGCCGGCCCGAACACCAGACCGGATTGTCAGATTTTGGCTGGAACGAAGTGGTTGTTGTCGAACGTTCAGAATCGCCGGCGGTACCGGCGGAGAGGGCGCCAGGCACACTGGCGGTCCCAGCAGGATTCGAACCTGCAACCCGCGGAGTAGAAATCCGCTACTCTATCCAGTTGAGCTATGGGACCGCTTGGGCCCGGCTTATACCATCGAATGTAAAAAATCTGCATTCGAACGACGCTATACCCGAACCGATTTCGAAGCGGTTGCGACAAAGGCCTGAGCGGGTCGGCATGAGGCCGACCGGCCGTCGGCCTGCGTCCCCCGACTCGGCGGCGAATCAAGGGATTCTTGGGCGTTCGACAAATGTCGCATGCGACTTTTTTCCCCGTCAGCGCCTCCGCCACGAGTCCGTCACGTTTTCACGTACTTCCTAGTCATCGGCGGCCTATTGGCCGCGCCGGGAGCTCCATCATGATCGGTTTGGTTCGGGCTGCAATTTTTTGCGCCGCGCTGTCGTTTGGCCTGATTTCGGCGCTTCCGCCGGCGCTTGCTGCCGACAAGGCGTTCAAGCGTGACGATCTCGCCGACTCCGCGATCAAGCTCGAGGCCCAAATCAAGACCGAGGCGGGCGCCATCAACAAATCGGCAGCGGCGCTGAAAGCCGACGCGGATGCCGCCTTCAAGCGCAACGACTATCGGACGGGCCTGCAAATCCTCGGTCAAATCGCGGCGACGGCGCCCGCTGACAGCGGCAACTGGGTCCGATTGGCCCGTACCATCTTCCAGATGCGCCCGGCGAATTCCAGCGAGCAGACCTTCCTGCTCGAGCGCGCTTCGACGGCTGCCTACATCGGCTACCAGCGCGCAGCCAACCCCGGCGATGAAGCCGATGCGCTCGCCGTTCTCGGCCGGGCGCTGTCGGAGCGCAAACTGTGGCGGCCAGCGCTGGATAGCCTACGTCTGTCGCTCGACTTGCGCGAGGTCGCGGAGGTGCGCGGTCAATATGAAAAGATGCGGGACGAGCACGGCTTCCGGCTGCTCGACTACACGATCGATTCCGATTCTGCCTCGCCGCGCGCCTGCTTCCAGTTCTCCGAAGATCTCGCCAAACGCACCGACTTTGCGCCGTTCGTTGCGCTCGCCGGCAACGACAAGCCGGCGCTGGCCTCGGACGGCAAGCAGCTCTGCGTCGACGGACTGAAACACGGCGAACGCTATAACATCAATCTGCGTGCCGGCTTGCCCTCTACCGTGAAAGAAGGCCTGCCGAAATCGGCCGAATTCAACATCTATGTGCGCGACCGCAAACCGTTCGTGCGCTTCACCGGGCGTGCTTACGTTTTGCCGCGGACCGGCCAGCGTGGCATTCCCCTGGTCAGCGTCAATACGCCTGCCGTCTCGATCAACGTGTTTCGGATCGGCGATCGAAACCTGATCAACAGCGTGGTTGACGGCGATTTTCAGCGCGCTTTGAGCCGCTACGAATTGACGAGCCTCGGCGACGAGCGTGGCGTCAAGGTTTGGTCCGGCGAACTTGCAACCGCCATGACGCTCAATCAGGATGTCACGACGGCTTTCCCGGTCGACGAGGCGCTCGGCACTCTGCAGCCCGGTGTCTACGTCATGACAGCGGCCGCCAAGGGACCGGGCAGCGACGACGATGGCGGACTGGCGACGCAGTGGTTCATCGTCTCCGACCTCGGCCTGACCGCATTTTCGGGCAATGACGGCATTCATGTGTTCGTCAATTCGCTCGCCTCCACTGACGCGGTTGCCAAGGCCGAAGTCCATCTCGTGGCGCGCAACAACGAAATTCTGGCCACCCGCAAGACTGACGATTCCGGTCATGCTGTATTCGAAGCGGGTTTGGCCCGCGGCGAGGGTGGACTTTCACCGGCAATGCTGACGGTCAGCACCGATAAAGCCGACTATGCGTTCCTCAGCCTGAAATCCAACGCGTTCGATCTGTCGGACCGCGGTGTGTCGGGCAGGGCAGCCCCAGTTGGCGCCGACGCCTTCGTCTATGCCGAGCGCGGCGTCTACCGTTCCAACGAAACCGTGTATCTCACCGCGTTATTGCGTGACCCTCTTGGCAACGCGATCGTTGGCGGTCCGCTCACGCTCGTCGTCGAGCGGCCGGATGGGGTCGAATTCCGCCGCGCAGTGTTACCTGATCAGGGAGCCGGCGGACGGACGCTGACGCTGCCGCTCAATTCCGCGGTTCCGACCGGGACCTGGCGCGTACGCGCCTTTACCGATCCAAAGGCCAATTCGGTGGGTGAGACGACCTTCATGGTCGAGGACTATATTCCCGAGCGCATCGATTTCGACGTCACGAGCAAGGACAAGCAGATCAAGGTCGACGCGCCGGTCGAGCTGAAAGTGACCGGTCATTTCCTCTATGGTGCGCCGGCTTCCGACCTTCAGATCGAAGGCGACATGCTGGTCGCCACGGCCGACGAGCGAGCCGGCTTTCCGGGCTATCAGTTCGGCGTAGCGGATGAGGAAAACGCCAGCAACGAACGGACACCGATCGAAAATCTCCCGGAATCCGATGCCAATGGCATGGCGAGCTTCCCGGTGAGTATCGCAAAACCGCCGACGTCGACGCAGCCGCAGGAAGCGCAAATCTTTATCCGCATGGCGGAAGCGGGTGGCCGTGCCGTGGAGCGGAAGATCGTGCTGCCGGTGATGCCGACCGCTGCCATGATCGGCGTGAAACCGTTGTTCGGCGACAAGAACGTGGCCGAGGGCGACAAGGCTGCCTTCGATGTCGTGTTCGTCTCGCCGGATGGCAAATCGTTGGCGCGGGAGGGGCTTCGTTACGAGCTGTTGAAGATCGAGTCTCGCTATCAATGGTATCGTCAGGACTCATCCTGGCAGTTTGAGCCGGTCAAATCGACCAAACGCGTTGCGGATGGCGATCTGACGGTCGCGGCCGACAAACCCGCCCGTATTACACTGTCGCCCGAGCCGGGCCGCTATCGCCTTGACGTCAAATCCTCCGACGCGGACGGCCCGCTGACCTCCGTGCAGTTCGATGTCGGTTGGTATTCCGATGGCAGCGCCGATACGCCGGACCTGCTGGAGACCTCGATCGACAAGCCGGAATATCAATCCGGTGACACCATGGTGGTGTCGGTCAATGCGCGTACGGCCGGCAAGCTGACCATCAACGTGCTCGGCGACCGTCTGCTGACGACGCAGACCAGCGACGTCAAGGAAGGCACCGCCCAGGTCAGGATTCCCGTCGGAAAGGATTGGGGCACCGGCGCCTACGTGGTGGCGACGCTGCGCCGTCCGCTCGATGCGGCTGCGCTTCGCATGCCCGGACGCGCCATGGGCCTCAAATGGTTCGGTATCGACAAGCAAGCACGCACGCTTGCGGTCAACCTCGCGCCGCCGGCGCTGGTGCGTCCGAACTCCGCGCTGAAGCTGCCGGTGAAATTGACCGGTCTCAATCCAGGCGAGGATGCCAAGGTGGTGGTTGCTGCGGTCGATGTCGGCATTCTCAATCTGACCAACTACAAGCCGCCGGCACCTGACGACTATTATCTCGGCCAGCGCCGTCTCACGGCCGAAATCCGCGATCTCTACGGCCAGTTGATCGACGGGATGCAAGGCACGCGCGGTCAGCTCAAGACCGGCGGTGACGGTGCAGGCGCTGAACTGCAGGGCAGTCCGCCGACCCAGAAGCCGCTCGCACTTTATTCGGGCATTGTGACCGTCGCCGCCGACGGCACCGCCGAAATCAGCTTCGACATTCCGGAATTTGCCGGCACCGCGCGCGTGATGGCGGTGGCGTGGACGGCAACCAAGCTCGGCCGTGCCACGGTCGATGTCACCGTGCGCGACCCGGTCGTGCTCACGGCGACACTGCCGCGCTTCCTGCTCAACGGCGATCACGGCACCATGAGTTTTGATCTCGACAATGTCGAGGGCGTTGCAGGTGATTATTCCATCAGTGTCAAGACGTCTGGACCGGTGAAGGTCAGCGGCGGCCCGACCATGCTGGCAAAGCTTGCGGCAAAGCAGCGGACCTCGATGTCGCTGGCACTGGATGCCGGCGGCGCGGGTTCGGCCGCGATCGATGTCGATATCAAGGGCCCGAACAGCCTGACGCTGGCGCGGCACTATGCGCTGGACGTGAAGCCGGCGACGCAGGTGCTGACGCGGCGCTCGGTCCGCACTTTGGCGAAGGGCGAGAGCCTGACGCTGACGCCGGACATGTTCTCGGACCTCGTTGATGGCACCGGCACGGTCTCCGTCTCCGCAAGCCTCTCCAGCGCGCTTGATGCGGCAACCATCCTGAAAGCGCTCGACCGCTATCCGCACGGCTGTTCGGAACAGATTACGAGCCGGGCGATGCCGCTGCTTTATGTCAACGATCTCGCTGCCGGCGCTCATCTGGCGATGGATACCGCAGTCGACCAGCGCATCCGCGATGCCATCGACCGCCTGCTGGCCCGACAAGGCTCGAACGGCTCGTTCGGCCTGTGGTCGGCGGGTGGCGATGATGCCTGGCTCGATGCCTATGTGACCGACTTCCTGACGCGGGCGCGCGAAAAAGGCTTTGCCGTGCCGGACGTGCTGTTCCGCAGCGCGCTCGATCGCATTCGCAATTCCGTCGTGAATGCCGAGGAACCGGAAAAAGACGGCGGGAAGAACCTGGCGTACGGGCTCTATGTGCTCGCCCGCAACGGCACGGCGCCGATCGGCGACCTGCGTTATCTCGCCGATACCAAGCTCAACAATGTCGCGACCCCGATCGCCAAAGCGCAACTCGCGGCAGCGCTCGCGCTTGTCGGCGACAAGGGACGCGCGGAGCGGGTCTATTCGGCCGCCGCTGACAGCCTCGCGCCAAAGCCCGCGCTTCAATTCGGCCGGGTCGATTACGGCAGTGCGCTGCGCGATGCGGCGGCGCTGGTGTCGTTGGCCGGCGAAGGCAATGCGCCGAAGGCGACGCTCATTCAGGCTGTCTCGCGCGTCGAAGCTGCTCGTGGGCTCTCACCTTATACTTCGACGCAGGAAAACGCCTGGCTGGTGCTGGCGTCGCGGGCGCTTGCCAACGAGACCATCGTGCTCGACGTGGACGGCGCGCCGGTTAAGACCGCGCTCTATCGCAGCTACAAGGCGGCCGAGATCGCAGGCAAGCCGATCAAGATCACCAACACGGGCGATGCGCCGATCCAGACCGTGGTCTCCGTCGGTGGCTCGCCGGTTACGCCGGAGCCGGCGGCTGCCAATGGATTCAAGATCGAGCGGAGTTACTTCACGCTCGACGGCAAACCGGCCGATGTGACGAAGGTCAAGCAGAACGATCGCTTCGCCGTTGTTCTCAAGATCACCGAAGCCAAACCGGAGTTCGGCCATATCATGGTCTCGGACTATCTTCCCGCCGGCTTTGAGATCGACAATCCGCATCTGGTCTCATCCGGCGACACCGGTACGCTGTCCTGGATCGAGGACGGCGAGGAGCCGGTAAATACCGAATTCCGCGACGATCGCTTTACCGCGGCGATCGATCGTGCCGCGGACGACAAATCGATCTTCACGGTGGCCTATGTGGTACGCGCGGTTTCGCCGGGCAAGTATGTGCTGCCGCAAGCCTATGTCGAGGACATGTACAATCCCTCTCGCTATGGCCGTACCGGCACGGGATCGGTTGAGGTTCGTCCGGCCAAATGAGTGCGGGGATCGGCCAGACGAACACCATCAGTCCCATTCGCCCGTCCGGGCGAACAGGGCTGACGATATTTGCCGCGGTCAGCCTGACGCTGACGGTGATGGTTGCGGCTTGGGTGGTTTCGCTCGGTCCGTTGCCGCTTGCCGTGGCCCGCGAAGTCTCGACCACAGTTGTTGACCGCCACGGCAAGCTGTTGCGGGCCTACGCGATGGCCGATGGCCGATGGCGATTGCCGGTGCATGCTGAGCGCGACATCGATCCCACCTATCTCAAACTGCTGCTCGCCTATGAGGACCGCCGGTTTTATTCTCACGGTGGCGTTGATCTTTTGGCGCTGGGACGCGCGGCCCTTCAATTGGTGACGAGCGGTCACATCGTGTCTGGCGGCTCGACCATCACCATGCAGTTGGCCCGCCTGATGGAGCCGCGGCGGCAGCGTTCGATTTCCGCAAAGCTCAGGCAGATCGTTCGCGCCATCGAGATCGAGCGCCGATTGAATAAGGATCAGATCCTCGACCTCTATCTGGCGATGGCGCCGTATGGCGGCAATCTCGAGGGCATTCGCGCCGCTTCGATCGCTTATTTCGGCAAAGAGCCGAAACGCCTCTCGCTGTCGGAGGCGGCACTTCTGGTGGCATTACCGCAATCGCCGGAGAACCGCAGGCTCGATCGCTATCCGAATGTGGCGCTTGCCGCGCGTGACCGCGTGCTCGATCGCATGGTCGAAGACGGCGTGATCGCCAATGACGACGCCACAGCCGCGAAGACGGTGCCGGTGCCAGCCGTACGCAAGCCGATGCCGATCCTGGCGCCGCACTCCGCCGATCAATCAATGGCTTTGATGAAGAATACGCCGGTGATCGCGCTGACGCTCGATGCATCGTTGCAGCAGGCGCTTGAAATGCTGGCGCGCGACCGTGCGGCCGCCCTGGGACCAAACATTTCCGTTGCCATTCTTGCGGTCGATAATGCGAGCGGCGAGGTGCTTGCCCACGTCGGCTCGCCGGATTATTTCGAGGACCGAAGAGCGGGTCAGGTTGATATGACGCGTGCGGTACGCTCGCCGGGATCGACGTTAAAGCCGTTCATCTATGGTTTGGCATTTGAAGATGGCTTTGTTCATCCCGAAAGCCTGATCGACGATCGACCGATCCGCTTCGGCTCTTACGCACCGGAAAATTTCGACATGACGTTCCAGGGAACGGTGCCGGTGCGCAAGGCGCTGCAAATGTCGCTCAACGTGCCGGCGGTCGCATTGCTTGATCGGGTGGGCGCCAGCCGCCTGTCTTCACGGCTCAGGCAGGCGGGAGCGCGTCTGGAATTGCCAAAGGACGAGACGCCGGGGCTCGCAATGGGCCTCGGTGGGGTCGGCATCACGCTGCAGGATCTCGTGCAGCTATATTCAGGGCTGGCGCGGCTTGGCGATACGCGGCCGCTGCTCGAAATCCGGAGCGAGCGGAGCGAGGCCAGGGAGCCGCAGCGACTGTTGGATCAGGTCGCCGCCTGGCAGGTCGGCAACGTCCTGCTCGGGACCCCGCCGCCCGAGAACGGCATCCACAACCGGATCGCGTTCAAGACCGGAACCAGTTACGGCTACCGCGACGCGTGGTCGGTCGGTTTTGACGGACGGATCACCATCGGTGTCTGGGTCGGCCGGCCCGACGGCGCGCCGGTCCAGGGCATCGCCGGCCGCACCGCTGCCGCGCCTATTCTGTTCGATGCCTTTGCCCGGACCGGTAAATTGCCGGCCGCCTTGCCGAAGGCCCCCAAGGGAACCCTGATGGCCAGTAACGCGAAGTTGCCGGTCCCGCTGCGACGTTATCGGCCACTGGGCGAACTGGTCCGCAATGACGGCGAACGGACACCGCACATTCAGTTCCCGCTCAACGGGTCGCGCATCGATGTCTCCGGAGACGGAACGTCGTCTGCTTCCATGCCGGTAAAAGTGGCAGGTGGCGTGCTTCCGATCACCATGCTCGTCAACGGCGTCGCGGTCGGGGAACTCGATAGCCGCAGGCAGCGCCTGATCGATTCACCGGGACCGGGCTTCGCCAGATTGACAGTTATCGACGCCAAGGGCGCGGCGGACACAGTTATCATCAGAATTCAGTAGGCATTTCGCTAAGCGGTTGTCGGGCCGTCGTTTTCGGCGTATGCGGAACCGATGAGTGAGACCTATGCCCGCCCCCGGTTTGGACAGCCGCGCGAACCTCAAAAGAAGGCCGATCGGGGCAGCCGTCTGGCTGATCTCCTGGATTTTGTCGCCGCGAGCCATGTCCGTGCCGTCGCATTTCTGGTGCTCTGCGGCTTTCTGTTGTTTCTGCCCGGCTTCTTCAGCATCCCGCCGATCGACCGTGACGAGGCGCGATTTGCCCAGGCGACCAAGCAAATGGTCGAGACCGGAGATTTCGTCGACATACGTTTCCAGGATGACGTCCGCTACAAGAAGCCGGTCGGCATCTACTGGATGCAAGCGGCTGTCGTGGAGACCGCCGCCGCCCTCGGCCTGCCCCGAGCGCAGGTGCGCATATGGGTCTATCGCGTACCGTCGCTGATCGGTGCATTCGGCGCCATGCTCCTGACCTATTGGACGGCGCTTGCCTTCATCACGCGGCGCGGCGCCATTCTTGCGGCGCTGATCATGGGAAGCTCGGTGTTGCTTGGCGTCGAAGCACGGCTCGCCAAGACCGATGCGATGCTGCTGTTGACGGTCGTGGCCGCCATGGGCGCCATGGCGCGGGTCTATATGTCCTGGCAACGGGGCGAAGACGATCCTCATCCGCCCTGGTCGTGGCCGGCGATATTCTGGACCGCGCTCGCGGGTGGAATCCTGATCAAGGGCCCGTTGATCCTGATGTTCGTCGCCTTGACGATCGCGATGCTGGCGTTCTTCGACCGGTCGCTTGCATGGCTCTGGCGGCTTCGGCCGGTGTGGGGGCTGATGTGGCTCCTGGTCCTCGTCCTGCCGTGGTTTATCGCGATCTTCTGGCGCGCGGGCGATGCCTTCTTTGCCGACTCCATTGGCGGCGACATGCTGAGCAAGTTGGCGGCGCAGGAATCCCACGGCGCGCCGCCCGGTGTCTATGTCTTGCTGTTCTGGCTCACCTTCTGGCCGGGTGCGCCGCTGGCGGCGATGGCCGCGCCGGCGGTCTGGCGGGCGAGGCGAGAGCCGGGGGCGCAGTTCCTTCTCGCCTGGTTGGTGCCGTCCTGGATCGTGTTTGAAGCGGTTTTGACCAAGCTGCCGCACTACGTGCTGCCGCTTTATCCGGCGATCGCGATCTTGACCGTGGGAGCGCTCGAGCGCCGCGTGCTGTCGCGCTCATGGCTGAGGAGCGGAACGGCCTGGTGGTTCATCATTCCGGCGCTCGCCTCGCTGGCTGCCGTGATTGGGGCGGTGAGCGTGACGCGTCAGCCGGTGTTTCTCGCATGGCCGTTCGTGGCGGCGGCTTTGATTTTCGGGTTGTTCGCGTGGTGGCTCTACGACGACAACAGGGCCGAGCGCTCGCTCATGAATGCGGTGGTCGCGGCCCTGTTTCTGGCATTCGCCATTTACGGCGTGATCGTGCCGGCGCTGACGCCGCTATTTCCCAGCGCAGAGGTGGCACGGGCGTTGCGCAATGTCGTCTGTGTCGGTCCCAAGGCGGCGGCGGCCGGCTTTCACGAACCCAGTCTGGTCTTCATGACGGGCACGTCGACGCTCCTGACCGATGGATCGGGCGCAGCGGACTTTCTGGCGCATGGCAGTTGCCGCTTTGCGTTAATCGAGCAGCGCGCAGAACGCAATTTTGCCCAGCGCGCCGAAGCGATCGGCCTGCGCTATGACGTCGCCTCTCGGATCGAGGGTTACAATATCTCGCAGGGGCGTGCGATTTCGATCGCGATCTTCCGCTCCGAAGGAACGGAATAGATGTCTGTTCAATCCGGCACCGAACGATCGGTCGGTTACTTCGCGCGCCTGTCGATCATCGTGTCGGCGTGGGCCAGGCAGCTGGCGAGTTCATCCTCGCAACCCCATCGCGCCGAGGCTTCACGAAAACTCGTACGGCAAACGCTCCTGATCTTCGTCACGGCTGCACTATCGGTTGGCGTGCTAATGATCTGGTTCGACGCGCCGGAGATCGCGTTGATGCCGCCGCGGGGCACCGCGAGCCTTTGGCCGCTCCGCATTTTGACGGATTTCGGCAAGGATACCTATGTGCTGCTGCTGGTGCTCGTTCTGTTGATCGGTGTGACACTGACAGCGACCGCCGCGCGCGGCAGGGCGCGGCAAAGACTGCTTGCAATCGGCCTGCGCCTGCAATTTCTGTTGCTCGCACTATCCGTGCCACTTGCTTTCGGTGAATTGCTGAAATGGATCGTGGGCCGGGGCCGGCCGTTCGTCGGCGGACAGGCAAATCCCTTTAATTTCGTCCCGTTTGCGGGCAACGAAGCCCATGCCAGCCTCCCGTCAGCCCACGCGATCACCGCTTTTGCACTGGCCTTTGCCGTGGCCGCGCTGTGGCCCCGCCTGCGAGGCTTGATGATCGCCTATGCGCTCGCCATTGCGTTTACCCGCCTGGTGCTGCTGGCCCATCATCCCAGCGACGTGGTGGCGGGGGCGACGATTGGGGTCATCGGGGCCATGTTCGTGCGATATTGGTTCGCCGTGCGCGAACTCGGTTTTACCGTGAGCGCAAGCGGCGCTATTTCGCCCGTCGCCGATCAGCCCCTCAAGGGGGTTGCCGCCGGGACATCGGCCCCATAAGAAGCGAACCGGGCTAGCCCGCCACACGAGAGCAACAGATTAGCTGGCGTCCATTCGATTCCGACGTTCGAAACGCAGCCCCAAAAAGTGTTACGAACCTCGCAATCGGACGCCAGCACCAACGGGTGAGATTTGTCTTCTTCCGATACAGCCGCCATCACCGTCTCGATCGTCGTTCCCGTGCGTAACGAGGCCGAAAATATTGAGCCTGTGGTCGCCGAAATTGCCGCTGCGCTCGATGGGCGTTGGAATTACGAGATCATCTACGTCAATGATGGCTCGACGGACGCCACCGGCGAGCGGCTCGCCTCGGTGATGAAGAGCCGCCCCAATCTGCGTCAGATCCGGCATTCGGTGTCGACGGGGCAGTCGGCTGCCGTACGCAGCGGCGTGCGCGTGGCCCGCGGAGCGATCATCGCGACGCTGGATGGCGATGGCCAGAACAATCCCGCGTTTCTGCCCGCGCTGGTTTCGGCCATCGAGCAGGGCGGCGAACGCACCGGGCTCGCCGCCGGCCAAAGAGTTGGCCGCAAGGATACGGGCTTTAAGAAGTTTCAATCGCGCATCGCCAATAAAGTGCGTAACGCA
>NZ_DASSRP010000378.1:0-8613 GCF_035701725.1 Bradyrhizobium sp.
TTGACACGAACTTCGAAATCGGGACACCAGCCATGACCCTGCTCGAGCCGATCAAGGACGTCGGCGGCGCAGCGCAGCCGCTGCTTGAAGTCAAAGGGCTGACCAAACATTTCCCGGTGCGAGGCGACCTCTTCAGCGCCCGCAAGACGGTGCGTGCGGTTGACGATGTGTCGTTCGCCATCGCCAAGCGCGAGACCGTCGGCATTGTCGGCGAATCCGGCTGCGGCAAGTCGACGACCGCCCGGCTCTTGATGCATTTGATGCCGCGCGACGCCGGCGAAATCATCTATGACGGAATGCAGGTCGGGCGCGCATTGTCTTTGCGGGAATTGCGTCGCGGCATGCAGATGGTGTTTCAGGACAGCTACGCCTCGCTCAACCCGCGTCTGACGATCGAGGAATCGATTGCCTTTGGCCCGAAGGTGCACGGCATGGCAGATGCGCCGGCCCGCGCGCTCGCGCGTGAACTGCTGGGCAAGGTCGGATTGCGGCCGGAGAATTTCGCCAATCGCTACCCGCACGAGATTTCCGGCGGGCAACGCCAGCGCGTCAACATTGCGCGTGCGCTCGCGCTGTCGCCGCGCCTCGTCATCCTCGACGAGGCGGTCTCGGCGCTCGACAAGTCGGTCGAAGCGCAGGTGCTCAACCTCCTGGCCGATCTCAAGCGCGAGTTCGGCCTGACCTATCTCTTCATCAGCCACGACCTCAACGTCGTTCGTTACATCTCCGACCGCGTGCTGGTGATGTATCTGGGTGAAGTGGTCGAGCTCGGTCCCGTCGATCAGGTATGGGACGCGCCCGCGCATCCCTATACCAGGGCGCTGCTCGCGGCGATGCCGTCCTCCGATCCCGACCGGCGGACCGAGGCGCCGCCGATCTCGGGCGATCCGCCCAATCCCATCGACCCGCCGCCGGGCTGCCGCTTCCACACCCGCTGCCCGTTTGCGGAGCCGCTCTGCGCTGCAACCACACCTAAACTCACCGCGCTTGATAAAATGGGCCATCAGGCGGCCTGCTACATGGCCATTCCCGGATCAGGCCACAGCGGTGCGCCACAACAAGAAAGAGGAAACAAGGCATGACTAGACCCACGGAGAAAGAGATCAGCGCCATCGCCAGCGCCGCCGGCGTGCCGGTCGATACCGCAATCGCCACGCGTATCGCCAATTCCATCGGGCCGGCATTCGACGGTTTTGCCGCGATTGCCGGCACCTTGCCGTTCGATCTCGAACCTTCGACGTTCATGCTGGTCCAAACCGAAAAGGCCGCTCGATGAGCACCGAACCGGCCCTGATGTCGCTGACCGCGGTCGCAAACGCGATCGCAGACAAGCAACTCTCTTCGCGCGAGGCGACGCAGTCCTGTCTTGACCGGATCGCGAAATGGCAGCCGCATCTGAACGCCTTCATGGCGATCGAGGCGGATGAGGCGTTGAAAGCGGCCGATGCGGCCGATGCTGCGCTCGCCAAGGGCGGCCGTCGGGGGAAACTGCACGGCGTGCCACTCGCGCACAAGGACATGTATTACGAGGCAGGCAAGATGGTGACCTGCGGCTCGCGTATCCGCCGCGATTTCGTCGCCACGACCACCTCGACCGCGTTGCAACGACTGAAGGACGCCGGCACGGTCCGCCTCGGCTCGCTGCAGATGGCCGAATTCGCTTACGGCCCGACCGGCCACAACGCGCATTTCGGACCGGTGCACAATCCGTTTGGGCTGGCGCATGTTACCGGGGGCTCGTCATCCGGGTCGGGCTCGGCGGTGGCGGCGAGGCTGACCTTTGCCGCGCTCGGCTCGGATACCGGCGGTTCGATTCGCATGCCCGCGCATTTCTGTGGCGTGACCGGATTGAAAACCACCGTCGGCCGCGTCAGCCGCGCGGGCGCCATGCCGCTATCGCAATCGCTCGACACCGTTGGGCCGCTGGCCCGCACGGCCGAAGACTGCGCCGTGTTGCTGGGCCTGATGGCGGGCGCCGACCCTGCCGATCTCACCGCGAGCAGCCTGCCGGTGCCGGATTATGCCGCGGCGACCGCGCAGCCGATGAAGGGGCTCACCATCGGCGTGCCGAGTGCCTTCTATGTCGACGATCTCGATGCGGAAGTCGCCGGCGTGCTCGATGCAACGATTGCGACGCTCAAGCGCGAAGGCGCCAACGTCGTTCAGGTCGACCTGCCCGATCAACGCCAGCTCTCCAGCGCCTCGCAGCTTGTGCTTGCCGTGGAGGCGGCTGCCTTCCACAAGCGCTGGATGATCGAGCGCCCGCAGGATTACAGCCCGCAAGTGATGATGCGGCTTCAGAACGGCCTGGCGGTCTCGGGCGTCACCTATCTCGAAGCGCTGCGCTGGCGCGGCCCGGCGCTCGCGGCACATAACGCTGCCACGGCGAAGGTCGATGCGATGATCGCGCCGGTCTCGCCGATCCCGGCGCCGACGATTGCCGAGAGCGATGTCGGCGGCAGCCCGGGGGCGGATGCCGTGCTCCAGCGGCTGACGAGGTTCACCCGCCCGATCAATTATCTAGGTCTGCCGTCGCTGGCGGTTCCCGCGGGCTTCACCCGCAGCGGCCTGCCGGTGGGCTTGCAACTGATCGGCCGTTCATTCGACGAGGCCACGATCTTGCGGATCGGCGCGGCGTTCCAGCGCGCGACGGACTTCCACCAAAAGGTGCCGCAACTGCCATGACCGCGCTCGTCGAAGTCGAGAACCTCAGCATTCGCTTTTCGGGCGAGCGCACGGTGCACGCCGTGAACAACCTCTCATTTTCGGTCGGCGAGGGCGAGGTGCTGGGACTGCTCGGCGAATCCGGTTCGGGCAAGAGCGTGACCTTGCGATCGCTGATGCGTTTGTTGCCGAAGAAACGGACGGCGATTTCCGGCAGCATTCGCCTGGCGGGCCGCGACGTGCTCGCGCTTGACGATGAGGAACTGTCGGCGTTTCGCGGCCAGACCGTCTCGATGATCTTTCAGGAGCCGGCGCTGGCGCTCGATCCGGTCTACACAATCGGCCGGCAGATCGCCGAGACCGTGATGCGCCACGAAGGCAAGAGCGCGAGCGAGGCGAGGGCGCGCGCGCTGGAAATGCTGGAGGTGGTTCGGATCCCCTCGGCCAAACGCCGGCTCGACACCTATCCGCATGAAATGTCGGGCGGCATGCGCCAGCGGGCGATGATTGCGCTCGCGCTGGCCTGCCGTCCCAAAGTCTTGCTCGCGGACGAGCCGACCACGGCACTCGATGCCACCGTGCAGATCCAGATTTTGCTGCTGCTGCGCGAGTTGCAGCGCGAGTTCGGCATGTCCGTGATTTTCGTGACCCACGATATCGGCGTCGCGGTGGAAATCTGCGACCGCGTCGCGGTGATGTATGCAGGGGAAATCGTCGAGCAGGGCACGCTCCGCCAGATCGTGCGTTCCCCGGTTCATCCCTATGCGAAGGGGCTCCTCGCCTCCACCGTCCATGGCGCCAAACGGGGCGAGCGGCTGGAGACCATCCCGGGAACGCCGCCGACGCTGGATCACGCACCGGCCAATTGCTCGTTTGCCCCGCGGTGCGGTGTCGCCGAAGCGCGCTGCCTGGAGCGGCTGCCGCCCAACGTGCAGATGGCCGGCGACCGCATTGCGCGGTGCATCCTGGCGGAACGCGTTGCGGTCGCCGCAACCTGGTGATCAACCGCCCTCTGCAAATATCGGCCCTGGTTCCGTCCAGCTTTCAGATTGGCATGGTCACGTCTGCCAATAATGGTTAAGTTTTCGACTGGGCGCGGGAGGAACGACGCGCATAATCCGGGGAGTTTTCATGTATCTTTCAGGCGAGCATCTCATAGTCATTCTGTTTGTCGGCCTGGTTGCGGGTTGGTTGGCCGGCAAGGTCGTGCGCGGCGCCGGATTTGGCATCATCGGCGATATCATCATCGGCATTATCGGCGCCTTCATCGCCAGCTGGCTGTTTCCACGGCTCGGCATCCACATCGGCGGCGGGCTTATTTCTGAAATCATCTATTCGGCGATCGGCGCCATCATCTTGCTGCTGATCGTCCGGCTGATCCGAACTGGCGGTCGCCTTTAGCTCTGTCTTTACTATGGAAGGCAGCGGGGCGGGCCCAGGTCCGTTCCGCTACCCATAAGATATTGAAGCGTAACGATTTAGGCCGGCAGCCGGCATTGGACGGGGCCAGGAAAAATTAGTAAAATTTCCATGCGTATCCGTTATTTAAGGGGAATTGCGTCCCCGTATGAAGAGATCAAGATAGATGGCAGCCGCTCCGGGCGTCCGGCGTTCCGAACTCGCTGACGCGTTGCGGGCCTGCCGCAGCGCCTTTATCGGCGTCGGCGTCATCAGCTGCATGATCAATCTGCTCTATCTGACCGGGTCGCTGTTCATGCTTGAAGTCTACGACCGCGTGCTGCCGAGCCGCAGCGTTCCGACCCTGATCGGGCTGATCATTCTGGCGGGCGGTCTCTATATCGCGCAGGGCCTGCTCGACCTGATCCGTGGCCGCATCCTCGGCCGCATTGGAACTTCGCTCGACGAAGCGCTTAATGCGCGCGTGTTCGATACGGTCGTGCGGTTGCCGCTCTCAATCGGCGGACGTGGCGAGGGGCTTCAGCCGCTGCGCGATCTCGACAATGTCCGCGGCTTTCTCGGCGGCATGGGACCCGGCGCGTTCTTCGACCTGCCATGGCTGCCGTTCTATCTTGCGATCTGCTTTGCCTTTCACGTGCTGATCGGCGTTACCGCGCTGGTCGGTGCGATCATTCTGGTGACCCTCACGCTAATGACGGAGTTTCTTTCGCGCGAGCCGGTGCGTCAGGCGCTTGGACTTGCGGCGCGGCGCAACGATCTGGCCGCCACCAGCCGTCGTAACGCCGAGGTGCTGGTTGCGATGGGAATGTCCGGACGCATGGCCCGGCGCTGGGGCGATGCCAATCAAAGCTATCTCGATGGCAACCAGCGCGCCAGCGATGTCACCGGCGGGCTCGGGGCCGTCGCCAAGGTCTTGCGGATGATGCTGCAATCGGCCGTGCTCGCGGTCGGTGCCTATCTCGTGATTCACCAGGAGGCGACCGCCGGCATCATCATTGCGGGTTCGATTCTCAGCGCTCGCGCGCTGGCGCCGGTCGATCTTGCGATCGCGCACTGGAAGAGCTTCATGGCCGCGCGCCAGAGCTGGTATCGGCTGAATCATTTGCTGCAGTCGATGCCGGCGCGTGCCACGCCGACCTTGCTGCAGACGCCTTCCAGCCGCCTGTCGATGGAGGGCGTCAGCATCGTGCCGCCCGGCGACCAGCGGGTCATCGTCCAGGACGTGACCTTTGCGCTTTCGGCTGGAAATGGCCTTGGCATTATCGGGCCGAGCGGCTCCGGCAAGTCCTCGCTGGTACGCGCGCTGGTCGGCGTATGGCAGCCGGCACGCGGCAAGGTGCGGATCGATGGCGCCGCCCTCGACCAGTGGTCCTCGGACGTGCTTGGCCGCCATATCGGATATCTGCCGCAGGACGTTGAGTTGTTTGCGGGCTCCGTCGCGCAGAACATCTGCCGATTCGATCCCGAAGCGACCTCCGACGGCATCATTGCCGCCGCCAAGGAAGCCGGCGTGCACGAGATGATTATCAAGATGCGCGAGGGCTACGACACCCAGGTCGGCGAGCAAGGGACGGCATTGTCCGCCGGGCAGGCCCAGCGCGTCGCTCTGGCGCGCGCGCTATACGGAAATCCGTTCCTCATCGTTCTGGATGAGCCGAATTCCAATCTCGATACCGAAGGCGACGAAGCGCTGACCCGCGCCATTCGTGCCTCGCGCGAGCGGGGTGCCATTGTGGTCGTGGTCGCGCACCGGCCGATCGGCATTGAAGCCGTCGATCAGTTGCTCGTGCTCCGCGATGGACGCGTCCAGGCATTCGGGCCGAAGGAAACCGTGCTGGCGCAAGTGTTGCAGCCGCGCGTCGCGGCTGCTCCGATCAAGATCGTCTCCGACGGAGGCGTCGCCAAGCCATGATCACGCTCAAGGACTTCAACGAGCAAGGCACGCGCTTTTCGATCAAGCGGCATCTGATTGTCGGACTGTCGGTCGTTATCCTGCTTGCGGGCGGGCTCGGCGGCTGGGCATCGACCGCGCAAATCTCGGGCGCGCTGATCGCGCCGGGATCGATTGTGGTCGAATCCAACGTCAAGAAGGTGCAGCATCCAACCGGCGGCGTGGTCGGCGAGTTGCGCGCGCACGACGGTGATGTCGTCAAGGCGGGCGATGTCGTGGTGCGGCTCGACGACACCGTGACCAAGGCGAGCCTTGCCATCGTCACCAAGAATCTCGACGGCTTGTGGGCGCGCGCCGCGCGCCTGGAGGCCGAGCAGCGCGGCCTGGACAAGATTACCTTCCCGCCGATGCTGACGAGCCGCGCCAGCGATCCCGAAGTTGCCGGCATCATGGCCAGCGAAACCAAGCTGTTCGAGGTCCGCGTCAATGGCAGGACCGGCCAAAAGGCCCAGCTGCGCGAGCGTATCGTTCAGCTGAACGAGGAAATCGCCGGCCTTACCGCCCAGGAAAAGGCAAAGGATCAGGAAATCAGCCTGGTCGAGAAGGAACTCGCCGGCGTTCGCGATCTCTATGAAAAGCACCTGGTGCAGTTGAGCCGGCTTACGACGCTGGAGCGTGACGCTGCGCGGCTCGCCGGCGAACGCGCGCAATACATTGCCTCGCGCGCCCAGGCCAAGGGCAAGATCACCGAGACCGAACTTCAGATCATCCAGGTCGACAAGGACGTCGTCAGCGACGTGTCCAAGGACCTGCGCGAAACCAACGACAAGATCGGCGAATTCGTCGAACGCAAGGTGACGGCCGAAGACCAGTTGCGGCGGGTCGACATCCGCGCGCCCCAGGACGGCATGGTGCTGCAATCCACGGTGCATACGGTCGGCGGCGTGATCACTGCCGGCGACACCATCATGCTGATCGTGCCGCAGGCTGACGATCTTCAGGTCGAAGCCAAGGTCAATCCGCAGGACATCGATAAATTGCAGCTTGGGCAGAAGACGCTGCTGCGGCTGTCGGCGTTCAACCAGCGCACCACGCCCGAGCTCAACGGCGTCGTCACTCGCGTTTCACCCGACACCACCACCGACCAGCGAACCGGACAATCCTATTATACGATCCGCGTCTCGATGCCGGCGGAAGAAATCGCGCGTCTCGGCGACGTCAAGCTGATCCCGGGCATGCCGGTGGAAGCCTTCGTCCAGACCGGCGATCGCACGCTGCTGTCCTACCTGATCAAGCCGCTCAGCGATCAGCTGATGCGTGCGTTCAGAGAGAAGTGACGGCTGCTCTTCACCTCTCCCCTTGTGGGAGAGGTCGGATCGCATCGTCAGATGCGATCCGGGCGAGGGGGTTAGGCTTATCGATAGACTTGGACCCCTCACCCCAACCCTCTCCCACAAGGGGAGAGGGAGCTCGGCACCGTTGCCAAGACCTCGAGGCTTCAATTGTCTGGCGCGGCGGGAGCTAACGCGACAGATTCTCCAGCAACAAATTCAGCGCGCGCGCCGCGAAGGCGTGCATGTTGGCTTGCCGGTCGTTGCTTGCGGTCTCCAGCGTGATCACCTGCGAGACGGGTCCGGCAATCGCCATGCAGCTGTGACCGGCGGGATCGCCGTAGCGGTTGCCGGTCGGACCGGCAGCGCCGGTTTCCGAGAGGGCCCAGTCGGTCGCAAAGCGCTCCCGGGTCCGGTTCGCGAGCAGCTGGGCGTAGGGTTCGGAGGCCGAACGTATGCCTTTCATGTCCTCGTCGGAAATATCGGCCAGAAGCCGGCGGGCGTCGCGTGTATAGACCACGGCACCACCGAGGAAATAAGCGGATGCACCGGATACCGCGAGCAGGCTTGCCGAAATCAGCCCGCCGGTCGAGGACTCCGCGACCGCGATAGTTTGCTTTCGCTTGACGAGTTTCGCCGCGACCTGTTCGGCAATCGCGATGAGGTCTTTCATGGTCGTGCTCCGGCTCGCGGCAAATCAGATATGTCCGGCCATCCGTCGCTCGCGCGCATAACGCACCAGCGCCGCAAAGCGATAAAGGCCATGGACGAATTTTCCATAAGGCAGCGTGATGAAAAGCGCGAACACCACGCCAAGATGCAGCGCCAGCAGCGCGCCCATGACCGACGTTTCACGCCACAACAAGAGCGCAAGGCCGGTGAGGCCGGTCAGAAATAGCATCAGTGTGAAAGCCGCGTCCATGCCGGAGCTATTGGCATCCACGAGCGCGCTATCGCGTATCGACTTCTCCATCAATAGCCCAATCGGCCCGATCAGCAGCCCGACGCCGCCGACCGTACCCAGCACCACGGGCAAGTCCCACCATGCATACGGCGCTTCGCGTGCCAGCAGATAATGGTAGAGCGTCGCCACACAGGTTGACGCAAAGCACAGCAGGAAGCCGTAGAAGGTGAAGTGGTGATAGATCCTGCGTCGATCGGTCGGGCGCTCGTCCTCGTTGAAGCAGCCGACCCCGCCGCCATCGAGATAGCGTAGTTCGCCGGCGTCGCGGATCGCCTGGACCAGCGACTTGGCATCGCTGCGCATGCCGACGGGTTCGCCGATATCGCGCCAGAATGCGCACACCC
>NZ_DASSRP010000379.1:0-23306 GCF_035701725.1 Bradyrhizobium sp.
CCGCTGCCACGGCCGATGACGCGGGAAGAGGCGCGGCGCAACTTCCTGAGCACGGCTCCGCGATATCAGGGCGTCGCAGGTCTCGTTCGCAAATACTACTACCTGTCGCAGGACGGAATGACGATCGGCGGAGTCTATCTCTGGAATTCCCGCGCTGAGGCTGAAGCGATGTTCGACGAGAGCTGGCGGGCGGTCATGCGGGAACGATACAGTTCCGATCCATCGGTAGTTTATTTCGACTGCCCGGTCGTGGTCGACAATCAGACGCAAGAAATTATCAGCGACGATTAGTCCGGTGGGAATGCCAGGAACGCTGGCATTTTTTCCGCACGCGCCGACAGCGCGGCAAGCGCCGGATGGCCCGCCTCACTGATAACGCCGGGCAGCACGTCTTGCGTGAAGCGCCAGGCCACCGCGCTGGTAATGTCCGCCTGCATGGGCCGGTCGCCGTACAGCCACGGCGTTGCCGCTGCGATTTCCCCTTCAAGCAGCCGGTAGGCGGCCTCGAGCTGCCCCTGCACGCGATCGATCCACGGCTGATGCTGCTTGTCTTTCGGCCGAAGCGTTTGCTTGTAGACGATCTGCACGCTCTTGTCCGAGGCCGCGAGCGCCAGGCCGACGATGCGCTGGGCACGGGCATGTGCTGCGATATCGGTGGGAACGAGGCTGCGCTCGGCGCCGACGAGCCGTTCGACATGGTCGAGGATCAGCGCTGAATCCATCAGCACGGTGCCGTCATTGGTCACGAAGGTCGGCGCCTTGACGACCGGATTGATCGCGGCAAACGCCTCGAAGTTTCGGAACACCGACAGCGCTTCGTGCGCAAACGGCACCTCCATCAGCCGCAGTGAAATGGCAACGCGCCGTACGTACGGCGAATCAAGCATTCCGATCAGTCTCATCGCTTATCCCTTTCTTCCGGCCGCTTGCTGTGTCGGGCCAAGACGGTCGTGGTGCGGCAATGTTCGGAAGAAATCGGCGCTCTTGCCAGTGGCCAGAGCGGCCAATATCGTCGAGATCATGCCAAGTATTGCTCCGCACCGTGTTGTCATCATCGCCTATGACGGGCTTTGTCTGTTCGAATTCGGCTGTGCCTTCGAGGTCTTTGGCCTCGCGCGGCCTGAAATGGGCGCAAACTGGTATCGTTGCGTCGTCGCCGCAGCCGAGCCCGGCCTGCTGCGCGCCGTCGGCGGCATTCAGGTGGTCGCGGATGGCGGATTGGAGCTGTTGTCGGACGCGAGCACCATCGTCGTTCCCGGCTGGCGTGGGCCGAACGCGCCGGTCCCGCTTTCACTGTTGAAGGCGTTGCGGGAGGCACACGCGCGCGGCTGTCGCCTGGTGTCGATCTGCGGCGGCGCGTTTGTGCTCGCGCAAACCGGCCTGCTCGCCGGCAAGCGCGCCACCACGCACTGGCACCACATCGAGGAATTGTCGCGGGCGTTTCCGGATGTGGTCGTCGAGCCGGACGTGCTCTACGTCGATGAAGGTTTGCTGATGACATCGGCGGGAAGTGCGGCAGGTCTCGATTTGTGCCTCCACGTCGTGCGTCAGGATTTCGGCGCCAAGGCCGCCAACAGTGTCGCGCGTCGTCTTGTTGTTGCCGCTCACCGCAGCGGGAGCGAAGCCCAGTTCATCGAGCGGCCTGTGCCGCGGCGCGCGGGTGCCAGATTGTCGGCGCTGATGCAGACAATCCGCGCCCGCCTGTCGGAATCCTGGCCGGTCGAGCGAATGGCGTCGGAGGCCGGCCTCAGCGTCCGAGGCATTCATCGTCATATGCGCGACGCCACGGGCATGGCGCCTGGAGAATGGTTGCTGGCCGAGCGGCTGGCGCACGCGCGCGACCTTCTTGAAGAAACCAGGTTGCCGATCGAAAAGGTTGCGCTCGAAGTCGGCTTCGGGAGCGGAGCTAACTTGCGCAACCATTTCAGGAAAGCGACCGGCCTTTCGCCGGCGCTTTACCGATCGCGGTTTGAAGCAAGCGTCTAGGCCCGTCGGTTTGTCCCATATGAAGGGCGATCTCCGTGCCCTTCTTTGAAATCCGTCCGTCAAAAGCCGCGGTTTGCTTCGGAATGAGGCTGGTGAGAGGGCGGGCAATCCATCGGATCGCCGTCACCCTCAAAAGATGCCGCCGAAACCAATTTCCGGTCCGGCGAAATCGATTTCATCCCCTGACGAAATGGGCCTGAAACATAAGGCTGCAATCCTTATCCCGTAATCAACAACGGAGTTGGTTCGATGAACATCATCCTTCGCCTGATCTACCGCGAATATTGCCGGGCTTGCCTCCAGAATTTCAAATACTTCTAGCAGATCGACCAGATGCACCGGCCAAAGACGATTCTACTCCCCACGCTCGTTGTGACGGTCTTTACCGGGGTAGCGATCTGGCTCGTCGCGGGGCCGCCGCCACATTCCCCGAGACCCGTAAACGCCCATCCGTTCGCGGTCTCGATCAAGTAGTTGCGTTGAACTCATGACCCATTTGATCTGGAGATGATTATGCAGCGCGAATTGCCGACAATCGATTTCAGGGGCGAGGCCGAGGTGCGCGCCAAGGCGGAAAGCCGGCGAACCCAGGACGTTTCGGAGCTGGTAAAGGCCTTGTTCGCCTGGTGGACGCCAAAGATGCATCGGTCGGGACGCCCGATTCTCGGGGCCGTGCAGCAGGCGCATCGGGCGGTCACTGCCGGCAGGTCTTAGATCGCTGGTGGCGTTTCCGACACCCGCGCCCACATCGCACAAAGCCGAGTAGTTGCCGGCCCCCTGCGGCGCGATCATCGCCGCAGGGGTTTCTTGTCGTGGCAGTATCGAGAAGGCGCACCACTTACCCGCGATTAATGATTCAGAGTTAGGTTCCGAAGATTACACGGCCGAACTCATTGCTCGCTTACCATCCAATAATACCGGTTGCTTGTTTGGGTATTGAAACGGTTATCCGATCTTCCAGCTGTTGCCGTGCCGTCGTGGCATCGGTCGGCTCACGGGCAGCTGCGGCGAATCTCATCCGGCAATCAGGCAAGTGGGCTCGGCTCTAGCGCGTTCGGGTCGTTTGGGATCGGGGGGACCGTATGAGCAACAACCGAAAGGCCGATCGCGTGCAGTTTCAGCGCGCATTCCCGGCCAACCTTTTGGGCGTCGACGGCACCTGGAGCCGCGCCTGCCAGCTGAAAGACGTTTCATCGACGGGCGCCCGGATCGAGATTGAAGGGACGACCGAGGTTCTGCGGGCCAAAGAATTCTTCCTGGTTCTCTCGTCGACGGGGCTCGCGTTCAGGCGTTGCGAGATGGTCTGGATCGACGGCACGACGGTTGGCATTCGTTTCTTGATCAACAAGCCCGATCGCAAGTCGCAACGCCGTGTCGCCGGGCAGTAGGTGTTTTGGCACCGGCCAACCCGGTGGGAGGCTTCGGAATATCTTGGCCGCGTTGATCTACTTCAACGAAGGCGAAAGAAATATCGTCATAAGGTTTTAGTTGTCATGCAGGCTTCTGCCTCGATCATTGATGAACTGGAAGAGGCCGTCAGAAGCGGCTCCTCAGCCAAGCGCGTCGAGACGCTCCGGCAGGTCACGGATCTGTTTCTCCACGACGCCGAACGTCTCAGCGACGAGCAGATCAAGGTCTTCGACGACGTGCTCAGCCATCTCGTCGAACGCGTCGAAAGCCGGGTGAAGGCGGAACTCGGTGCCCGCCTGGCGCCGATCGACCGCGCCCCTTCCGGCGTGGTCGAACGTCTCGCCTGGGACGACCAGATTGCCGTGGCCGAGAACGTTCTGGCTCATTCCAAAAGCCTGTCCGACGGGACGCTGGTGGAGATCGCGAAAAACAAGGGCCAGGATCATCTGCTCGCGATTTCCGGACGGGACAACCTTTCCGAATCCGTCACCGACGTGCTGGTCGAGCGCGGCGAACGCAAGGTCATTCGCAAACTTGCCAATAATTCCACCGCCCGCTTCTCCGAATCCGGTTACGGCGGCATGGTCGCCCGCGCCGAGGCCGATGACGAACTGTCCGAGGTTTTGGGCCTGAGGGCGGATCTTCCACTCAAATTCCTGCGCGATCTCCTGCTCCGTGCGACAGAGGCCGTGCGTGCCAAGCTGTTGAGTGTCGCGCCGGCGGAAGTTCGAGGCGAGATCCAGCGCATCCTTGCGGCGATTGCAAGTACCGTGCAGTCCGATGCTGCGGCGCGCGACTTCGGCAGGGCCGAGGCCGCGGTGCGCAGAATGAAAGGCATGAACGAGCTCAACAGTGCGGCGATCGCCAGATTCGCGGGTAACAGAAAGCTCGAGGAAGTCGCGGCCGCGCTCGGGCTTCTCAACAATAGCGCGCCGACCGAGATGATGATGAGGGTTCTGGAGGGGCCGCGCGCCGATCTCGTTTTGATTCCCTGCAAGGCGGCGAAACTGGATTGGTCGGCGGTCGAAGCGATTCTCGTGCATCGCTCCAAGATCCGCATCGACGACGCCACGCTGAAACTCGCGTCAAGCGACTATGGCAAGCTGTCGGTCGACACTGCCGAAAGAACGCTGCGCTTCTGGCAGCTTCATAACAAGATCGACAAATAGGCCGAATGGCCTCGAGCTTCAGAACCGGACGGTCCGTTGCGCTGCCGACAGCGAGAACTCGTCGAAGGTTTTCCTGGCCTTTTCCAGTTCGGCCGGAGCCACCGGCGGCTGGCCGGGGCGATGGCGGATGATCGCAGCCGCCGTCGCCCAGTCCAGCCGCGAGGCCTTGCACGCCAGAACCAGTCCCTCGAGATTGTCGCTGGCGAGCAGCGGCAGAATGACGTCGACCGGCGATCCCGTCTTCAGCGCGAGCGCCGCAACGATGTTGGTGTATTCGCCGCGAAGCGCAAATCGGTTGATCGTCGAATCGTTCAGCTTGCCCTTGCGGCCGAGTTCGATCATTTCGGCTTGTGCGCGTGCATAGTCGGGCTGCCCTGAACCTGCGAGCAGCTTCGCCGGGTCGGCGGTCGCGATGGTGTTTTCGATCTGCTCCCGCATGACGCCTGGCATCGCATTGAGGTGGCGCATGCGCGCATCTTCCAGCTTCGCGCGGATCTTGCGCTTGAGCGGTTCGGGAAGGTCGGACCGGCGGGCGAGCTTTTGCACAAGGGGCGTATCCTGCTCGGCGATCTGCACCAGCCGCGCCCAATCGGCGTCCGGCAGTCTCGCACCGAGGTTTTCGACCAGCGCGTGATAGATCGCGGGATTGGCGCCTTGCAGCAGCGCCTCGCTGACGGCGGCATCGACGGTCTGCCGCTGCGCGATTGCAAGACGGTGCTTCGGACCGCCAGCCTGGACCACCTCAAGAATGAGTTCCGGCGCCAGGCGAACGCACTTCAGGATGGGAAGCCAGACCGATGGGTCGCCGTGAAGCGCGAGCAGCCTGGCGGATCGAGGCAACGCGCACTTGGCCTCGGAGAACTGTTCGCTGAGTTGCGCCAGCGAGCAGTTATCGACGCGGCCGATCAAGCGGACGAAGACGTCGTCGAAAAGCGCGATCTGATCCGCTGCAAGCCCCTGGGCGCGGTGCAGGAAGAGCTTGGTGATCTGCCGCAGCGTTTCGGCCCATCGTTCGGCCGGCCAACCGTCGATCGCGTCCAGCTCCGAGATCAAGAGTGCCAATGTCGATGACATCGGGGCCTCGTTTGAAAAAATGACAAGCGCAATGAGGCGCCGATATGAGGCGCGCGAATATTCGATCAAATTATTCTTGAAGGGCTAAGCTTTGTTTAAGATCCACCTGTGCGGGCGGCCGTTAAGGCCCCGTTAGGCTTTCGCCGGCGGCCCGCGATCCCTGGCCGGCCGCACAGCCGGAACCCGGAGCCTTAATCTCGCGAATTTCACCGGGCTTCATGCCATCCAGTGCGTCCGGACCAGTGCCGCCGTGATCATCCATCAGGCGCGCCGTCCATCCCTCCGGCACCTGATCCAGCACCCGATCGATCGCTTCTTCGCGCGAAGTCGCCGCAGCCCAGAGGCGGTGCTCGCGGTCATCCGTCATCACGCGTACCAAATAGATGTTCACGGTCAGCCTCCATCCTTAGGGAGGCTCCAGATGACACCGAATTTGCGCGTAATCGATTCCGGATGATTACCGGACTTTCAACCCGCTTTGCTAAGATTGATCAACTTACTCAAGATCGTTCGCAGCCATGATGGCCGCATCGGCGCGCATTCAATCTCCGGATAGTCTGGCGGCTTCCGCAGGCACACTCCTGCTGCCCGGCAGATCGATATTGCCGGCAACGATATGCAGGGCGAGGAATCCAGCGGCGATTGCGATCAAGACCGCGTAACCGGCGACCTCGAATAATGAAAACTTGCGCTCCGGCTTGTCACTCAGGGACATCTTCAATTCCTTTCAAAATCCGCTCGCGGTCTTTCGCGTCGATCAGGTGCCGGTAGCGCCGAAGGATGCGTTGCGCTTCCAGGCGTCTCGAATGGTGCAAGGCCTCGACAAGCGCTGTCAGAAACCCGCGCCGCCGTGTCTTTCGCTGAAATGAAAGTGCTTCGGAGTCGGCAATCGCTTTTGACGGCAACGTGGCATCGCTCATGGGGTAAGCTCTGCTGCTTTGCGTGATCAATGATTGGAGCATGCGCGCCTTCACACAAGCCGCCTGTGAGAGGGGTCACATTTCAAGTGAATGTGAGCGTGATGACATTTGCGCCATCACGGTGAGTTTTTGGGCGTTTGCGCACTTGCGTGACGCTGTCTGGACGGAAACGTCAGAGAGCGCTATTCACGCGCCCATTCGCCGACCACGCGATGCACCTCGACGAAGTGCTCGCGCAGCTGCTCGAGCGCAAAGCCGAGTGCAAACAACCGCTCGGCCGCCTCGCTTTCCATGTCGCGCGTCAATCCCTCGCGCCGCACGGCGCTGAAGCGTTCGACGTAATCGCGGAACGACGCGTCGGCCGCGGCCAGGGGCGGGGCGGGCTTCTGTTCGCGCAGGGCGGCGCCGCTGGCGCGGAGAAAGCCGCTTCCCGTGATCTCAATATTTTCGAGTGATGGCGTCAGCCGGGCTGCGATTGCCGCCGGCAGCTCGCATCCGACCGCCCGGCCGAGCATCACGATGTCATGACGCAGGCGCAGGAGCGTACGCAGCAGCGGACCGGTATCGGGACCGGAGGTGAGGCGCGATTTCCGTTCGTGCTCGGCCTCGGCGCCGATGGTGTTGAGCTTTGCCAGCGCGGCGGCAATGCCGTCCTGAATACGGCGGCGCTCGGCGGCATCGAGTTCGCGGGTGTGATCTTCCAGGAAACGCGACAGCGCATCGGCCATCAGATCGAGCATATCAGCCGCGGCCTGGATCGTGATCGTATTGGCGCGAGACGGGAACAGCAGAAAGGAAACGATGAAGCCGACGGTGCCGCCGGTGGTTACTTCAAGCACGCGATCGAGCGCGGAAGCCGCCGGGCTGACGTGCTGCATGCCGGGAACCAGGAGCACGATGATCGCCGTGATCGGCAACACGTTGAAGTTCGCGCGAAACGAGGCGATGAAGGCGAGCGGCGCGATCGCGAGCGCCAGCACCGCGAGCAGGGCCCATTCGCTTTCGTGCGGAATCAGGATCGCCAGGGCGCCGCCATAGGCAACGCCAGCGAAGGTGCCGATCAGGTAGTCGCTTGCGACCTTGATTGAACGTCCGAGGCTTGCCTGGGTCACGATCAGCGAGGTCAGAACCGCCCAGAGCGGCAGATGCAGGTGCAGGATCTGCGCGACCACGAAAGAGAGCAGTGCACCGACGGTGACGCGCAGCGCCAGAATCAATTGCAGCCGGTCGCGGTGAATTCGCCCGCGGATCCACGTCAACATTCTCGAAGCGCGGCTTAGGTCTGAAGACATCGGCTTGCGTGGATCATGGCGGAAGCGGGCGCGCTATCTTTAGCCAGCTTCCGCGCCGGCGCAATCTCGAGTGCAAGCGCAAATCGGGCCCCGAGCCTGATGGCGTGGAGCCCGATTTCCTGTCCTCGCTTTTTGCGCCGTCGCTAACGGCCTCGCACGCGCTCAGCCTGCTCGGGCGCTCAGTGCGCCAGCGGGTCGGGCCGCAACTGCACCTTGAACACCTTCGGATAGGCCTCCGTGCCGCCCTCGCCGTGGAAGTTGGCCCGGGTGCCGGAGGTGGTCCACAGCCCGCGGCCCTTCCATCCCTTGGATTCGTCATCGATCCGGCCGTCGACGTTCTTGGTGAAGAAGCCGAGCGGGTAAGGCATCCGCATGTTCACGAATTTGCCATTGACCAGCGCCAGCAGCGATTCCGCGCCATTGGCTTCCGCGATCGGCACGTTCTTGCCGAGGCCAAAGACGTTGTAGCGGTCGACCCACACGAAATAGGCATGGTTAGCGCTGCCCTTGGGGTCGAGGCCTTTGAACTGCGGTCCCGGCAGGCGATAGAGATGCCAGCCTTCCGGACACTGCTTGCCTTCCGCCGTGGTCGGGCCGTTGAGCGGACCCTTGCACAGCTTGCGGTCGAAGCTTGCGAGATGGCCGCTCGACAACACCGTCCAGACCACGCCATCCAGCCCGATATCGATGCCGCGTGGACCGAAGGTGCCCTCCGGCGGCTGATAGACTTCAGCCAAAGCGGTGTTGGCGGGATCGGAGCCCGGCGTCAGGCGGATGATGTAGCCGGGCTGATCGATGCGGGAGAAGCCGCGATCCATCGCCTGGCCCCAGATCGAATCGTCGACCGGGCTTGGCATCACGCCGTAGAACGACGCCGCGATGCGCTTGTCCTTGGTCGGATCGAGGGGATCCTTCGCGCCCACATAGGCATCGCGCTTGCCGTTGCCGTTGGTGTCGATCACGAGCGCGGTCCAGCCCTGCGCGGCGACGCCGTCCTTGGTCTCGCGGAACTTCTTGGTGTCGAGCCAGCCGACGACGCCGCCACCGAGACCCGGGCCGCCCGCGCTGGTCCACAGCGTATTGTTGGCGTCGTGTCCGAAGTAAAGATGATGCGTAGAGAAGCAGGTGTTGATCATGTCCCATTGGCCAGTCGCAGGGTCGAAGCGCGAAAGTTCGCGCACAGCCGAAGCCTGCGGATCAGCTTTCGCGGAAGGGTGCTGCGAGCCCTGTTTGCAGTAATCGGGATTCGCCGGTGGGCGCAGTTTGGCGGTGAACCAGACCTTGCCCTGTTCGTCCATCATCACGTTATGGATCGAGGTGTGGCCGTCCCAGATCGCCTCATCGCCCCAATAGGCCGAGGTGCCGTGCGGCGCGTCCGCCGAACCCTGCATCTTCTCGTCCAGATAAGGCTCCTTGATCGTCGAGGCGACGTTCTTGATCGGATCGAGCGTCGGGATGAGATCGGTACTCTCTTCCGGCGAGCCGTAGATCAACCCGTTGGCGTTGACATGCGGATTGCGCTTGTCGGTCGAAATTGCGTCATGCTGGTAATGCCCGGGCGTCGCCCAATCCCACAGCGTATAGACGACATTGCGCTCGATGCCCTTCGGCCGTTCCGGCTTGTCGAACGGCAGCGCACCTGCCGCGATCTTGTCGGTCCATTTCGAGAATACCTCGTAGACCTTGTCGGGCCCGATGCTGTTGATGGCGGTCGCCATGTATTCCATGGCTTGACCGGCTTGCGTGCGCATCGCCCAGGCGGTCTGCGAATTGCCCTGCGCCTGATCCATGAACAGCTTCGGCACTTCGCGAATGCCGCGCGTACCGAGCGCATGACAGGACTGGCACATGTTCTTCACGGTGTCGACGAACTGGGCCTGGCTCTTCATGGTGTCGGGCATCTTGTTGCCCTTGGCGCCGGTGCCGGGGAATTCGCTCGCCGGCGGAATGTCGATCAGCGAATACCAGTACATGCCGGGATAATGCTGCGCATCCGCGGCTGCGGACGCCGCCGGCTTGACCTTGAAGTCGACGGTCTTGCCCGGACGCGCATCGACTTGCGCGCTGTCCGTCAGACCGTAGCCGCGCACCCAGACCTTGTAGTTCGCATCCGGCAACTCCGGAATGACATAGCGGCCCTGGTCGTCGGTCACGACGATCTTGGCATATTTGGTCGGCAGGTCGCGGGTCTCGGCGATAATCCAGACGCCGGCTTCCGGGCCCTTGTCGCCGATCACCTGCCCGCCGATGTCATGGGCCGAGATATCGATCTTGGCCGCGAGCGCGGCGCTGCCGAGCGCCAGCGTCAGCGCGCTCGCGCCCAAGGCAATCAATCGAATTAGCTTCATGGCTCGTTTCCCCATCTCAGCAGCAGGATTGCATCGCCGTGCTTCACGCCGGTTATGGCACACGGTTTGTCATGTGCGCTATTTCGACCAAAGTCTTCTTCTTGTCGAGAGCGTCCTGGTCGGTCGACGTTGCTTCTCATATGGTGAAAAAGCGCGGGCGTGATCAGGTGGAGTCGACGCGCGTGTGGCGCTCGCGAATCGCTTCGCGCACTGCGTCATGTCCGGCGCATTCGGCTACCTCGCATTGAGAAGGATACGTGCCCGTCGGCCGACGCAGGCGCCGGTGCAAGCGCTGATTTTTGCAGATACCCCCTTGGCATCGAGAGGCGGCGCTTTAACATGGCGGCTGACGGAGCGGATTTGACGTTCGCTGCCAACAGTGGCCGCTGCGAAGGGATGCGATCCTTAGAATCGGACCGCTGGTTCCAAGTCTAACAACAAAGAACGGGGACAGGTGGCCCTCAAGAGCCATCGCCCGGGCAAACAAGGGAGGACGGCTTGGCAGAGGCAACACCGCTTCGCGCACTGCTGCAACGCGATGGATGTCTGACGCTTCCGGGCGTCTTTGACGGCATCTCGGCCCGAATGGCCGCCAGCATCGGCTTCGACGCGCTTTACATGACGGGTTATGGCGTCGTCGCCTCCGCGCTCGGGGTGGCCGATGCCGGCACCGCGACCTTTTCCGAAATGCTCGATCGCGTGCGCTGCGTCGCCGGCGCCACCAACCTGCCATTTCTCGCCGACGGCGATACCGGCTATGGCGGCCTGCTGAACGTCGATCGCACGGTGCGCGGCTATGCTGCGGCGGGAGCCTCCGGCATTCAGCTCGAGGACCAGGAGTTTCCAAAGAAGTGCGGCCACACCGAGTTTCGCCGCGTCATTCCGGCTGACGATGCCGTCGCCAAGATCCGCGTCGCGGTCGAAGCGCGGCCAGACAAGGACTTTCTCATCGTGGCGCGCACCGACGCGCGCTATGCCGAGGGACTCGATGCTGCGCTCCGCCGTGCCGAGCGCTTTCTAAAGGCCGGCGCGGATGTGCTGTTCGTTGAAAGCCCGGAGAGTCTGGAGGAATTGCGACGCGTCGCCGAAACCTTCAAGGGCGCGTGGCTACTCGCCAACATGGTCGAGGGCGGTCGCACGCCATATCTGTCGACGGCCGAACTCGGCGCGATGGGATTCAAGATCGCGCTTTATCCCGGTTCCGGTTTTTTGACCGCGGCCGGCGCACTGCAACTGGTCTATCGCCATCTCAAGAGCGAGGGTATCGGCACCGGCAGCAAGGCGCCGATGTTGCCGTTCTCGGAAATGAATCAGCTGATGGGCTTTCCTGCCGTGCACGCCTTTGAGAAGCGCCACGGCCTGGGTGGGGCCGACGCCAAGTAAATCGTGTCTGAAAATTACGATTTCTCCGACGCGCTGCAGAAGGATCGCGCCATGACACAGCGAAGACGATTTTTCCGACCGGGACGGATTGGCTTCTTGGTTGCCTTGGCTGCGGCCATCGCGGCCTGGACGTCATCTCGCGCGCAGGCCGAAACGATCACGGTGACGCATTGGGGCGGGCAGTTTTACGGCGTCCCCTATGCGGTCGCGATGGAAAAGGGATTTTTCAAGAAAAATGACGTCGACGTGACCGGTATCCTCACCGCAGCCGGCGGTGGCACCGCCGTGCGCAACACGCTCGCCGGCGGCATTCCCTTCGGCGAGGTGTCGCTGGCCGCGGCCGTGCAGGCCATCAACGCCGGCCAGAAGCTCATCATCATCGGCGCCGGCGCCTGGTCGGTCGCGGACCAGATGTGGATGGTGAAAAAGGACTCGACGCTGACCGGCATCAAGGATCTCGCCGGCAAGCAGGTGGCCTATACCGCGCCGGGCTCCGTCAGCAACATGATCATCCTGATGGCGCTGAAGGCGAACGGCATGACGCCGCAGCAGGTCAAACTTGTGCCGGCCGGCGATCTCGGCGCCATCATCTCCGCCGTCGGCGGCGGCGCGGTCGACGCCGGCTTCTCGGACGAATTGTTCTATGCCCAGCACAAGGAACTGGTGAAGCCGTTGTTCATGGTGCGCGACGTGCTTGATCCGCGCATGATGCAGACCGTGATGATCACGACATCAGAATATGCCAAGGCGCATCCCGACATCATCAAGGGCCTCGTCAATGCCCGCCGCCAGGGACTGGCCTATGCGATCGAGCATCCCGACGAAGCCGCCGACATCACGGCAAAGGCCTACAATAATCCGAACATCGAGCTGTTTCGTGGCCACGTCCGTGAACTGATCCGCGTCAATTTTTGGAGCGATGGCCGGCTCGATTATGCGGCGATGAACCACATGGTCGAAGGCCTTCAGATCACCGGGCAGATGAAAGGCGAGGTCGACTGGCCGAAATATGTCGATACGTCGTACCTGCCGGCGGACTTGCGTCCGACGCAATGAGGAGTGTGGCGTGAGCGAACAGCCGCAGGTATCGCTGGACGAGGTGGTGCGTCGCTATGACGGGCCGCCGGTCGTGCAGGCGCTCGGTCCGATCAGTCTCGACATCAAGCGCGGCGAATTCTTCTCGATTGTCGGCCCGTCCGGCTGCGGCAAGTCGACCTTGCTCGACGTGGTCGCGGGCCTGGTGCGCCCGACCACCGGCAGCGTGCGTTTCGAGGGCAGGGAATTGCGCGGCGAGGTGCCCGACGGCGTCGGCGTCGTATTCCAGGAAGATTCCAGCATGCCCTGGCTCAGCGTGCGCGACAATGTCGCCTTCGGCCTCCGCACCTCAGGTCTACCGAAGCTGGAAGTCGCTGATCGCGTCGACCATGCGATCAGCTTCATGGGACTTTCGCAGTTTGCCGAACATTTTCCGGCGCAGCTCTCCGGCGGCATGCGCCAGCGCGTCTGCATCGCGCGCACGCTGGTGCTGCGTCCGCGCCTGATCCTTTTGGACGAGCCGTTCGGCGCGCTCGATCAGCAGACGCGCCTTCTGATGGGCGACGAACTGTTGCGGCTGTGGCGCGAGAGCGGGGCAACCGTGCTCCTGATCACCCATGCGCTCGATGAGGCCGCGATGCTGTCCGATCGGGTCGGGGTGATGAGCGCGCGGCCGGGCCGCTTCATCGATATGGTCGAAACCGGATGGCCGCGCGACCGCGACAGTCGCGTCGTTTCGGATTCCAGATTCGGCGCACTGACCGGCCGGCTGTGGTCGTCGCTGCGCGAAGAGTCGCTGAAAACCATGGGCAGGGCCGCATGAGGCGGCGCCACGCCGCCCTGATCGCGCGCATCGCCGTCCTGGCATCACTGCTTGCATTGCTGGAAATCGGCTGCCGCTTGGGTGTCATCGACACGCTCGCCGTGCTCGCGCCGAGCGACATGGTGGCCTCGATGGTTGATCTGCTCCGCTCCGGCGAACTCAACGCCGGAATCGTCAGCACGTTTTCAACCATCTTCTTCGCCTTTGTGCTTGCGGTCGTCATTGGCACCGCGCTTGGCGCGCTGATTCATCGCATTCCTCGCTTGCGCGATGTCGTCGATCCGCTGCTTGCCTCTTATTACTCGGTGCCGACCTTCATCTTCTATCCGCTGCTGGTGGCGCTGCTCGGGCTCGGCAAGGCGCCGCTGGTGGTGCTCGGCATTCTTTCGGCGACGCCCGCGGTCGTGATCTCTACGCTGTCGGGACTCGACAGCGTAGCGCCCGTCCTGATCAAGCTTGCCCGCGTCCACCGGCTGACCCCGGCCCGTACCCTGACGTGGATCGTGCTGCCGGCGGCGATGCCGCATCTCTTCACCGGCTTCAAGCTCGCGTTGAGCTATGCGCTGATTGGCGTCATTGCCGGGGAGTTCATCCTGTCCGGCACCGGGCTCGGCTATGCGATCTCGTTCGCCTATCAGAGCTTCGACAACCGCGCGATGTATGGCGCCATGCTGTTCGTGCTGCTGGTCGCGATCGTCGCCAACGGCGTTCTTTATGTCTGGGAGGGGCGCCTGGCGCGCCGCCGTTCACGGGGATGAGCGAGCTCTCGTTCGATCATACGCAAAAGCTCGCCGCGCGTCGGCACTTCCGCGCGTTCGATGCCATCGTGCTGACGCTTCTGATGCTGGCGCTCTGGCAGGCGATCGGAAGCTGGACCCAGGGCGTCGCGGTTTCGCCGCCGCTGCAAACGCTGACCTATCTTGGCGGCCTGCTTGGTACGGCGATGTTCTGGGATCACGCGGCGGCGACACTGGAGGCATTCGCACTCGCCTTCGTGCTCTCGGCGCTGATTGGGCTCGCGCTCGGCCTCATTTTCGGCATCCGCCGGTTTGCCGGCGAAGTCGCCGAGCCGATTCTGGCGGGTTTCTACACCATCCCGAAAGTGACGCTCTATCCGGTGGTGCTGCTGTTGTTTGGCCTCGGCATGTCCGCCAAGGTCGCCTTCGGCGTCATGCATGGGCTGGTGCCGATGACACTGTTTACGTTAGGGGCGGTGCGCAACCTGCCGCCGGTGCTGGTGCGCACCGCGCGCGTGTTGCGTCTGTCGCAGGCGCGTACCATCCGCTGGGTGCTGGTGCCGGCCTGCCTGCCCGATATCGTGAACGGCCTGCGCATCAGTTTTTCGCTGAGCTTGCTCGGCGTGCTGATCGGGGAGATGTTCTCCTCGCAAAAGGGCCTTGGCTTTCTGTTGGTCAATGGTATGGCGCAGAACAATGTGAGGTTGTCGACGGCGGTCGTGACCGTGATCGTGGCGGTCGCGATTGCCGCCAACACGCTGATGCTGCGCGCGGGCAGACGATTCACGCGGCGGGCGGCGTAAGGCGAGCAGGAGAATGGTATGACAAAGCCGACGACGACGTTGAAAACCATCCTGGGCCGCCGCGAGGCGACGATCTTCGCCGGAGCCGCCAACGGCCTGTTCGCGCGTATCATCGAGGATCTCGGCTATGAGGCGGTCTATGTCACCGGTGCCGGCATCGCCAACATGTATCTCGGCGCGCCGGACATCGGCCTGACCACGCTGACCGAGATTGCAAACCATGTCGCGGCCATTTCGGATGCGGTCGCCGTTCCCTTGCTGGTCGATGCCGATACCGGCTTCGGCAATGCCGTCAACATGGTGCGCACGGTGAAGGTGCTGGAGCGGGCGGGCGCGGCGGGATTGCAGATCGAGGATCAGGTCTTTCCTAAGAAGTGCGGCCATTTCGACGGCAAGGAGGTCGTGCCGCTGCAAGAAATGCTGGCGACGATCAAGGCCGCGGTCGACACGCGGCGCGACGGCGACCTTCAGATCGTGGCGCGCACCGATGCGCGGGCGATTTTGGGACTTCAGGCCGCGATCGACCGGGCGGGGGCCATGATCGAGGCCGGCGCCGACGCGACCTTCGTTGAGGCGCCGACCTCGGCCGAGGAACTGGCGCAGATCGCGAGCAGCCTGTCGGTACCGCAGGTCGCCAACGTCGTATTCGGCGGCAAGACGCCTGAACTCGGGCGAGAGAAATTCGCCGAGCTAGGCTTCGGCTGCGTGCTCTACGCTAACGCGGCATTGCAGGCGGCGTTGAAAGCCTCGCATGAGGTGCTGGCCGCGTTGAAGCAGGAGGGATCGCTCGCTTCCGTCGCCGATCGTCTCGCCGGCTTCGATATTCGCCAGCAGGCGGTTTCAAAGCCAAAATATGACGCGCTCGAGCGCCGTTATCGCGGCGGATGAGCTGAGGTCAGCGACGCAAAGGCGAACGCCGGATCGTCCTGCGCCTCGATGCTGATTTTTTGCGGCCCGCCTTGATATCGAAGTAATTGAGCTCGGCGGTGACGCCTTCGATCACGCGCATCACCGCCTCGATCCGGTCTGCATCGGCCGTGACGTGGTGCGCGAGATAGACGCGGCCCGCCGCAAGCTGCGGCTTGGACGCGATGACGGCAAGCGCGCCGGAGGGGCGATAGGCCTCGATCATCCGCTTCGGAAAAATGCCGATGCCGATCCCTGCGGCGACCAGCTGCGCGGCGGCATTGACGCTGGTGCAGATGCAGAGCGGCCCCGGCTTCTGTCTTGCCGAGGCAAACCACGCGATCGTGTTGCGGTACATCGATGTCGGCGGCGGCGTGGTGATGACCGTCTGACGCGACATCGCCCGCGGTGAGGTCCGCAGTTGTCTTGCGAGCGCCGGGGTCGCGGCCCATACATTGCCTTGAGGGCCGAGCGGCACCAGCCGCAGCGCGCGGTCGCCGATCGGATCGACCAGCACGGCGAGATCGAGATTGCCCTGCAGCAGCTCCTGCTCGAGCGCGGAGCTGGTGGTGACGGTCCATTCCGGGCGCAGTAGCTTGTATTGGCCGGCGAGTGCCGGCACCAGATGCCGCAAGCAGGCAATCGCAAAGCCTTCCGCCAGTCCAATCCGGATGCGCCCGTCGATGGTGGCAGGGGTCCCGGCCTTGTGAAGATGGCCGTACGCATCAAGCACCGGCTTTACCTTGGCGAGAAAGGCATGTCCGGAGCGGGACAGCCGCACGCCGCGGCCGTAACGTTCCAGCACCGGCGCGGCAAGCTCGGCTTCGAGCTTGCGCAAGCGCAGCGAAAGCGTCGGCTGCGTGACGTTGAGATGAGCCGCCGCGCGGTGGACTGAGCCGAGTTCGGCGACCCAGTAGAACGCCTCGAGTTGCGCGATGCTGACGCGATTCATTGGAAAAACCTATCAAATCGGGAAAAGCCATTTAATTGGACAGGCCTCGCCCTATCAATATTACTTCCAGGCTGGCGCATAGAAAAAGCAGTCGGGCCAGCCGACCGGCGCCGGCAAACGAGGGGGGACGAAGTGACCTATCGCCGAGGCTGGATCGCGCTCTTGATCTTCACGGTCGTGATCATCAACTACATCGACCGCATTGCTCTGTCGGTGGCGGCGAAACCCATCGTCGCGGAATACGGCTTCTCGCCGGTGCAGATGGGCTATTTGTTTTCCGGATTCTTGTGGACCTATGTGGTCTGTCTGGTGCCGCTCGGACTTCTGGTCGAGCGGATCGGCGTCAAGAACATGGTCGGCGGCGGCATTGCGATCTGGTCGACCGCGACCGCGCTCACGGCCGCGACCGGCGGCTTCGTCTCGATCCTGGCGGCGCGGCTGGTGATGGGCGCCAGCGAAGCGACGACCTTTCCGGCCTGCGGCGGCGCGATTCGCCAATGGTTTCCGGAACGCGAGCGTGGCTTTGTCACGACATTGTTCAATGGCGGCTCTTCGGCGGGACCGGCGGTCGGCGCCATTCTCACCGCGGCGTTGGTGAGTTGGTTCGATTGGCGCACTGCGTTTGTCGTATTGGGCGCGATCGGCTTCGTCTGGCTGATCGCATGGGTGATCTGGTACGGAACGCCGGAGCAGGTCGCGTGGTTGAGCGAAGAGGAGCGGATGAAAATCCTGTCCGAGCGCAACGGAACCGGGCCGGTGACATCAGCAGGACCGCCGCCTTCTTCGCTCGGCTATCTCCTGAGCCAGCGCAGTGTCTGGGGGCTGGTGCTCACCCAGGCTTGCCTCGTCTACACCGCCTATCTGTTTCTCACCTGGCTGCCGACCTATCTGCAGTCGACGCGCGAACTCTCGACCATGAACACCGGTTATCTCACCGCTGTGCCGTATCTCGTCACAATCGTGCTTGGGGTCACCATCGCCCGTATCAGCGACCGCGTATTATCGTCGAAGGACATCCAGGCCGGCCGCCGCCGCAACTTCATTGCCGCGATGGCGGTGCTGGCGATGCTGATCCTGCTCGCGCCGCTGGTTGACGGTCTTGGTCAGTTGCTGCTCGTGCTCACGCTGGTGCTGACGGGCTCGAACACCGGGGCGGGGCTCAACTTCACGCTCGCCAGCGACCTGTTGCGCAATCCGCGCGACGTCTCGCGCGTGGTCGCGATCACGGCTTTCGGCGGCAATCTGTTCGGTCTGATCGCGCCCATCATCACCGGCTACGTGGTCGCCGGCACCGGCGGTTACACCTGGGCGTTCCGGATTGCGGCCGCCCTGTTGTTCTGCGGTTGTCTGGCAACGCTCGGCCTCACCCGCCGGCCCATCGAACCGCAACACGCCTGAACGTTTCCGGGAGATTTTCGATCATGGCGGACAACATCAAGCACCATTACGCTGGCCTGCGCCGTCCCATCACCGACGAGACCCGCGCCGGCGTCATCGAGGATTTTCCCGAGATCGAGCTGGTGCCGGACAAGGCGCTGGGCACGCGCTGCGTCGAGGCCTGGAGCTATTCGCTGTGCTGCTCGGATTTCAAGCGGATCAGGGATATTCCGCCCTGGGGCAATCCGAACGGTCCGATCCTGAGGAAGGGAAACCAGACCGACCATTTGCGCGGCGTGGTGCGCACCACCAGGGTGCTGGCGGAGGAGTTCGAACATTCCCATCCCAATGTTCGCATCGACTGGGACGTGCTGCTCGCCGGCGCGGTCTGCCATGACGTCGGCAAACCCTATGAGTTCGACCCCGGCAACCGCGCCCGCTGGCAGGCCGATCCCGCCGACAGCGGCTCGCCGACCTTCCGTCACTCGGTGTTCGGCATGCATGTCTGCCTGACGGTCGGATTGCCGGAGGAGGTGGCGCATATTGCCGTCGGCCATTCGTACGAGGGCCTGCATATGGGCGTCAGCGCCGAGTGCATGATCGTTCGCCAGGCCGATCATGGCTGGTGGCACGTCGCCGGCGCGCTCGGCCTGATCACACCCGAGAGCCTCGGCGCGCTGCCGAACAATCTGCGCGCCCGCAATCTCTGAATTTGGTGCGGCGCCGGATCGCTGACGACGGTCTGCTTGACCTGAACCACCATCGGCCTTGGCGGGTCGGGCAGCATCTGCCCCACGCCGGTCGTGTTCCCTGATGCGGTCCAAAGGCCACGGGAACTTCATTGTCCGCGTGGGATTGGTGCAGGGACATGATTTCTGGAGGCTCAGATGAATCGATGGATTGCTTCGGCGGCTTGCGCCGTTTCGCTGCTCGCGCCCATGATGCCGGTACCAATGGCGCATTCCCAGTCGCTCGGGGAGAAGACCGGCGTCAATTCGACCCTTGGCATTACGCCGACGACGCAGGACTTCGTCACCGAGGCTGCCAATAGCGACATGCTGGAACTCGCCGCCGCCAAGCTTGCGCAGGACAAGGGTAATGCGGACGAAAAGAAGTTCGCCGAGCAGATGACGACCGATCACACCAAGACCAGCAAGGATCTGAAGTCCATGGTTGACAGTGGCGACGTCAAGGCCACGATTCCCGCTTCGCTCGACAGCTCCTCGCAGAAGAAGCTCGACCAGCTGCGCGATGCCAAGCCGCAGGATTTCGCCGGCTATTACGATCCGATGCAGGTAAGCGCGCACAAGGACGCGGTATCGCTGTTCGAGCGCTATTCCAAGTCTGGCGACAATTCGAAGCTGAAGGATTGGGCCGGCAAGACGTTGCCCACCCTGCAGCATCACCTCGAAATGGCCGAGAACCTCAAGAAGCGCGACTAGGCCATCGTCGAGACAGTGCGCCTTCTGCCCCGCGGAGAAGGCGCGATCTATTTTCCGCTGGCAATCGCCGCCGTATGCATGCTGTCCTCCGCCACCTCGGATGATGCCGAGGCAAAGAAGTGATTGGCAACCATGGCCATGACCAGAAGCGCCAACGCCGTGCTGTACAGCATCAGGCTTCGGCGCAGCCATTTCATGTAGATGATGCGATCTTCGGGCGACAAAAGTCGAAGCTGGCGCTGTGAAGGCCCCATGACGATTGCTCCTGCGATAACAAACACGGTGAAATCAGAACGGCGTCAACAAATCCTGCGGATCGAAGGGAGCGATTGGCAAATTGAATTGCGCCGACATCCCGATCAGCAACAGCGCGATCGCCCAGATCGCCAGCGGCACGCCGAGTACCAAATGCGGCGGCGGAAAAGTCTTTGGTTCTGCAATCCGGATATAGGTCGGCATCAAGGAATCCTCGTGGAGGCCGGTCGCCCGGCGACAATGAGTGAAGCGGTCGTTGGTACTTACGGAAACGCGGCCATCAGCGCGATGTCGGCGGGCCAGTTACCGGGCTGCAGCGCGGCAAGGACAATCGCCGCCGCAAACACCACCAGGAAGGCTGTCCCGATCAGCGTGAGGTTCAGGTTTAAGGGAAAATGGATTTGAGTTTTGTCGACCGGACTGAGTTGAGCGGAATTCGTCATCATGTCCTCCAAAGAAAGACCTGAAAAATCCGAAAGCGGCTTACAAACGATGTCGTCGTCAATATCGATTACGAGTGATGGATTACGCCCGCCTCTTGCCGAAGACTATGAACTCGTTCACACGCGGGTCTGTTTTCAATTGTCACAAATTACTGATCGTTCGGCAGAGCCGACCTGAAATCGACGCAGCACAAGCGCCCCTCGACGCATGCAGAAGGATCGCATCGGAACGCTGCATTTTTATTACGAGTGTAATTCAGCAAGATGCGTGCCAACCATCGACGGCCGGTGGAGTTGAATTTTTCCCGTGCAGGCGGAGCCTGCTTTGGATTAAATCGTGTGCAGCAAGCTCACGAATGCCGCGCAAGTTCTTTTCGCCCATGATTCGCTGGCACGTTCTCTGCTTGATTAGTCAGCAACGTGAGCAACGTTGTGCCGGCGACGGCAACAAGGCAATTCGAGGTGACGATGACCGATCATGCATTCTTCATGGCCAAGGCCTACGACCAGGCGTGGGCCAGCTATCAAAGCGGCGGTGTGCCCGTCGGCAGCGTGCTGGTTCGTGGCGGCGAGATCATCGGCGAGGGACACAACCAGCGCGTCCAGAAATCGGACCCGATCGCGCATGGCGAAATGGACTGCCTGCGCAAGGCAGGACGTCAGCGCAGCTATCGCGACACGGTGATCTATACGACGTTGTCGCCGTGCATGATGTGCACAGGCACCATCATCCTGTTCAAGATTCCCACCGTCGTGATCGGCGAATGCGTCAATTTCGGCGGCAACGAACAGTTCTTGCGCGATCGCGGCGTCGACGTGATCGACTTGAAGGATCAGCGCTGCATTGAGCTGATGGCGCGCTTCATCCGCGAGCGGCCGGATATCTGGAACGAGGATATCGCGGAGTAGCGTCCGCTTTCGCGCCCTCTGTCTTTTTCGCAAATAAAAAGACGGGGCCGATCCGGCCCCGTCTTCCAAAGATTCAAACTTACGGATCGCGTTTACTTCATTGCGTCATAGACGGCGAAGGAGTAGGCGCCTTCCGGCTTCTTGGTGATGACGGGGTCGGAGCCGCCGGCCATCAGTTCGGACACGGTGCGGTCGTAATCCTTGACGTCGAGCTTGCCGCCGGTATCGCCCAGGAGCTTCGCGACCTCGCCCATCATCCGCTTCTGGTCCTTCTCGGTCTTGGCGCCCGTGGTGTCGGCGGCCAGGATGATCTTCACGGCTTCATCGACGTGGGTCTTGGCGTAATCCCAGCCCTTCATCGAGGCCTTGACGAACTTCGCCATCTTGGCCACGAACGCCGGGTCCTTCAGGTTCTTCTCCAGCACATAAAGGCCGTCTTCCAGCGTCGCCACGCCCTCGTCTTCATACTTGAAGACCACGAGCTGGCTCGGCTTGTAGCCGCCGTCGATCACCTGCCAGTATTCGTTGTAGGTCATGGTGGAGACGCAGTCGGCCTGCTTCTGCAGCAGCGGATCGACGTTGAAGCCCTGCTTGATCACCTTCACGCCGGTTGGCGAGCCGTCGGTCTTGAGGTTGAGCTTCGACATCCAGGACAGGAACGGATATTCGTTGCCGCCGTACCAGACGCCGATGGTCTTGCCCTTGAAGTCGGACGGCTTCTTGATGCCGGTTTCGGCGCGGCAGGTCAGCTCGAGGCCGGAGCGCTTGAAGGTCTGCGAGATGTTGACGAGCGGCACGCCCTTTTCGCGCGAGGCGAGCGCCGACGGCATCCAGTCGACGGTCACGTCGGCGCCGCCACCGGCGATGATCTGCGGCGGAGCGACGTCCGGGCCGCCCGGCTTGATCGTGACGTCGAGACCGGCGTCCTTGTAGAAGCCCTTCTCCTTGGCAACGTAGTAACCGGCGAACTGGGCCTGCGTGACCCATTTGAGCTGAATGGTGACGGAATCGGCGGCCTGGGCGGTGGGCACCGCAAGACCGAGCGCCAGACCTGCAGCAATAACGAGACTCTGTTTCATGAATAACCCCAAATCATGGGACCTTGCCGACCTAGGTCCGGTACGATGGATGCCAGAAAGTTGTCGCGCGTTCGGCCAGCGTGACACATCCGTAAAAAGCCATTCCGGCAAGGGCCGCGAGTGCGATCTCCGCCCAGACCATGTCGATCGCCATGCGGCCGGCCTCGGTTGAGATGCGAAACCCGATTCCTTGCGTCGGTGTTCCGAAGAACTCTGCAACGATCGCGCCAATTAGCGCCAGCGTCGCGTTGATTTTGAGCGCATTGAAGATGAAGGGCAATGCGGCCGGCAAATAAAGCTTGGCAAGCGCCTGCTTCGGGCTCGCCGCATAGGAGCGCATCAGGTCGCGTTCGATATGGCCGGCGGCGGAAAGTCCGGCGATGGCGTTCACCAGCATCGGAAAGAACGTCACCAGCACCACCACCGCGGCTTTTGACGGCCAGTCGAAACCGAACCACATCACCATGATCGGTGCAATGCCGACCAGGGGAAGTGCGGAAAAGAAATTGCCGAGCGGCAACAGGCCGCGGCTCAGGAATTGATAGCGATGGGCGAGAATCGCGACCGCAAGTCCGGCGCCGCAGCCGATCGCATATCCGATCAGCACGCCCTTGATGAAGGTCTGGGTGAAGTCTTCGGCAAGCGTCGGCAGCGAATGTGCAAAGCGCGCGGCCGCCGCGCTGGGGGCCGGCAGCAGCACCGGCGGGACGCCGAAGCCGCGCACCGCGACTTCCCAGAGATAAAACACGGTGACGCCGAACAACAGCGGCACCACCAGGTTCACGGCCCGCTGTTGCGGGCGGCGAAGCTGCTGCAGGTTCGCCAGATTGACGAGCGCCAGCGCCACCGAGAGCCAGCAGGCGATCACCAGCATCCAGAATCCGGCCTGGGCCGAACCCGCGATCGCGGGATGCTTCAACAGCACCAGTGAGGCGGTTGCGGCGAGCGCCGCGCCGATCATGG
>NZ_DASSRP010000380.1:0-3281 GCF_035701725.1 Bradyrhizobium sp.
ATGAAGTGGATCGGCAAGCATGCGATTGTCATCGGAGCAAGCATGGGGGGCCTGTTGGCCGCGCGAGCCGTTTCGGACTTCTACCAGCATGTAACGGTGCTGGAGCGCGACGCATTTCCCGAACAGGACGTCCCGCGCAAAGGCGTTCCGCAGGGACAGCACGCCCACGGATTATTGGCGCGTGGCCGCCAGGTGATCGAGGATTTCTTTCCGGGATGGACGGACGAGGTCGTCGCCAGCGGCGGCGCCAGGGGCGATATCGCCAATGACACGATCTGGATCGGTCATGGCGTGACGTTAAAGACCGCGCCGAGCGATCTGGTGGGACTTCTCGCTCCTCGCCCCGTGCTTGAAGGACATGTGCGACGCCGCCTGCTGTCGCACCCCAACGTCAAGGCGATCGCGAACTGTTCGGTGCGAGGGCTGATTGCCGACAACGGGCGATCGGCGATTACCGGGGTGCGCGTCAGCATCGAGGGTCGCGCCGAGCAGACCATGACGGCCGATCTCGTGATCGACGCCAGCGGCCGGGGCTCGTCGAGTCCGGCCTGGCTTGAACAGTTAGGCTACGCGCGGGCGAACGAAGAACGGGTCGAGATCGGCATCGGCTACACCACGCGGGTCTACCGTCGCAAAGCGGGCGATCTCGGCGGCAAGCTGGCGGTCGTGGTGGCCGGAAGCGGTCCGAACTGGCGCAATGGCGCACTTCTTTTCCAGGCAGAGGATCGCTGGATCGTGTCAATCGGCGGCTATTTCGGCGACCACGCGCCGACCGATGAGCAGATGTTTGCCGCCTACGCGGGCTCGCTTCCCACCTCGGATATCCACGACATCGTAACCAATGCCGAGCCGCTCGGTGACTTCGTCAAGTTCCGCTATCCGGCAAATCTGCGCCGCCGCTACGAACGGCTGCAGCGGTTCCCGGACAACTACCTCGTGTTCGGCGATGCCATCTGCAGCTTTAACCCGGTTTACGGGCAGGGCATGACGGTGGCGGCAGAGGAGGCGCTGTTGCTCCAGCAATGTCTTCGCCACGGCAACGCGGATCTTGCGTCCCGCTTCTTCCGTGCCGCCGCCACCACGATAGATACGCCCTGGGACATCGCGGTCGGAAACGATCTGCGGCACCCTCAGGTGAAAGCTCCGCGTCCGGCAAAAGTGCGCTTCATCAATTGGTATGTCGGCAAGCTGCATCAGGCTGCGCGCAGTGACGCCCACCTCAGCGATGCATTCTTGCAGGTCGCCAACCTTCAGGCGCCTCCGCTGCGGCTGTTGTATCCCGGCATCGTCCTGCGGGTGTTGTGGCAGAATCTTCGCAGGCGCTGGTCCGGCAGCGCGAGCATGCTTCAGTTGCGCGCCGGCGCGTAAGCCTCGCTCACTCTCTGAGGTCGTAGCGATACGATTTGGAGACGATTTGCCAGCCGTCCGGCAATTTCATCGCGACCAGGTAGTCGGTGAAATAGCGCGGCGGCCATTGGCAACGCACCTTGACGAAAGCCGTGGATTCGTCGGACCGGTCGATGCTGACGATGAAATCCTCGCGTGCCTTGCCCTCGGATTTGGCTGACGGGAGTTTCTTGAGCCGCTCGAGCCAGTTGGGCACGCTGACGACCTTGAGTTCGCCTTTTTCCAGCCAGCGCAGGTCGGCCGACGGATGGAAGACGGCTGCGAGTTTCTCGGTGTCGCATTCGTACAGGCCGTCAAAATAGTCCTGGACGACGGCTTCGACGCTGGAACGGTCATAGCTCATGGCATGGCTCCCGGCACGGTTTCTTATATCGCGCTGGCGGCGATGTTGACGGTCAGCGCGAGCAACGCAGTATTGAACACGAATGAGATGATTCCGTGGACGGTCGCGATGCGGCGGATGGTCTTGTCGGTGATGCCGACATCGGACACCTGTGCGGTCATCCCGATCACGAACGAGAAATAGACGAAGTCCCAATAGTCGGCGTGGTCGTCGGTGTCGCCGCTCGGGAATTGAAGGCCGCCGGCTTTCTCGCCGCGATAAAATTCGTGGGCGTAATGCAGCGCGAAGGCCGTATGCACCGCCGCCCAGGACAAGGCGACGGTCAGCGTGGCGAACAGCAGTTCGGCGGGTTGGTGCTGCCCCTGTCCGAGTTCGAACACGATGGCGGCGAGGCTTGCGAAGGCGCCAAGCGCGGTCAATAGCGGAATCAGAAAACGGCCGTCGTCCTGCAGCGCTGCCATGCGGCGGATGGTGCTCAAGGTGCTGCGCCCCATCATGACGTAGACCAGAACGACGTAGAGCGCGACGAATGTGTCCCAGCCGATCAACAGCCGCGTCACCAGCCGAAACGCGGAGGGCAGCAGGAAGAAGGTGACGATGCCGAGCGCGATCGACAGGAAGGTGCGCGGACGCGCGTAAACGAGGCGGACCGCCCGCGGCATCTTGCGGAAGCGAAGAAGCCGCGCTTCGAACTCCTCGCCCGCCATGCGGCTCAGTTCTTGCGTTCGGCGACAAAGCGCGCCGCCGCGCGCAGCACATCGCCCCTGGCGCCGAAGATCGAGAGTGCCTGGTCGGCCCGCGCCAGCAGATCGCGCACGCGCTGCTTGGCGCCGTCGATGCCAAGCTGGGTGACGAAGGTGGTCTTGCCCAGCGCTGCATCCTGCCCGGTCTGCTTGCCGAGCGCGGCCGCGTCGCCCTCGACATCGAGCAGGTCGTCGGCGATCTGGAACGCCTCGCCGAGCGCACGGCCGTAATCGTCGAGCGCCTGATATTCCTGTTGCGAGGATTGGCCGAGGATCGCGCCGGCGATGCAGCCGAAGCGCAGCAAGGCGCCGGTCTTCATCTGCTGCAGGCGCGCGACGTCGACCGGCTCGCGGTCGCCGAAGCGGCCTTCGCCGGCGAGGTCCAGCATCTGACCGCCGACCATGCCGCCGATGCCGGAAGCGCGTGCCAGCGCCCGGGTCAGCAGCAGGCGCACGGTCGGATCTTTGTGAATCTCGTCGCGGGTGATGATGTCGAAGGCGAGCGTCAACAGGCCGTCGCCGGCCAGAATCGCGGTCGCATCGTCGGTCTTCTTGTGCAGGGTCGGGCGTCCGCGCCGCAAGTCGCTGTTGTCCATCGCCGGCAGATCGTCATGGATCAGCGAATAGCAGTGGATGCATTCCAGCGCGGCGCCCGCGAGCAGCGCGGCGTTGCGGTCGACGCCGAACACCGCGGCGCTCTCCACCACGAGGAACGGCCGCAGCCGTTTCCCGCCACCGAGGCTGGAATAGCGCATGGCGTCCATCAACCGCTTCGGCCGCGCGATCTC
>NZ_DASSRP010000381.1:0-37399 GCF_035701725.1 Bradyrhizobium sp.
GAGGCCGTGGTAATCTTTCAGCCGGCGGAAGAGGGCGGCTTTGGTGCCGCGGCGATGATCAAGGACGGGCTGTTCGAGCGCTTCACCATCGATCAGGTCTACGGCATGCACAACGGGCCGGGGATTCCCGTCGGCAGCTTCGCGATCCGGCCAGGCCCGATCATGGCCTCGACCGACGCCGTCAACATTCACATCGAAGGGCGAGGCGGCCACGCGGCGCGGCCGCATCTGTCGATCGATTCCGTCATGGTCGGTGCGCAGTTGATCACGGCGTTGCAATCGATCGTTTCGCGCAGTGTCGATCCGCTCGATTCCGCGGTTATTTCCATGTGCGAGTTTCACGCCGGCAATGCCCGCAACGTGATCCCGCAAACGGCGGAAATCCGCGGTACGGTCAGGACCTTGACGGCAGACGTGCGAACGCTGGTTGAAAAACGCGTGCGCGAGGTGGTCGAGGGTGTCGCACGCATGACCGGCGCGAAGATCGATCTCGAATATGCCCGCGGCTATCCCGTCGTGGTCAACCACGCGGCCGAAACCGATTTCGCGATCAAGGTGGCGAAAGAAATCGCGGGTGACGGCAATGTCGAGGAGATGGCGCCGCTGATGGGGGGCGAGGACTTCGCCTACATGCTCGAGAAGCGCCCGGGCGCGTTCATTTTCTGCGGTAACGGCGACAGCGCCGGCCTGCATCACCCGGCCTATAATTTCGACGACAACGCGATCGTCTACGGCACGTCCTACTGGATCAAGCTGGTCGAGAACACGCTCGCCGCCTGAGGACGCAGCGCCGCCAAAACAAAAAGAGGCCCGCGTGATGCGGGCCTCTTTCTATGTGTTCGATCCGCCTGGAGAGATCAGAACAGGTGGGCAAAGATGAAGTACAGCCCACCCGAAAGCATGATCGCGATCGGCAGCGTCAGCACCCAGGCCATGGCCATGTTGCGGATGGTCGAGACCTGAAGCCCCGATCCGTTGGCGGCCATGGCGCCGGCGACACCGGACGACAGCACGTGGGTGGTGGACACCGGCAGACCGAAATTATCGGCCGCAGCGATCGTGGCCGCCGCCACCAGCTCGGCCGCCGCACCTTGTGCGTAGGTGAGGTGCGTCTTGCCGATCTTCTCGCCGACGGTGACGACGATGCGCTTCCAGCCGATCATGGTGCCAAGCCCGAGCGCCAGCGCCACCGCAATCTTGACCCAGTTCGGGATGAACTTGGTGGCGGCATCCAGCGAGCCCTTGTACTTGTTCAACACCGCGATCTCGTCCTTGCTGAGATCGCTTTCCTTGTCCTTCATCAGGAAGCGGATCGCCTCCGAGGTCAGGTACATGTCGTTACGGGTGTTGCCGACGGCTTCCGACGGAACCTTGTTCAGCGAGCCGTACTTCTGAACCTGATCGCCGACGTCCTTCACCAGCGCCGACAGCGACGGATAGGTGCCCTCGGTGAGGCGGTGCTGCGACACGTATTGCGTCACGGCCGGACGCGGATCGCCGATAACGCTGTGACCGGCACCCTTGGTCGCGATCACCTTTGAGGCGGCGTCGGAGTTTTGCTGGAAGAGGGCAATCTGCGAGTCCGGCAGCGTGCGGTTGAGGGCGTAGGCAGTCGGCACGGTGCCGATCAGGATCAGCATGATCAGACCCATGCCCTTCTGACCGTCGTTCGAACCGTGCGCGAAGCTGACGCCGGTGCAGGTCAGGATCAAGAGGCCACGGATCCAGATCGGCGGAGCCTTGTTGCCTTCCGGTGCCGCATAAAGCGCCGGATTGCGGACGATCACCTTCAGGACCATCAGGAGAATCGCCGCGCAGATGAAGCCGACCAGCGGCGACAGCAACAGCGCATAGCCGATTTCAGTCGCCTTGCTCCAGTCCACGCCCGAGGTGCCGTCGCGGCCGCGCATCAACGCGTTGACGACACCGACGCCGATGATCGAGCCGATCAGGGTGTGGGAGCTGGAAGCGGGCAGACCGAACCACCAGGTGCCGAGATTCCAGATGATCGCGGCAATCAACAGCGCGAACACCATGGCAAAGCCCGCGCTGCTTCCGACCTGAAGGATCAGTTCGACCGGCAGCAGCGAGACGATACCGAAGGCCACCGCGCCGGAGGAGGTCAGAACGCCGAGAAAATTGAAGAAGCCCGACCACATCACCGCGAACTCGGCCGGCAGCGAATGGGTGTAGATCACCGTGGCGACCGCGTTGGCGGTGTCGTGGAAGCCGTTGACGAATTCGAAGCCGAGCGCGATCAGCAGCGCCACCATCAACAGGATGTAGGGCAGATAGGTCGTTACTTTGGTGCCGGTGGCATCGACGTCGACGTAAATGCTGTAGGCCACAAACAACAGGCCGGCAGCGAGAATGCCGAAAAAAATAATCATGGTCAGGGGGTTAAAACCCTTGTCGAGATTCGGGCGTGAGGCCGGCTGGATCGGTCCGCCGTCCGTCCCGCTAACATTTTGGTTAAGTGCAAAATCAGTCATTATCCGCGCCCCTAATACGTTGAGCCTTCACCAATGACCGATGGATTTGAAGGTTAGATGACAGCCGCGGGGATATCCCCGCCGACCGCGAAAAGCCCGCCTGATCCAGTTGGAATTGCTTGCAGAATACTTTTTTAAGGAGCGCGTGGACAGCCCGCCGATCCACCGGAATTTTTTGCAAAAATAGACGGGAATAGTGGCAATCGACGGTCGCCGGCAGCCTTAGCAGGACGGCGCAAAAAAAGGCCGGTCAGGCCGCGCGCGCGGACTTTCGCAACACCGCGGCGGCCAGCTTCAGGTCCTCGACAAAGCGCGCGTATTCCCGCGCCTTGGCATCCTGGTCCGGCAGCCGCAGCAGATAGGACGGATGCACCGTTACCAGCGCTTTGGTTTGCTCATCGAGATCAATGAGGTGACCGCGGTTCTTGTTAATCGGCGTGATTTTGCCGAGCACGCCTTGCGCGGCGGTCGCGCCCATCGCGACCACAAGCACCGGCTTGATGGCCGCCCGTTCGCGCTCATACCATGGCCGGCACGCCTTGATTTCGGGCGTGGACGGTTTCTGGTGCAGCCGGATTTTTCCGCGCGGGACGAATTTGAAATGTTTGACCGCGTTGGTGACATAGACCTTGTTGCGATCGATACCGGCTTCGACCAAAGCGCGGTCGAGCATTTGTCCGGCCGGTCCGACGAACGGCTTGCCGGCGAGGTCTTCCTTGTCGCCGGGCTGCTCGCCGACCAGCATGATCGTGGCGTGCGGCGGTCCCTCGCCAAACACCGTTTGCGTCGCGTCTTTCCATAGCGGACAGGCGCGGCAGGAAGCTGCTTCCTCGCGCAGTGTTTCAAGCTCGCTGGCGGTCTTTCGTTTCATCGGTTGTTCCAGACGCTGTTGCGCCTTGTGCGGCTCGGTCGGCGCTTTGCCGATCATCGCCTCAGAAGCGCGGGCCGCGCCAGCGATCAGGGGTTTAATCAATGAGGCCTCGGGCAGGTTCCTCCAGTACTTTTTCGGCATTTCCGTATTCATGGCCTTCACCTTGAGCCGGGCCGGGTTGAAGATCGTGGCGTAGTAGCGTCGCCAGGTTTCCTCCAGCCGGTCCGAAGCTGGCGCCTCGGCCTTGCTCACGCCCGGTGTGAATGAAATCGCAAAACCGTCCCAATGCGCGCAGCGCTCGGGCGTCAGGATCGACCAGGGCATGTCGGCAAAGCGGCGCGCGAAGAACGGCGCCGCCAATTCGACGATGTGATGCGCGGGCTCGAACCAGGCAACGTAGTGCGCCTCGCGCTCGCGTCCGATTTCGCGGAAACGAACGAAGGCATGCATCTTGTGCTCGTCGCGCCGGACCGCCTTGGCCATCGCACTGACGCTGATGACGTCGGGATCGGTGGCGACTTCCAGAAGGTCGTGGTGATGACGCAGCCGCCACAGCAGGCGGTAGAGCAGGGCAAAGCGCTTGCGGTCGCGGTGCAGGATCGCGATCTGTGCGAGCTCGACGAATTTCGCCGGAACATTGAACGTTCCGTTCGATGGCCGCGGCGGCGAACTTGTCGTGGTCGGGCCGAATAATTCTTCCTCGCCTTTGATGGTCCAGGTCACATCCTCCGGCTTGATGCCATCGAGCACCAGCGCGCGTGCGGCGTGACGCCAACCATCGAAGTCGGTTTCATGATCAAGCACGATAGTGTTCATTTAGAATCCAAATCCCAATTGGGCCGCCTTCGGCTTGAAGCGCTGGGCAAGGTTTGCGGCGTCCAGCCAATGCGGCGAGGGGCGGTGATCGCTGAGAACGACGAAGGGCAGCGCCTTTTGCCTCGGAATATGAAGCCGGGCGAGATCGGCAAGTCGGATCGACGTCCAGCGCCGGGTCTCGATGATGCGCTCGACGGCTTTGCGGCCGAAGCCGGGCACCCGCAACAGCTCCTCGCGGCTGGCGCGCGCGATATCGAGCGGGAAGCGGTCGCGATGCCGCAGCGCCCAGGCGAGCTTCGGATCGATATCCAGCGGAAGCATGCCCGCGCCTTCGACGATCTCGCCGACATCGAAACCGTAGAAGCGCATCAGCCAGTCGGCCTGATAGAGCCGATGCTCACGCAACAACGGCGGCGCCGAAAGCGGCAGCGCGCGGCTTGAATCCGGGATCGGGCTGAAGGCGGAGTAATAGACGCGCTTGAGGCGATAGGCGCCGTAGAGATTGGCGCTGGTTGAGAGAATGGTCTGATCGTCTGCGGCGTCGGCACCGATAATCATCTGCGTGCTCTGGCCTGCGGGAGCAAAGTGCGGCGGCTTTGCTTTCGATTTTTGATCCGGTTTGGCTTCGTCGAGCTTGAGGCGAAGCCGGCCCATGGTGCGGCGGATCGCGCGCACGTCCTTTTCCGGGGCAAGCCTTGCAAGGCTGTTCTCTTCGGGCACCTCGATATTGATGCTGAGACGGTCGGCATATTTGCCGGCTTCCGAGATCAGCGCGTCATCGGCCTCGGGGATGGTCTTGAGATGAATATAGCCGCGGAAGTGATGCTCCTCGCGTAAGCTTCGCGCGACGCGCACCACTTGCTCCATGGTGTAGTCGGCGCTGCGGATGATGCCGGAGGAGAGAAACAGTCCCTCGATGTAATTGCGGCGATAAAAGTCGAGCGTCAGCTTCACCACCTCCTCGATGGTGAAGCGGGCGCGCGGCACATTGCTCGAGGTGCGGTTGACGCAATAAAGGCAATCGTAGTTGCAGGCGTTGGTGAGCAGCACCTTCAACAACGAGATGCAGCGGCCGTCCGGCGCGTAGGAGTGGCAGATGCCCATGCCGGGCGCGGTCGAGCCGAGGCCCTTGCCGTCGGAGGAATCCCGCATCTCGGTGCCGGAGGAGGCGCAGGACGCGTCGTATTTGGCGGCATCCGCCAGGATTTCCAGCTTGCGTTGTAAGTCCATTCAAAATCCCTTTGATTCCATTGGTGAATCATCGAGCCGTCAATTCGATTGACTCTTTCGTGCCCGTTAGCTTTAAATTAGAACATATCATGAACAAATGAGCCAGCTTCTGGTTCTCATCAATTCAGAAGGACGCGGCGCATCATGGTGATGAGCGCAGCCGGGAAAGTTGCGGCCTTACGCGGCCAGATCGAGCGCATCGAGACGCATGGCGCGGCCTATGCGTCGCGCAAGGTGCCGCTCGGACATGCCGAGGCCGACGCACATCTACAAGGCGGGCTTGCCGTGGGCGCCATGCACGAAGTGTTTGCGGCAGCCGGTCGGCAGAGCGCCGCGGCGACCGGCTTTGTCGCGGGGCTCGCAGGGCGCCTTGCGGTGCGACGGCCCGTGGTCTGGATCCGGCAGGATTTTGCGGAAGTCGAGACCGGCGCCGTCTCGATGAGCGGCTTTTGCGAACTCGGTCTTGATCCGCGTCTTCTCGTCAGCGTCCACGCGGCCGATGTCGAACAGGTGCTGCGGGCGAGTGCCGATGCGCTTGCCTGCGACGCGGTGGGCGCGGTGGTGCTGGAACTCTGGGGCGAGGCGAAACAATTCGATCTTGTCGCCAGCCGCAAGCTGACCTTGGCTGCGCAGGCTTCAGGCGCAACCGGATTGATGTTGCGGATGGCGGCGGAGCCGAGGGCCTCGACCGCCGAGACGAGGTGGATCGTGCGCGCGGCGCATTCGCCACCTAGCTCACACCCGTCGAGTGCATGGGGTGCGCCTGTGTTCGAGACGCAGCTTGTCCGCAACCGTCATGGCCCCACCGGCCGCTGGATCATGGAATGGAAAAGTGATGAATGCCTTTTCGGAAAACCGGCGCCGTATCCTCAGCCTGTGGCTGCCGCGCCTGCCCACCGATCGCATCAGGCGTCAATTATCCGGCACCGCGCGAGCTAAACAAAACGCTTGCGAAGCATTCTCTTATCTCTCTCCCCACCACTTGTTGCACTCGCGGGGGGAGGGATCAAACCTTGAGCCCAGCATTGTCGTTGCCAAACAAAACAACATGCTGCGGATTTCCGCGCTCAACGATGCGGCGGCGCAGGTTGGGCTTGCGCTCGACCTGCCGCTGGCCAACGCCCGCGCCATCTGCCCCGAAGTCAAGGTCTACGATGCCGATGAGGTTGCGGACGCCGACACGCTGAACGCCATCGCCGATTGGTGCGACCGCTTCACGCCGCTGGTGGCGCTCGATCCTCCGCACGGTCTGTTTCTCGACATCACCGGCTGCGCGCATCTGTTCGGCGGCGAGGCGGCAATGATGAATCTCGTATGCTCTGTCCTGACCGTGCAGGGATTCAAGGTGAGTGGCGCCATCGCCGGCACGGCGGTCTGCGCTAGGGCGCTGACCCGTCACGTCCATGGCCGGATCGTCCGCGACGGCAAGGAGCATGAGGCGGTCGGATCGTTGCCGGTGTCGGCGCTGGGGGCGGATATATCCGTGGTGACGGGTTTGCGCCGCGCCGGGCTCAAAACCATCGGCGAGGTGGCGGAACGCGGGCGCCACGAAATCACCGCGCGATTTGGCGCCCGTTTCACGGCGCTGTTGGAACAGGCGCTTGGTCAAAGCGATGCGCCGATCAACCCGCGAAAGCCGCTGCCCGATTACATCGTGGAAAAGCGTTTTGCCGAGCCGGTTACGACGGAAGCGGTCATCTCCGCCACTTTGTCGGGGCTCGCTGGGACGCTGGTGTCGGCGATGGGCAAGCAAGGCAAGGGCGCACGGCAACTGGAAGCGCGTTTCTTCCGGACCGATGGCGCGGTTCGCACCATCACGGTCGATACCGGGCGGCCTGTGACCCAAGGCGAAGTGATCGACCGGCTGTTTCGCGAGCGGCTGGAGGCGTTAAACGATCCTCTCGATCCCGGATTCGGTTTCGACCTCATTCGCCTCGCCGCAAGCCGCACCGAAATCGTGGTGCAGGAGCAGCGCGATCTCGACGCCCATGTGCATGACCAGGACGAGATTTCAGCCCTGATCGACCGGATTGCCGCGCGCATCGGCGGCAAGCGCGTGCTCGTTCATGTGCCGCAAGACACTCACATTCCCGAACGCGCGGTGCAGGCTCTCCCGGCGCAGCATCATCTGGCGGAGGCGGCGCAAGCGGCCTGGCCGGCGCGCATCGAGAGCGAGCCGCCGCTGCGGCCGCTGCGGCTGTTCGAGCGGCCGGAACAGATCAAGGTGATCGCCGAAGTGCCGGACGGTCCGCCGGCGCGCTTCGTCTGGCGTCGCGCCACCCATGCCGTGGTGCGCGTCGAAGGTCCCGAACGCGTCGCCATGGAATGGTGGCGGCCGGAAGGTGCGGCGCTGACGCGCGATTACTTCCGCGTCGAGGACGAGGAAGGTTTGCGCTTCTGGCTCTATCGCGACGGTCTCTACGACCGCGAGATCGAGCAGCAGGAGGGCATGCCGGTGCAGCCGAACTGGTTCATGCATGGGCTGTTCGCATGACCACTCCACCACCAGCCTATGCGGAAATCGGCATCACCACGAACTTTTCGTTCCTGCGCGGCGGCTCGCACCCGCAGGCCTATGTCCATCAGGCCAGCGAGCTCCGTCTTGCCGCGATCGGCATCGCCGACCACAACACGCTCGCCGGCGTGGTGCGTGCGTTCAGCGAACTCGACAATCCGGAAGTCAAGCACAAGCCGAAACTCATGATCGGGTCGCGGATCGTTTTCATCGACGGCACGCCGGACATTCTGGTCTATCCAAGCGATCGAGCCGCTTACGGGCGGTTATGCCAATTGCTCACCCGTGGCAAACTTGGCGAGGACACGGTCAAGGGCGAATGCCTCCTGAAGATCGACGATCTCCTGGAATTCACCGAAGGCCAGCTTCTGGTGCTGGCGCTGCCGCATCGTTTCGACGAGACAAAAGCGCATGAGGTTCTGAAGCGGCTGCGGTCGAGCCAGGCCGACGGCGTATGGCTGGCGGCTAGCCTGCTCTATCGCGGCGACGACCGGCGGCGTCTGGCCCGCCTCAAGCGCCTCGCGCATGAAGCCCGCGTACCGCTCCTTGCGACCAATGAGGTGCTCTACCATCATCCTTCGCGCCGCCGCCTGCAGGATGTCCTCACCTGCATCCGCGAGAAGACGACCGTTGACGCCATTGGTCGGCGTCTTGAAGCCAATGCCGAACGCCATCTGAAGCCGGCGGCGGAAATGGCCCGGCTGTTTCGCGACGCGCCGGAGGCGATTGCCGAGACCATGCGGTTTGCGGGCCGCATCAGTTTTTCGCTCGATCAGCTCAAATATCAGTATCCCGACGAGCCGGTGCCGCCCGGCAAGACCGCCCAGCAGCATCTGGAGGATTTGACCTGGGCCGGCGTGCAAACCTATTTCGACGGCAATATCGACGACACCTTGCGCGCGACCTTGCGCAAGGAGCTCGACCTCATCGCCGAACTGAAATACGCGCATTATTTTCTCACCGTACACGACATCGTGCATTATGCGCGCAGCCAGAACATTCTTTGCCAGGGCAGAGGCTCGGCGGCCAATTCCGCCGTGTGCTACGTGCTCGGCATCACCTCCGTCGACCCGACCAAGGTCGATCTGTTGTTCGAGCGCTTCATTTCCAAGGAGCGGCTTGAGCCGCCCGACATCGATGTCGATTTCGAGCATTCGCGCCGCGAGGAGGTGATGCAATATGTCTACCGCCGTTATGGAAGGCACCGTGCCGCCATCATCGCAACCGTCATTCATTACCGGCCGCGCAGCGCGATCCGCGATGTCGGCAAGGCGCTCGGGCTGACCGAGGATGTGACCGCAGCACTTGCCGATACGGTGTGGGGAAGCTGGGGCAGTGGCCTCAACGAGATGCAGGTGAAGCAGGCCGGCTTCGATCCCAGAAATCCGATGGTCGAGCTTACGGTCGAACTTGCCACCGAACTGATCGAGTTTCCGCGGCATCTATCCCAGCATGTCGGCGGCTATGTGCTGACCCAGGACCGGCTCGACACTTACGTGCCGATCGGCAATGCGGCGATGGACGATCGCACCTTCATCGAATGGGACAAGGATGATGTCGATGCGCTGAGCATGATGAAGGTCGATGTGCTGGCGCTCGGCATGCTGACCTGCATCCGAAAGTGTTTTGACCTCATCGCCGAACACAAGGATGAGCGTTGGACGCTGGCGAGCGTTCCCCAGGACCAGAAGCCGGTCTACGACATGCTGTGCCGCGGCGAGTCGCTCGGCGTGTTCCAGGTCGAAAGCCGCGCGCAGATGAACATGCTGCCGCGCCTGAAGCCGCGCACCTTCTACGATCTCGTCATTGAGGTTGCGATCGTGCGGCCCGGCCCGATCCAGGGTGACATGGTGCATCCCTACTTGCGGCGGCGAAACGGCCTGGAAAAAGAAAACTATCCCTCGCCATCGCCACAGCATGGTCCTGCGGACGAACTCTACAAGGTGTTGCACAAGACACTCGGGGTGCCGCTGTTTCAGGAACAGGCGATGCGGATCGCGATCGAAGCCGCCGGCTTTACGTCCGAGGAAGCCAACGGATTGCGCCGCGCGATGGCGACGTTTCGCAACGTCGGGACGATCGGCAATTTCGAGGAGAAGCTGATCGGGAATATGATCCGGCGAGGATACGAGCCGCAATTTGCCAAAAACTGTTTCGAGCAGATCAAGGGTTTCGGTTCCTACGGGTTTCCGGAAAGCCATGCCGCAAGCTTCGCGCAGCTTGTCTATGTCTCGTCCTGGCTGAAGTACTGGCACCCGGATGCATTCTGTTGCGGCTTGTTGAATTCGCAGCCGATGGGTTTTTATGCGCCGGCGCAGATCGTCGGCGATGCCCGCAAGAACGGCGTCACGGTGCGCGAGATCGACGTCTCCTACAGCTTTGCCCAGAACACGCTGGAGGAAAGGGACGGTAAATATTGCGCGGTGCGCCTCGGCTTTCGCCAGATCGACGGCTTCAAATGGAACGATCCGGACGAGCAGCGACTGAAGCAGGACCGGGCATCATCCCGCAAGGGTCCCGCCGCATTGTCATTCCGGGATGCTGTCTCATCGTCATTCCGGGGCACGCGAAGCGTGAACTATGATGCGCAATTGCTCATCGGAGAATCTCGAGATTCCGGATCTGGTGCTGACGCACCATCCCGGAATGACATCTCTTCCTTGTCATTCCGGGGCGCGAGTGAAACGAGCGAACCCGGAATCCATTTCTCCCCATCTTCGAGCGGCTCTATGGATTCCGGGCTCTCGCTTCGCGAGCCCCGGAATGACGACACTGGGGGAATTCCGACGCACCGGAATGACGGTTTGGGAGAGGCGGACGACTGGGCTGACCGCATCGTCGCCGCGCGCAACCGCCGCCGCTTTACCTCGCTGGAGGAATTTGCCCGCGACACCGGATTGCCCAAGCGCGCGCTGATCCTGCTGGCGGATGCCGATGCGTTTCGCTCGATCGGGCTCGATCGCCGCGCCGCCTTGTGGGCGGTGAGGCGGCTGCCCGATGATGTGCCGTTGCCGCTGTTCGAGGCGGCGGTTGCCCGCGAACAGCCGGACGAGCAGGCAAAGCCGTTGCCGGCGATGCCGCTGCCGGAGCATGTGGTCGCGGACTATCAGACCATCCGTCTGTCGCTGAAGGGCCACCCGATGGAGTTCTTGCGCGCGAGGTTCGAGCGCGAGGGCGTGATCGCCTGTTCGTCGGTCTCCGATGCGCGGGATCGGCAATATGTCCGCTGCGCCGGCGTGGTGCTGGTGCGCCAGCGTCCGGGCAGCGCCAAGGGTGTCGTCTTCATGACGCTGGAAGACGAGACCGGCATCGCCAATATCGTGGTGTGGCCCAAGGTGATGGAACGCTTCCGCAAAGAGGTGATGGGCTCGCGCCTGATCGTGGTCGAGGGCAGGATCCAGAGCAGCCCGGAAAAGGTCGTGCATCTGGTCGCCGAACGGCTGTTCGATCGCTCCGGCGATCTCTTCGATCTCGCCAACGACGAGGCGGTCCGCAAACATGCCGTCCCGGCGGGGGCCACTGTGGTCGAACCGCTCACCATCGAGCCATTGAATGACGACCGGCGCGGGCATCCGGATAATCCGGCGCAGAAAATCCGCCATCCGCGCGATGTGCGCATTCTGCCGCCGTCGCGGGATTTTCACTAGGGCCGCGACGCCTCGTCGGCTCGAGCCAGATGATAGATCGACATCGGCTTGCTGACGCCCTTGAGCTCCGCTTCGCTCTTGATCACGGGGTAGGGCGCGATGATCTCCTTGACGCCCGCCGCGCTGTGAACTTCCTCGGTGAGGCAGATCTCGTCGCCGTCGGCAAGATTTTGTACCCTTGCCGCGATATTGACGGTCTGGCCAAAATAATCGAGCCGCTCGTTGAGCGTGACCGCGATCGAGGCGCCGCGGTGGATGCCGATTTTCAGGACGAAGTCGCGCTGCGGGCGATCCCGATTGAGCTCGTCCACGGCTTCGCGCATTTCGATCGCCGCCTGCACCGCATCGGCCGAGGTCAGGAATGCCGCCATCACGGCATCGCCGATCGTCTTGGTGACGGCGCCATTGTGCCGGACCGTGACGTCGAGCAGATGCTGGAAGTGCCGTTGCACCTGAATGTAGGCGTTGAGGTCGCCGATCCGCTCGTAGAGCGCGGTCGAGCCTTTCAGGTCGGTAAAGACCAGGGTGACATCGAGAACCGCGATGCCCTCGGTCGCGCCGATCACCTCCGAACGGAAGAAATCGCGAAAGGTTTGCGTCATCAACAACCGCTTGCCGGATAACGATGGCACGAAGCGCAGCGCCGGCCGCTGTGGCGTTCCCGGCGGCAGCTGCAGGATGCCGAACACCACCGGCAACGGGCCCGTATTGCGGACCTCGAACACGATCTTGCCGGGGGCGATGTTTGCGGTGGTGAATTCACATTTGCCGCTGTCGAGCGTGACCGGCAGGTGAGGGGGCGTTGAACCTCCTTCGCCGACGACGGGGAAAAAACATTGCGCGTCACTGTCGAAGTCTTGACCGAAAAGCGCGCCCTCCGTGGCATCAACCTCTAGCCTGGCCAAAGAACCCGGTTCGATGCGGGTGAGCTGCCGGACCAGCGCTTTGGCCGTCTCGCTCCATGGCACGCCGTCGGGCATCAAGCCGTCCGGTGTCAGCTTGTAATGGAAGACATAATCCCAGGGCGAAAGCGCCTCGGGATCATGGAAGCGGATCGCGCGCACCGCAGGCGAAACCGTAAACGTCACCGTGATGTAATCGTCGAGCGCCGCGTCGTAGTCGCTTCGGCAGAGGTGGCAGTGGAAATGGGTGTGCAATTTGCGCAACGACCGGAAGCTCTCGACAACGTCGGAGCACATCGGACATACGAGCTGCCAATCCATGTCGAACAGCCCGGCGACGCTGCCATGGAGGAAAAGATCGATCGCCTCAGATTCGGCGATCGATTTCTCGGCGGCAAACCGGATCGGATTGATGCGGTAGAGCGCCTCGTCGGCGCCCGAGCGCAGCAGTGTCTCCAGCCGCGAGACGACGCGCGGCGACCAGGACTTGGCTGCTTCCAGTGCGACCAGGCGTTCTTCGAGTTTCTTTTCGTCGATCATTGCCTTTCACCGCGATGATCTTGCAACACCGCATCCGCCAAATGGTCCAATATATGTCCCCAGCCCTTGGTATGTCCCTGATGAATGGCCGAGGTCGGCAGGCGCTCGTGGGTCAACACGAGGTCGGTTTCATCGCCCTGCGGCGTCAGTTCGACGGTCACGAGCGTATTCACATTGTTCGTCAGAGGGCCAGTCCACGTGAACACAAGCTTGCGCGGCCGCTCGATCTGCACGTAGGCGCCGGATACTTCGCGGCGTACTTGCGGCGATGACATCACAAGGCTGAAGGCTCCGCCAGGGCGAAGTTCACAGCTCGCCTTGCAATCGACCGCGCCAGGAAAGGGGCTCATCCAGCGGACCATCAACTCGGGTTTGGTCCACAGGTCGAAGATCTCCTCCGCCGCGGCCTTGACGCGCCGGCGTATCTGCACGACCGGGGCGGTTGTGTCACCGCGGTCCATGCTTGCGATCCTTTGGCCCGCGCTTGTCGTCCTTCTTCAGCTCGCGCAGCAAACCCTCCATGGCGTCAAGCCGCCCCTCCCAATAACGGCGCGTCCGCGCGATCCAGCCGTCGACTTCGTCCAGTGAACTGGTGTTGATCGAGAGAATGTGGTCGCGCCCCTTCCTGTGCCGCTCGACCACACCGCTCGCCTCGAGGACGCGAATGTGTTTCGACACGGCGTTCAAGGACATAGGGAAGGGTTCGGCGACTTCGGTCACGCGAGCCTCGCCACGCGACAGCCGTTCGATGATCGCCCGCCGCGTCGGGTCGGCCAGCGCGGCGAAGATGGCGTCGAGGCGCGCGGTACGCGCGGTGGCTGCCTTCTCAATCATGGCGATTTGTCGGTTTCCACCAGGGCGATCGCAAATCATTCAACCCCATGGTTGACAATTGTCAAGCAGCCGTATTATTCAACCTAATGGTTGAATATAAATCAGGGAGAACTCAATGCCAAATAAGCTACTGGTCGCGGCGGCCGCAGCGGTCGCGCTTCTGTCGACGGCCCTCGCCACGGCGCATGCCGAGCCGGTCAAGAACATCGTGCTGGTTCACGGGGCCTTCGCCGACGGATCAGGATGGCGTCGCGTCGTCGACATTCTTGCCAAGGACGGCTACTCGGTTAGCGTCGTGCAGGAGCCGCTGACATCGCTTGCTGATGACGTCGCGGCGACCAAGCGGGTGCTCGATCTGCAACAGGGGCCTGCCGTTCTGGTCGGCCACAGCTATGGCGGGGTGGTTATCACCGAGGCGGGCAATGCGCCAAATGTCGCCGGCCTCGTCTACATCGCAGCCTTCATCCCCGACCAGGGCGAGAGTGCGGTCAGCCTGCTCTCGACGGCGTCGCCCGCCAACAATGACATGCGCGCCACCAGGGACGACTTTCTGTACATCGATCCGGCCGCTTTTCCCGCCGATTTCGCCGCCGATCCGCCGGCCACCGATGCGAACTTCATGGCCCATTCGCAGGCGATGCTGGCCAAGGCCGCCGGCGGCGCGCCGGTGACGACGGCCGCCTGGCACCAGAAGAAGAGCTGGGCGCTGGTCGCCACGCGCGATCACAACCTCAATCCGGACCTCGAACGCAGCATGGCCAAGCGGGCCGGGAGCGAAACGATCGAGGTTCCGGCCAGCCACGCGGTCTACCTTTCCAGGCCGGACGAGGTGGCGCATCTGATCGAACGGGCGGCAAAGTCGTCTGCCCAGTAACCGTTGACGGCCCAGACGACGGTCTTCGTGCGCTTCTCCTCGGGAGGTGTGAGCTTCGAGGCCGAGCGGCCCTCATTTCTTCTGGCGAAAATAGCGCAGGTCGGGAGGCGCCTGGTCTTTCTTGGCCGGCATCAGCAGGCCGTCCGCGCTGATGAAATAATCCTCCTTGCCGATGGTGACGTGATGGTTGTCCTCGGCGCATTCGTTGGGAATCCAGACCGGGTTGCGCTCGCGGCGGTAGCTCTTGGTGATCGTCCACGGGCGGGTGAGGGCATGATCGATCGTGGTAATCTCATCATGGAGAATGTCCGGCTTGTCCTTGTCGAGGAAGATGCGTTCCTTGACAACCGTCTGGTTGTCCTCGTGCAGCGGGAGGCCGGAGCCCTCGAAAGTGCGGGGCCCCTTCATATAGCGGCTCTCGACCTCAAGCAGATTGAAGCGGCCATCGCCGGCCTCATCCACCCAGTGGCCGATCGAATACCCGGCGAAGCTCGGCTCCGGCTCCGCCGGCCAGCCGCGCCCGTCAGTGTAGATGCGGCGGGGCAGGTTGTCCTCGAACAGCATGTAGGTGATCTTGGGCTGGACAATGAGCTCCATCGGATAGATCACGTTCATCACGCGCGGCAGGCCGTGCGGCAGGCAGGACGTGTGTTCGTTCAACCCGTGGCCGCCGGCTTCGATGTCGGCAAGGCTGGCCTCGAACTTGGCCTGGTATTCAGCCGTGAGCGGCGCCTGCTGGCCGCGGCCCGGCGGCTTGGTCGGATCGAACTGAATGCCCCCGGTGCGAAACCACTGGCCGCCCCAATCCGGATACTTTCCGTCACCCTCGGCGTGCGCAGTCGACGTCGCAGACATCAGCAAGGCAAGCGCCGCAACCAAACCGATCAGACGCCGATAGGCCATCAGCCCCTCCTTGCAAGTTTGGCATCGCTCGTTGAATCCGCCGCAAGGCGGGTTGCGAATATCAAATCCACCCCTAGCGCGACACCTCGGCCGATTCAGGAAAGCCGGTGCGGCGCGTCACATCGAGCTGGCGCCCGTCGCGGAAGTTGATCTGATCCGTCGCAAAGGCGCCGCCCGGCGCGCCGCTGCGCAGCGGGGCGATCCGCATCTTCAGCTCATCGCCCGGCTTGAGAGTCTTGCTGGTCCAGCCGTCGCGGGCGAGAAGGCTTGGGCTTTGGCCTTCGAGTGCCCAGGTCACCGTACTGCCGTCGTCCTGTTTCACTGTCAGGTAGATGAAGGTGTGCGGATTGACGAACCTGAATTCCTGCACCACGCCTTCGAGATCGACCTGGTTGGCCCGGTCGAACATCGCGAAGGAATGATGCGCCAGCGCCGACCCCGCCGTCAGCGCCAACGCGCCTGCCGCCACAAGCATGGCCAGTCGTCGTACCATGGACGCCTCCCTGTTCGACCGCGACGGACGTTCAGACCGCCGGGCGCGCGGGCGTTGTTTTTTGAATGAGCCCCGCAAGCGGATATCAAGGCTATCACGTTCTCGCAGGGCGTGCCACGGCTCAGCGATGCAATGCGCCGTCACGATCCAATCGTGCCCCGGAATGGCAGCAAGTGACGTGCGCCCAAAATCCAATTTATCAAGTTCGATCAACGCTGCGTCTACTGTCCAGCCCCGTTCGCACATTCTGGCAAATTTTGCGGACACAAGAGCGCGGAATAAGCGGTTAAAACCATCGCGCAGGGAATGTCGGACTGTTCGGCCAACCTGTGGTGTACTTACTCGTGTACTTTCTGCTTTCGTACACGAGGCTGCGGGTGAGGCTGATCACCCGGCATTCCCTGCGCCCTCCCGGGCGCGCGACCTGGCAAGCCTCGGGCATATCGTGCCGCGAGATTACGAGCGTGTATCTAGACTTCCGGCGCAGCTCCGACCGGCGGTCCCCCGGGCGGCCGATGCAGGAAGGTGATCGATGCAAAGGCGCCGAGCCATGAGCCGATGGCGGCAAACGCGACATAGACCCAATTCTCTGTGTAGGAGATCACGGCATAGGATGAGAGCAGGTACCAAATGCTGCTCCACGTCGCCGCGGGCACGCGCTTTCGCGCCACCACAGCCGACGTGAACATGACATAGACCGCATCGGTCAAGGCAGTTGCAAGCAAGACTCCGGCGGCAGTCAGCGGATCGATCGCAGCCATTGCGGTTCCTTCCAGGTTGAGGCAGAGCAATTGAGGTTTAAGGAAGAGCTACCGACATGCAAAGCCCGAAACAAATCCTGACTGATCTTTGGAGACTGGCCGGCGGCGAGCCTGCCGCTCTCGATGCCGTCACGCTGACCGGCGATGAGCCGCAACTGCCGTCGTCGTTTCGCGTCGCGGCCGCGGCGCAAACCAGCATCGCTGCCGCAGCGCTTGCCGCGGCGCATATCTGGAAACTGCGCAGCGACGAGGGGCAGGAGATCGCGGTCGACATGCGTCATGCGGTCGTCGAATGCCGAAGCGAGCGTTATCTGCGTCGCGACGACACCCCGCCGCCACCGGCGTGGGATGCGATCGCCGGTGTCTACAAGACGCGCGGCGGACGCTTCGTCCGCCTGCACACCAATTTTCCGCATCATCGCGATGCGGTGTGCCGGATTCTGAACTGCAAGGCCGAGCGCGAAGAGGTTCAGGCCGCCTTGATGGGATGGGACGCCGAGGCGTTCGAGACCGCAGCCTATGACGCCGGCGGCGTGGTCTCGATGATGCGCTCATATGACGAGTGGTCGCAGAGCGCCCAGGCAAGAGCGCTCGCCACCTTGCCGGTCATCACGTTCGAGAAAATCGGCGATGCCGCGCCAAAGCCATGGACCGCAGGCGATCGGCCGCTTTCGGGTCTGCGCGTGCTTGACCTGTCGCGTGTGATCGCAGGCCCCGTGGCGGGGCGCACGCTTGCCGTTCACGGCGCCGACGTCATGCTGGTCTCGGGCCCCGATCTTCCGGCGATCCCGTGGCTCACGATCGATACCGGCCGCGGCAAGCTTTCTACCTTCATCGATCTCAAGACCGACGAAGGCCGGGGCCAGATGAAAGCGCTGCTCGCGGAGGCCGATATCTTTTCGCAGGGCTATCGGCCGGACGCGCTGGCTAACCTCGGATTCTCGCCGGAAGCCGCGGCGCGGCTCAATCCCGGCATTATCTACGTGTCGCTGTCAGCTTACGGCCATGTCGGACCGTGGGCGGCGCGTCGCGGCTTTGATTCACTGGTCCAGACCTCGACGGGTTTCAACCATGCCGAGGGGCAGGCGGCCGGTATCGAAGGGCCGAAGGAGCTGCCGGCGCAGATTCTCGACCACGCCACCGGCTACCTGATGGCGTTCGGTGCCATGATGGCGAAGGCGCGCCAGTCGCGTGAAGGCGGCAGTTGGCACGTCCGCGTGTCGCTCGCGCAAACCGGAAAATGGATCTGGGATTTGGGGCGCCTCGCCGACGGTCTCAAGGCCGAGGATTTGAAGGGCGAGGCGGTTCTGCCGTTTGTGGAACAGGTGCCGTCGGGCTTCGGGTCGCTTCAGGCCATCCGCCATGCCGCGCAACTGTCGCGAACGCCGGCGTTCTGGTTGCGGCCTGCCGTGCCGCTTGGCACCGATCCGCCGCGATGGCCGGCGCGGTGAGGCGCCGGCCAGCAGGTGAGTTCACGAGAAGCCGTAGAGCCGCGCCGGATTGTCGACCAGGATCTTCTTGCGGGTCGCGGCATCCGGCGCCCAGACCGCCAGCAGGTTCAGCACGCGGCCGTCGTCGATCTGAAGCAGCGGCGTCAGGTCAGTCGGCTTCTTGCCGGGCGGTGTCACGGAATCCGGATGCGGCCAGTCCGAGCCCCACACCAGCCGATCCGGGTTCGCGGCGATCAGCGCTTTGGCGAACGGCACCGAGTCCGGATAGTCGGGCGCCTTGTTCGACAGGCGGTAGGCGCCGGAGATCTTCACATAGACCTTGCCGCTTTTCACGGCTTCGACCAGCTCCGCCCAGCCGGGCTGTTCGAGGCCCTTATCGGCATCGGCGCCGCCGAAATGGTCGAATACGACGGGCACCGGCGAGGACGCCAGCACGTCCTTGATGTTCGTCAGCAGCGCGAGGTTGGTGTAGCACTGCACATGCCAGCCGCGGCCCTTGACGCGATCGATCGCGGCCTCGAGACGCTTGCGGCCGATCGAGGGATCGTTGACGCCGCTGGTGGCAAGGTTGACGCGAATGCCCTTGATGCCGGCCTTGCCCATCGCATCGAGATCGCTCTCGGAGGTCTTGTCGTCGATCACGGCCACGCCACGTGCGGTATCGCCGCGGAATTTCATGCCTTCCAGCGTCGCCCGGTTGTCGGTGCCGTAGACGCTCGGCGTCACGATCACAACGCGCTCGATGCCGAGCGCCTTGTGCAGTGCCGCCATCTCTTCGGGAGAGGCGGGCTCCGGCGTGTACACACGTCCGTCGAAGAACGGATACTTCTCCGGCAGGTGGATGTGGGTGTGGCAGTCGCAGGCGTGAGGGGGGACCTCGAAATTCACCTTGGTCGAAGGCTGCGCCGCTTTGGCGAACGCACTGCGGTTCTGCAGTGCGATGCCGGCGGCAGCGGATGCCAGCAGAAGCTCTCGTCGATTGAACATGGTCGTCTCCTCGTTTGGGCTCTTGGTTTGGCTCTTGTTGATTTATTCGGCGGCGCTCGGACGCGGCACCGCAGGGCCGGCGCCGGCTGCGCGTGCGGCAAAGAAGGTGATGACGGCCGCCATCAGCGAACACGCGGCGAGGAAATAAAGTCCGGCGCCGAAGCTTTGCGTGGAATCCTTGATCCAGCCCACGACGAAGGGGCCGACATAGCCGCCGAGATTGCCGACCGCATTGATCATCGCGATCGCGCCGGCCGCCGCCGTTCCCGTCAGGAACAACGAAGGCATCGGCCAGAACGCCGCGCGCGAGCCATAGATGCCGACGGTCGCGGCCGCCATGCCGAGCAGCGCCCAATAGGAGGTCCCGGACCAGCCGGCAAACGCGAGCCCGAGTGCACCCAGCGTCGAAGCGGTGATCAGGTGCCAGCGGCGTTCCTTGTTGCGATCGGACGACCAACCCCAGGCGATCAGGCCAACCGTTCCGACAATATAGGGCAGCGAGGAAACGAAGCCGGTCATCATGTCGGACAGACCCATGCCCTTGACGATTTGCGGCATGAAGAAAACGATGCCGTAATTGGCGGTCACGCTCATGAAATAGATCAGCGACAGCGCAACGACGCGCGGGTCGGCCAGCGCCTTTGTCCAGGACAGATGGCCGCCGACCTGACGGCTTTCGGCATCAAGCCGCGCCTGCAGCCAATTTCGTTCGTCCTCGGCGAGCCAGTCGGCACGCGCCGGCCGGTCGGTCATGATGCGCAAGGTGACGAAGCCGAGCAAGACCGCCGGCACGGCCTCGATGATGAAGATCCATTGCCAGCCTTTAAAGCCGAGCATGCCGTGCATGCCGAGGATTGCCGCAGAGACGATCGAAGCGACGGCGTTGGCGACCGGCTGCGCGATAAAGAGCGTCGAGATGACGCGGCCGCGATATTCGGCGGGAAACCAGTAGGTGAGATAGAGGATCATGCCCGGAAAGAAACCGGCCTCCGCGGCGCCAAGCAGAAAGCGGATGATCAGAAAGCTGGTCGCACCCGTGACGAATGCAGTGAGGCCGGAGATGATGCCCCAGGTGATCATGATGCGCGCGATCCAGATGCGCGCGCCGATTTTCTCGAGGATGAGGTTGCTGGGGATTTCGAACAGGAAGTAGCCGAAGAAAAAGATGCCGGCACCCCAGCCATAGAGATAGGCGCTGAAGCCGAGATCCTTGTTCATGGTGAGCGCGGCAACGGAGATGTTGCTGCGATCGATATAGGCGATGCAGTAGGCCAGGGCGACCAGTGGCAGGAGTCGCCAGGAGACTTTGGCGATGGTCCGTCGCTCGATTGCCTGCGTCGCTTCCGCAGTCGCCATGAAATTCCTCCCGCTCATTATTTGTCTTTCAAAGACGTCGGCGCTTCCTAACGGCCCGGATTGTCCTTGGGAAGGAGCTAGTCCGGTTTCGCGATAAACACTCCGGCATCTTCTTCCAGAAGGAACCTGTCGCGTATCAGTTGCTGCGTGGCCTTGGCGATCGCCGCGGCCCTGTCGCCCTCGTTCGGATAACGCTCGGCCATCGACAGGCGCGGATCGTTGTTCTTGAGCCGCTCCTCCTTGGTCGCTGCGAACGGGATCATCGTGCCGTTGTTGTCGCACAACTCGCCTTCGCCAAAGCCGGCTTTGCGCAAATTCCAGCCGGTATAGGTGCCGGCCGGCGCGTCCAGCGTCGGCAGGTGAACGCCGGCGATGTCGCGGCCGTCGGTATCGGTTTTCGGAACGAAGACCGGATAGGCCGGGCCTTTCGACGGCGGCATGTCGTCGAAGTTGAGTACGGTTGGCTGGGCGATCCGGCTCGGATAGCTGAAGCCGCGGACGAGGGGGAATCCAACCTTGTCGGCGGAAGGCGGCGCCAGCGAGCCATCGGCGCGGTTCGGATAGCGGCTCTCCGGCGGCAGCGTTCCCTTGCCGATCCACTCGGTCATGGCGACCAGCAAGGCGCGGACCGGCGGCCCGGCGTTGAGCGGATTGGTGGGGTTGGCGCAGACCTTCACCATCTGCGACTTGTCCTGTGCAAGCGAATAGTGCTGCAGGTTCGACAGCAGGAACAGGCGGACATTGTCCGGCATGGTGATCGGATCGCCCTTCGTGTCCGTCGTCACCAGCGATGCGCGCTGTTGATAGAATTCAAGTTCGCTGTCGGTCTTGATGATCTTCGGACAGTTGCCGGCGGCAAGACAGCGCGCGAGGAAACCGTCGCTCTTGCCCGTGATGCTGTCAGTGATCACGGGATAGGTGAAGGGAAAATCGGCGCCGGGATAAAGCATGTCCGCATGCTCGTAGGGCGAGCGGCCAGGCTGGCTGAAGCGGTAGTTGGTGAAGGTTTTCTTGCCGCCCGAAATATGCGGCATCAATCCTTCGAACACGGGGCGGCCGGCCTCGTCGGCATTGAAGCCGAGGTAGAGATAGTCGTGCAGGTAACGGCCGCTTTGCGACAGGCCAAAGCCGATCGCGCGATCGATGCGGCCGGCGAGGGGATTGGCGGCGCCGGATGCGTCGGCAGTATCGTTGCGCAAGAAGGAGACGACATCGCGGGTTGCCGCAAAGCCGAGGCCCATCACCTTCGGATCTTTCGCCGTATAGATGAATTCGTAGATCGCGCCGGCGTCAAAACCTTCCGGCCGTTTGATCGAGATCTTGGTCGGGCTCTCGAAGCTGACCGCAAGGCCCGACGGCGTCGCGCGCTGGTCGGCCTCGCGTTCGCGCACGCTGATCCTGGCGTGCGAGGGATCGAGGTCGGCGGCGGGGTAGCTCAAGGTGCCGACCGCCGGATTGTCGGTGTGGTCGAAGATGAAATCCTCGCGTGCAAGGCCGCTCACGCCGGCGACGATTGGCGGGGAAAACGTCATGCGGCCACCGCCCGGAACGATATCGCCCTGCCAGCCGCTCCACACCACGGTGTATCCGTGGTTCATGAGGAAGCCGTTCCCGCCGTCGGTCGCCTTGGCGAGATCGTTGGTGAGCGCGGGCAGATCATTGAACAGGGCAAAGCCCAGTTTGCTGCCGCGGTTCAGCACCTCGTAGAACAGCGCCCGGTTACCATTAGCCGCGACGGTCGGCCGCAAGATCTCCACATCGGTCGTGGCTTCAACCTGGCCCTGCGCGTTGCGGGGCGCGCGGTCGAGGTCGACGATAATCTTGTTATGTGTGTCGTCCGGCGCCACTGCAATGGTCGCACGCGCGACAATCCGGTCATAGGTGCCGACCGCGCCGAAAGTTCGTCCTTCGAACGCCGGAGATTCAACTTTTAAGATCTCGAACTTGATGACTTTGGCGGCAGAAGGGTTGGCAGGAAAAGTGATCGCCGCGATCACGATGATCGCATGCCGCAACAGTCCCATGGCACGTCTCTCCCGTTTTCCGGCGTTATATTCCGCCGGCGTCGGGCGGCACACTATCGGGATAAGTCCCGGCCGGGAAGGGGTTCACGCCGGGGGGAAATCAGCCCTTTTCGGCCGCAAGCACCTTGCGGACCGTCGCTCGCTCGGCCATGCGGTCGCGGTGCGCCATGACCTTCGGGAAGCGGGCGATATCGACGCTATCACCTTCCAGCCATCCTGCGATGGTGAACAGATAGGGGTCGCAGATCGTATAGGTGTCCCCCATCACCCAGGGCCCCCTCAACATTTTGGTTTCGATCAGGTCGAAGCTGGCGGCCATGGTTTCCGGCACCTTCTTTTTCATCGCTTCGAGTGCGGCGGGCTCATCGGCCCAGCGGCTGCCGCGCGGGCGGTGCGCATGGTTGATGTGCACGGTGGAGCACAAATAGCTGTTGAACGCCTGTACTTCGGCAAAACTGAAGGGATCATCGATCGGCGCGAGCTTTGCTTTCGGGAAGCTTTGCGCAATGAAGGCAAGCATCGCCGGAGTTTCGGTCAGGATGCCGCGATCCGTCACCAGCGAGGGCACGCGTCCCTTGGGATTGATAGCCAAATATTCCGGCGAACGCTGTTCGTTGGTTGCGAAGCTGATCTTCACGGTGGAATATTCGGCGCCGGCCTCTTCAAGCGCGATATGGGAGGCCAGTGCACAGGTGCCCGTTGCATAGTACAGCTTCATCATCGTGACCTCTCTCCTGGTATAGGACCATACCGCCGCAGCGGCTGCCGGTCTGAAGCCGGATACCGACCCGCTGTTATCGCAGCGAGGCGTACACCGCTAGGGGTCTGTTGGAATGGCAGTCTCGCTTTGCGCGGATGAGAAGGAACGTTGATGCCGAAACTGTTTTCCGATCCGCAGGCCATCGTCGAGGACATCATCCGCGATGTCGGCACCAATCTTGTGGTCGGCTTGCCGCTCGGTCTCGGCAAGGCCAACCACGTCGTCAACGCGCTGTATGCACGCGCGGTCGCGGACCGATCGATCCGCCTCACGTTTTTTTCGGCATTGACGCTGGAGAAGCCGCGGCCGTCTAACCTGCTCGAACGGCGTTTCATTTCCCCGGTGATCGATCGGCTGTTCGGCGGCTATCCGGATCTGGCTTACGCCAATGCGCTGCGGGCCGGCGAATTGCCGCCCAATGTCCAGGTCATCGAGTTCTTTTTCCTGGCCGGCAGGTGGCTGCACGTTCCGTTCGCGCAGCAGCACTACATCTCGGCGAACTACACCCACGCAGCGTCCTATCTGCTGGCGCGCGGGCTCAACGTCGTCACCCAACTGGTGGCCAAGCGCGTCGTCGACGGCGTCAGCCGTTACAGCCTGAGTTGTAATACCGATACTACGCTCGACGTCCTGCGCGCGCGAGCCGAGGGCCGGGCGTCGTTCAAACTTATCGGGCAGGTCAACTCTGAGCTGCCGTATATGCCCGGCGCCGGCGATCTTGCTGCCGACGAGTTCAGCGCGGTGCTGGAAAGTCCGGAGACCGAATTTCCGCTGTTTGCGCCGCCGGCCGAGCCGGTGAGCGATACCAAATATGCGATCGGTCTTCATGCGGCGGGTCTCGTGCGCGACGGCGGCACGTTGCAGATCGGGATCGGCCAGGTCGGAGATGCGCTCGCACAAGGTCTGATCCTGCGTCACCGCGACGGCGCACAGTTCGCTGAGACCGTAAAGCGGCTGGCTCCGGCCGCCGCGCCGTTCGAAACCACCCCGTTCGAAAAAGGCCTCTATGGCGTCAGCGAAATGCTGTTCGAGGCCTTCATTGGCTTGATCGACGCCGGAATCATCAAGCGCGAGGTCGACGGCGCGTTGCTGCATGGCGCCTTCTTTCTCGGACCTCGATCGTTCTATCGCGCGCTGCGTGACATGTCGGCCGAGGAGATCGCGCGCATCCAGATGATGCCGGTTTCTTTTACCAACGAGCTTTACGGCGATGAGGAGGGCAAGCGCCGCGCCCGCATCGACGCGCGCTTCGTCAACAGCGTCATGATGGCAACGCTGATGGGGGCGGCGGTTTCCGACGGCCTCGAAAACGGCCAGGTCGTGAGCGGGGTCGGGGGGCAGTATAACTTCGTGGCGCAAGCCTTTGCGCTGTCCGGCGCGCGTTCTGTCTTGACGCTCGAATCGACACGGCAAGCCGGTTCGAAGTCGCAATCCAATATTCGCTGGAGCTATGGTCACGAGACCATCCCTCGGCACCTGCGCGACATCATCGTGACGGAGTATGGCGTCGCGGACCTCCGTGGCAATTCCGATGCCGAGGTGATCGCTGCGATGCTGCAGGTGGCCGATTCGCGTTTTCAGGACGAGCTTGCCCGCCAGGCAAAGGCGGCCGGCAAACTGCCGGCGAATTATGAGATCCCCAAAGCCGCCCGCGAAAACTTTCCCGAGCGGATCACCGAAGCGTTGCGACCGGCGCGCCAGGCTGGCGTGCTGCCGTCGTTCCCGTTCGGTAGCGATTTTACCGACGTGGAGCAGCGCCTGATTCCGGCCTTGCAGTTTCTGCAAGAGGCGCAGCGCGCGCCGCAGCGTTTGCCCGCGCTGATCTGGCGCGGATGGCGGCAGCGGCTTCAAGCTGCCGACACCGAGTGCCTGACCAGGTTGGGATTGGACAAGCCTTCGACCTGGCAGGAGCGGCTCTATCGCGCGCTGGTGATCGCGGCCCTGGCGCACACCCAAGACGCATGAGCGGTGAACTCGCGGAAGGCGCTACTTGTTCTTGTTGACCGGCTTGCGCTTCTCGATGAACGCCGCCATGCCTTCGGAGCGATCCTCCAGCGCGAAGGTCGAGCGAAACAGGTCGCGCTCGACCTGGAGCCCTTCAGAAAGCGGGGTTTCGAACGCGCGGTTGATGGCGCGCTTGGCCATCTCCGCCGCCGGAAGCGACATCTCGGCGATCTTGTCCGCCATGGCCATCACTTCGCCCATCAGCCTGTCCATTGGCACGATCCGACTGACGAGGCCAGAACGTTCGGCCTCCGCCGCATCCATCATCCGCCCGGTGAGGCACAGATCCATCGCCTTGGACTTGCCGATCGCGCGCGTCAGGCGCTGGGTGCCACCGATGCCGGGAATGGTGCCGAGCGTGATCTCGGGCTGGCCGAATTTCGCAGTGTCGGATGCGATGATGATGTCGCACATCATCGCGAGCTCGCAGCCACCGCCGAGCGCATAGCCGCTCACGGCCGCAATCGTCGGTTTGCGGCAGGTGGCAACGCGGTCGGCGCGGATCGCGATGAAGTCGTTGGAAAACATCTCGATGAAGCCTTTCGGCTGCATCTCCTTGATGTCGGCGCCGGCGGCAAACGCCTTTTCGTTGCCTGCCAGCACGATGCAGCCGATGTTGTCGTTCGCCTCGAGCTCATCGACGGCCGTGGCAATCTCGCCGAATACGCCGAACGACAAGGCGTTAAGCATCTTCGGGCGGTTAAGCGTGATCACGCCAACCTTGCCCTTGGTTTCGACGATGATGTGCTCGAACGCCGTCATGGACTGCACCCCGTATCTCCAATTTGCCGGCAAATGTGCCTGCTGGCGGGATGAGCTTCAAGTGGGCACGAAACAATCGCTGGCCGGACGACTGCCCGGCCGCGATCCAAAGACGCCCCGTTGACGTCAGGCCTCAGCCGATGAACATGCGCGCCGCCGATGCCATCGTGAGCAGCGCCCCGAAGCCGATGAAGATTTTTCCGATCAAGGACGTCTGATCCCAGGTCGAACGTTCGGTCGTCATCGTCACCGTCGCGGGAACCGGCGACGGGCTGGTCTCGGTCGAAGCTGGGCTGGCGGCGGCCGTAGCCGGGCTGGCTGCAGGTGCAACTGCCGCCGAACTGCCTTCCTGCAGCTTCCGGTCGACATCGTTGAGCTGGTCAGCGGCGATCACGATGGTTCCGCTGTCGGCAGGCGCCTTGGCCGGACTCTCGGATGCGGCGACCGGAACATCGCTGCCGGAGGGAATAGCCGCTGCGGCTGTGAGTTGCACACCGGCAAGCAGCATCTGCGCGTTGGCATTGGCTATCGACGGCGGGATATTCGACAACACTTTGTCGCTGGGCGCGACGGTGGCGTCCTTGGGAGCGGCTTCCGCGGTCGCAATCTTGTTGCCGGCTTCCTTGTCTTCCGGCCTGGTCGCGATCCTGTGGGATCTGTGGTGCACATAGTGCCTGCGATGCCATGCGTGCCTGAGGACGCGGTGGGTAGAAACGGTCGCGCTGTCGGATTTTGGCGCCGGCGCGGAATCCTCACTGTCGGTCGCGGCCGTGACCGGGCTTGCAAGCAGCGCCAAGAGTCCGGCAGCGACGATCAAGGCCGAGCGCCCGCGGGCATTGATAATCATTCGGCAATCTCCCCAATTTGCCAGTCCCGGCCGGAAGAAGAACGCTCGCCATGTCGGCAGCGGGGCAGAAAAAGGGAATCTTCGGACGAGTCCGGGCGAAACCGGGGCATGGCGCCGGTGACGTCGACGCCCTGCCTGAATCGGCGCTGATTCATCGGGTGCGTGTCAGAACCGGCGATAGATGTTATGAGCCTTCGCGGCAAACCCGGCAGGAGGGCCTTCGTCCTCGCTTTCAGGGGATGTCAATCACGAATTCGTGATCGGTCTCTTCTGGTGTAACAATTTGAAAAACCGGCCGAAATGATCTGTGGGAGCGCGTGTGCGCGAAACTGAAGACGAGTGGACCGGCCTGATGCGGCTGGCCATTTCAGGCGATGGCGCCGCGTATCATCGCCTGCTCAAGGCGGTCACGCCCGTGTTGCGAGCGGGCGCGCGCCGGGGTCTTGCGCGGGCAGGTCAGCCGGTCGACCAATCCGAGGATATCGTGCAGGACATTTTGCTGGCGGTGCATCTGAAACGGCATACCTGGGACGCGAACGCCCCGTTCGCGCCGTGGCTGTTTGCCATCGCCCGCAACAAGCTGATCGACGCGTTGCGGCGTCGCGGCCGGCGTGTTTTCGTCAACATCGATGACTTTGCCGAGACCATTCCCGACACGCCGGCGCCGGAGACGGCCTCGGCCAGCGAGGTCGCAAACTTGTTGCAGACCTTGCCGCAGCGCCAGCGCGAGGTCTTGCAGTCGATTGCCGTGGAAAGCACCTCGATCAAGGATACGGCCGCGAAGTTTTCGATGAGCGAGGGAGCCGTGCGCGTCGCCTTGCATCGCGCGCTTTCGGGCCTGACCGCCAAGCTGCGGGAGCATTGAAGATGGAAACCGAACAGCTCATTCGAACGCTCGCCGCCGACAATCCCTACCGCGCGCGCCCGGTCGGAGCGGTATTGGCGCTGGCCTTGCTTGCCGCGGCGCCGATTTCGCTGGTGATGTTCATGATGGCGCTCGGCGTGCGGCCGGATGTCATGACGGCGATGCACAACCCGTTCTTCGATTTGAAATTCGTGATCACATTGGCGCTGGCGATCTCCGCCATTGTGGTGGGTCTGCATCTCTCGCGGCCCGAGGCTTCGCTCAAGGGATGGGGATGGTTGCTTTTGATTCCGGTCGGCATCATCGCTGCCGGAATTGGCAGCGAAATGATGATGCCGCAAAGGTTGCCGATGATGACGCGTTTGGTCGGCAATAACTCGCGGGTCTGCATGACATCCATCCCGCTTTTGTCGTTGCCGCTTCTTGCCGGCGCCTTGATCGGGCTGCGTCACGGTGCGCCGGCGCGGCCAGCGCTTGCCGGTGCGATGGCGGGGCTGATCTCGGCGGGGCTCGCCGCGACGCTGTACGCTTCGCATTGCACCGACGATTCACCGCTCTTTGTGGCGACCTGGTATCCGATCGCCACCGCCATGGTGACGGTGCTTGGCGCGCTTGTCGGCGCCAAGGTGCTCAAGTTCTAGCTGGTCTCAGGCCGCGGGCGGCGTCGCCGCCTGCTGCATGCGGTGGAAACGAAGCACCTGCTGCGCCGTCGAAGGGCGAAGCCGCTCGTAGGTGGCCTTGCAGGTCTCGAGGTCGGACGGCTCCTTGCCCGCGAGTTCGTCGCGCATCCTGATGATCGACTTGACGGTCGACCACGACATGCCGGAGATTTTCGCCAGAATCATCACGCCCTCGGCACGGGTTTCCACCATCATGCTTTCGGCGATCGTCACCGACACGTTGGCGAGCGCGGCGACGGCGGCATTGGCCTCGTCGAACTTGCCGGCCTCGGCAAAGGCGGCCACCTGGTGTTCGTCCAGCCGGCCGTCTTCGTATAGCGATTTGACAAGCGCGTGTGCGATGGCGGTTTCCTCTGACATGGCCGAAGGCGCGGAGCGCGCCAGCCGTGTCGCTTCCCGCACGGCGTTTGAGACGTCCCGCGCCATCGGTTGATTGGCCGCCTCCAGCTTGACCCGCACCGTCTCGGACGCCTTTGCCAGCAGTTTCAGATAAACATGCCGGGGGATGTTGGGACGCAGGCCGATGCAGGTTGCAAGAATGTCGTTGCCTTCGGCGCGACTGACGAGCCGCGTGTAGCCGCGTTCTGAGAATTCGGCTCCGGGATTGCCAACAACACTTTGAACCACCTCGTCATTGCCATGTTGCACCAACATATCGGTGACGGCGCCGCTGAGCGCCCTGCGCGTTGAAATCGCCATCAGGTGGGCCTGGCTCTTGTGTCGCGCGGTCTCGATCAAGGTCTGGTCGTCGAGCCGCTCGGATTGCGACAGCACGGGGGCGGCAACCTCGATCAGATCGTCGAACGCCAGCGCGCGGATCGTCAGCGGCGGGGCGCGATCGACAGGAGCGAGGCGGTTGGACAACAGCGCCTTGGCGGATGTTTCGATATGGTGCATCAGGCACTGGAACACATCGTCAAACAGCGCGATCTGATCGTCGGAGAACTCGACGGCGCCGCTGATGAAGAGATCCGTTACCCTTCGCAGCGTCTCGACCCGACGAGCGACGGTACCGTGTGCGAGTGTCGCCTGCAATTCGTCGAGCAGGCCTTCGGAAGTGGAGAGCGGTTTCGAACTCATATGACTCTGTCCTGGAGTAGCTGTCGTATGAACCCGCGGTTTTCTCCGCGGGGCGAGATGATGGGTCAGGCGCTGCAGGTGCGGTTGCGTCCTTGTGCTTTGGCTTTGTAGAGGGCGCCGTCAACGCGAGCGAGCAGGACGTCTGCCGCCTCGCCGGCCTTCAGCGTGGCGACCCCGGCGGAAACTGTCACACGCATGCCTTGCGAGAATGCGCTCCAATCGAGATCGGCGACGATCGAGCGCAGCCGTTCGAGTAGCCGTACCGCGACCTCGTGAGACGTGTCTGGCAGAACAAGCAAGAATTCCTCGCCACCATAGCGGCCGAAGCGGTCGACGTTGCGGATATTGGCAAACACGGTGATGGCAAAGGTTTTGAGCACTTCATCGCCGGTTGGATGACCGTAGGTATCGTTGATGCGTTTGAACCAGTCCAGATCGAGCAGCGCAATCGAGCAGGGCAGGTTGGTCCGCTGGGCTCGCGCAATCTCCTCGTCCAGAAAGCGCATGATGCAACGGCGATTGAGCGAACCGGTAAGATCATCGAGCTCAGCGAGCTCTTCGATGCGCTTATTGGCTTCCTTCAGCGCAAGCCCGCTCTTGTAGAGCGATTCGCGCATGGCGCTGGAAAATATGCCGATGTACATGCAGCGCCCGATCGTCAGGATGAACACCATCATCGTGGCGAAGCGTTCCAGATAGCTGTCGTGAGGCAGCGAAATCGGCTTGTCTGTCAGAAGGAACAGCGCGGCAACGCCTAGTGCCATGGCCGTCCAGACCACCGCTGTCTGTCGCGGCGTGGAGCGCAGTGAACTGAAGGCAAATACCTCGAACAGCGTGCAAAGGAACATCACGCCGACTTCCGGCGCGATGTAGGTAAAAGCCAGCATGATCATCATGCTGATGATCGAGTGCGGAACGACGATGTAGTGATCTTGGAATCGCTCGGTGATCCCGCTCTCCGAGAGCAGGAGATATCCGACGACCGATAGCAAGCCGCAGACGGCAAATGCTGGACCGATGACCGGCGATGTGGTGCCGGCATGCGCATAAATCAGAAGGATGACGGCATCGACGACATAGCTGATGCCGATCATGCCCTGGATCTGCCGGCGCTGCCGGGCTCGCCGCGCGAGCGCCTCGGGCGTCAGTTTGGAGCCGACGTCGTTCGACCGGTCTGCCGTCGGACTGTAAAAAGGCGACGCCGCGATGCCCATAAATTCGCCGTTGGTGAAAGCAATTGACGAAATCTACGGGGCAAGCCTTTAGGTTTGGTATCTTTCGGGGGGAAATCTCGGCGCGCGAAGAGCCGCTTCCCCCTTGTTTGGACGAGGAAATTCGCGGTCTGCGCCGTGATGCCGCACATCTGCCCGCAACGCTACGGTGCCGGCCCCCTCCAGTTTTCTGGTTCTATAATACCTCAAATGCTGCGTTAGCGACGGAAAAAGCTTTCCTGTGCGCAGGGTCACAGTCTGTGGCGGGTTATTGCTATAATTTGCAGAATCTTGCCTTTCCCATCGAACCACGCCCCAGTTTGATCCGACCAACCCTGCGAGACGGCCATTGAGTGCGACACAGGCGGCTTCCGACGACACCCTGATCGCGCGGATCGCCCGAGGCGATCGGCTTGCCATGCAAGTGCTCTATGGGCGCCATCATGTCAGGGTGTTCCGGTTTGGCCTTCGGCTCGTTCGGGACGAACAAGTTGCCGAAGACCTCATCAGCGAGGTTTTCCTTGATGTGTGGCGTCAGGCCGGGAAATTTGAAGGCCGGTCCGCGGTTTCAACCTGGCTGTTGGCGATCACGCGGTTCAAGGCGCTATCCGCGCTTCGCCGCAGGAAGGATGCGGAACTGGACGATGAGGCCGCCGGCGCGATCGAGGATACGTCCGACGATCCCGAGGTGAGCGTACAGAAGAAAGACACTGGTGAAGCATTGCGTAAGTGCCTTGGCCTGCTTTCAGCCGAGCACCGGGAGATTGTCGATCTCGTCTACTATCACGAGAAGTCCGTGGAAGAAGTGGCTGGCATTGTTGGGATACCGGAGAATACCGTGAAGACCCGCTTGTTCTACGCACGCAAGAAATTGGCCGAACTGCTGAAGGCAGCCGGTATAGAGCGAGGCTGGCCATGATGGCTGCGAGCAAGAAAATCGTCGACCAGGAACCGAGCGACATCGAGTTGCTGCTGCCTTGGCACGCGGCTGGCACGTTGAATGCGCGCGACGCCCGCAAGGTCGAGGAAGCGCTGGCGCGCGATCCCGAGCTCGCCAGGCAATATGCCGTCATCCGCGAGGAATATGCGGGCACCATCGACTTGAATGAAAGTCTTGGCGCGCCGTCCTCGCGCGCCATGCAAAAGCTGTTTGCCGCGATCGATGCGGAACCCGCGCGAAATGCCTCGACATCGTTGAGCCTCGGGACGCGGTTCGCCGGCTTGTTCTCGGCCCTTTCGCCGCGGACCCTCGCATGGTCCGCAAGCCTCGGCGCCTTCGTCCTGGTCTTGCAGGCCGGAATTATCGCCGGGGTGCTATTGAACAACCGGCCCGCGACGTTCCAGACCGCCTCGTTGAGCATGAACGAGCCGCTCACGCGCAATCTGACGGCGACCGCGGCTCCGCAGGCGTTGGTACGATTTGCGCCGGATGCGCGCGTTGGCGACATCACGGCATTGCTCGACAAATATCAGGCCTCGATCGTTGAAGGCGCCAAAGGCGGCATGTTTCGCCTGCGATTTGCCAATGGATCGATGTCGAAAGACGACTTCGCAAACCTGCTCGGCAGATTGCAGAGCGAGCGGATCGTCAGTCTTGCCGTGGCGACGCCGTGAGCGGGCCGCGCGCTCATGAAGGCTGAAATTCCATGATCCGTGTCGGGACGATTTGGCGGTTGAATATCCCGGCCTTGATGGCCTCGTTCCTCGCCGCGCTCGTGATGTCGACGGGGTGGGGCGCGCCGGCGCAGGCGCAGAACATGATGCGCTCGCCGACGATAAACATTCCCTCGCGGGTGCCGAGCTTCGACCACGGCCCCCATGTCTACATCAATCCGAACCTTGCCGGTCGCGCCATCACCGGCTTTGACCGTGACAATATCCGTGTCGGCTCTCCATGCACTGCCGCCGAGCGCGACAACGGCGATTGTTCGGGGCAGGTTGCCGCCGGAAAAAGCCGCAAGAGCAAGAATGGTGGCAGCGGCAAGGCGGTGGAAGCTTCGCTTGGTTCGCGCGCGATCAAGGAGATTGTCGGTGAAATCGACGGCACGCTATCCGTCGCTCAGGTCGATGCGCTGGCGCGCCGTCACGGCCTGCGGCGGATCGAATCGCAAAGCTTTAACCTGATTGGCGCCACTATCGGCTTGTTCCGTATTGTGGGCAGCAAGACGGCGGATGCAGCAAGCCGCGAGTTCGCCGAAGATGGTAGCGTCCGCACCGCTCAACCGAACTATCGCTACATTCTCCAGGATCAGAATGCTGGCGTCAGCGACGGTGATCCCACGCAATATGCCCGCTTGAAATTGCGCCTGGCCGAGGCGCATGCGATTACCGAAGGCGCCAATGTAACGGTCGCGGTGATCGACTCCGGCGTCGATCTCAAGCACCCCGAATTTGCCGGCGTGACCATCACGCCGTTCGATGCCCTCGAAAGCAAGGAGGGGCCACATGCCCACGGCACCGCCGTTACCGGCGCGATCGTCTCGCATGTGAAGCTGATGGGGAGTGCGCCTGCTGCGCATATTCTCGCAATCCGCGCCTTTGGCGCCGCGGGCAGAGGAGAAAGCACCTCGTTTGTGATCCTCAAGGCGCTCGATCTTGCCGCAAGCCATGGCGCACAGATCGTCAATATGAGCTTTGCCGGGCCGAAAGACGCGATCATCGCGCGCGGCCTGGCGGCGCTGGCGGCGCGCAACATCGTTGCGGTCGCGGCTGCGGGCAACGCCGGTCCTAAATCGCCGCCGCTCTATCCGGCGGCGGAGGCGAGCGTCATCGCCGTCAGTGCCACCGATGCGAAGGACAAGTTGTTTGCCGCCTCCAACCGGGGGAGCTACATCGCCCTGTCGGCGCCCGGCGTTGACCTTCTCCTGCCCGCGCCCGACGACAAATATCAGATCACTTCGGGCACCTCGTTTTCCTCGGCCTATGTCAGCGGGCTTGCTGCGCTGTTGTTGGGGCGCAACCCGGCGCTGAAACCCAATGAGGTGCGTTCGGTTCTTATGAAAACAGCCCGCGATCTCGGGCCGCCTGGACCCGACGACCAGTTCGGCGCGGGGGAGGCGGATGCGTTTGCGGCCGTGTCGGCAATTCCTGCGGCATCGACGCCAGTTGCCGCGGCCGAGCAACCAGCGCCTGGCGAAGTGTCGAAAGCCAAGGATCCGCCGGCGCCAACCAGGGACGTTTCGGCGCCGACCATGGCCGCCGACAAGCCCCCAACCAGCGAAACCAAGCCAGGAACGCCATAATCCGCTCGCGCAGTCGTGAACTGGCGCGGCGGAAATTTCTTAACGGGCTTTGAACGTCCCAAAGAGCGAGCGCGACCTATGAACGTGGGGAGCGGTCATCCCTCCCTAACAGCTATATCTGGCGCGAGCGCCCATCCACCCCAAGCGCCATATGGCTTGACCCGTCCGGTTGTCCCCCCGGACGGGTCTTTTCATTTCGACAGCCGTAAGGTCACGGGATCGGCAGGGCGTGAGTCGGTTTCGAACGCATGTCGCTAGACAACGCCGGAGTTTTCCACAAAATATATTCGTCACGTTTGGCTGATTCGTACCGGTTGCGTCCGCGTCTTTCCTCTTTGCGGGCAGATTTATGGCATCTCAACTGGACGTCGCCAAAGGCCGCGAGATTGTCGCGCGCTGGTGCAATCTCGCGGAAAAGCGCCTCGAATATCTCACGGAATTATATGATAGCGGACGCTGGCGTCGCTTTCACAGCGAAGAGGCGTTTCTCGAGAACATTCGCGAAGCCAAGACCGCTGTCGAAACCTGGCGCGAGCTCGTGTCGTGCGAGGCGAGGCGCGACAACACACCGGTCGATCTGTCCTGGCTTGGACGGGCGCGGACCGCGATTCCGCGAAACGAGCTTCGACGAGGTCCGGTTGCTCTGCCGAAGATCGCGGACGTTCCGATCGCGCCGCCAGAGCCGGCCGCAACCGTTGCAGAAGAGAACGTCGTCGTGGGCCGCGAACCTCTTGCCGAGCCGCTCGCTGAAGACGCCTGGGCCTCGGTGCTGGATCTCGCAACCGTCGCAGCACGTTATCCGATCCTGCGCAACACATTGTGACGAGCGGGCTGCTGATTTTAGGGCAGCTTCCGCACCGCGTTCATTCCGACGACGACTTGCGCAAAACGGGGCGATCCTTCGATCGATAGATCCGGCGTGATCGGACGCGCGTGATCGAGCCCAACGACGGCGCCGCGCGGGGTCTCTGAAATCACGTTGTCGTTGACGAGCGCGGTGCCGGCGCCCGGCGTCACCGAAATGCCGATGCCGACGAAGGCATTGCGGATCACATTGCCTGAGATCGCAACGTCCCGCAGATACTTGCCCCAGCCGGCGACGATCCCGAACGATGGCGCGTTCTCGACCACATTGCCTGAGACGCTGGTGTCGGCCTCGACATAAATACCGATGCCCGCATCGTCATCGGGCGCGGTGCCGATCGGCCGCTTGGCGAGCAGATTGCGAATGATGTTGCCTTGTACGACCGCAAGCCGTCCGCCTTCGTTGAAATTGCAGACGGAGACCCCGAGGGCTGCGCCGTCCACGGTGTTGTTGGCGATGACGGCGCCTTCGAATGCGAATTCCGAATAGAGCGCCACCTCGCGTACATCCGTGATGCTGTTGCCGGTGATCTGAATGTTGGAGGCCGAGTTGCCGCGCACCGCCGAGTAGTCGCAATTCTTGATGCGGTTACCACGTACGATCACATTCCCGGCGCGAAATGCATTGATGGCATTGCCATATTGCCCGGAACCGCCAGGACCTGCCTTGATGTCCTCGATGCGGTTGTCCGCCACCAGCGTGCCGTCGTCGCCGATCGAGGTGCGCAGAATTTCGATGCCGTTGTCGTTGGTGTCTCGAATCGTATTGCGGCTAACTGTGAGGCCACGAGCATCGAACGAGGTGATCGCCGTGACCGCGATTTTGCTGAGGATATTGCCGCTGACCTCGCCGGCGACATTCTCGAACCAGATGCCGTTGCCGCCGCTGGCAACAATCTCGCAGTCCGTGATCCGGATGTCATGGCCGCTCAGGCAATGCACGAGACCTCGGCGGGTCGGCAAGGCGATGCCGCCGCCGTCGAGGACAATCGCATTAAGACCGATGCCGCCGGCGCCTTCGCTTGCGAACATCGAGGCGCCGCCGGTGAAGATGAGCCGGGTTGCGCCGCGCACGCCGATCAGCTGCGCGCCGCTGGGCAGGCGAAGTTGGCCGGTGCGATAGACGCCGGGCGGCAGCGCCAGTGGCGCTTGCGCGCGCGCGGCTTCGTCAATCGCCCGCTGAAGAGTTCTGGTCTGGTCGTCCGGGCTACCGGGACGAAGGCCATACTGCGAGGCGTCGCGTCCGAGCGCGGAAACCGGCTGCGCCGCTGCGGCCGGAGAGACCGCGGCGAGCACGCCCGCGCCTGCGGCGGTGACCCCGATGAGATGACGGCGATTGACGTCCATGATCGCGCTGTTCCGGCCTGTCGTGGCCCTTGTTTGCGATCCGATAGGTAGCAAGAAAATGCGCCGGCGCCGGACCTTCAGCCGCGACGATCGCGCTGATTGTTGGGGGTAGGGTTAATAGGGTGCGGAAGCGGCGCCTTGCATCAGCGCTCGCCGTGTCAGCTTTACCATCTCCATCAGCATGGCCTCGCCGGCATCGACCAGTTGTTCCAGCGTGATGTGGGACGCCGCGTCGCGCGCCGTGCCATCGCGCGCAACCAACGGGACGTGAATGAAGGAGGCAAGCGCAGGCCCGTCCGCTTGCCGCGTCGCCTCGATCGCGCGCCAGCTCAAATAGTTGCAGAGATAGGCGCCGGCATCGCGCGAAGGCCTCGCGTCGATGCCGGTGGAGCGCGCGGCTTGCAGCAGATTGGCGGTATGCGGGCCGAAGACAAGCGCGTCCGCTCCATGCACGATCGACGTCTTCTGCGTCCGGTTGCCGTCCGCGTCCGGCAGGCGTGTTGCGACGGCATTGCGGGCGCGGCTTTCGACGCGAAGATACGCGGAGCGGCTCGCCAGCCCGAACATCAACAGTGCGTGCGGACGCAACCGCTGAATCAATTCAGGGAGTTCGCGATCGACTGTCTGGTAGGTGACGTGGAAGATGTGACCGCTCAGCCTAACGTTATCCAACGCCGGCCGGCGCAGCTGCACCAGCCGCTTGACCAGTGGCGTGGTCGGATTGAATGGCGCGCCAGGAAACGGGCCAAAGCCAGTGACGACAATCCGCAAAGCTTCACTCATCACAGCATCCCGGCGATTTGCTCGGCGGCAAGCGCGGGCGAGATACGGCCGGCAGCGACTTCGCTCTCGATCCGCTTCACTTTGGCGCGCACCGAAGCGTCTGAACGCAACCGCGCCATCGTGAGCTGCTCCAGCATCGACCACATCCACTTCACCTGCTGTTGCTGCCGGCGGGCCGCGAATTCGCCCGAGGCGTTCATCGCGGTACGGTGATCGAGAATCTTTTGCCACAACGTGTCGATGCCAGCGCCGGTCAGG
>NZ_DASSRP010000382.1:0-3327 GCF_035701725.1 Bradyrhizobium sp.
CTAAGTTCGATGAGCCCGACGATCATCACCAAGGACGGCAAAACCGTGCTGGTTCTTGGGACACCGGGCGGCAGGCGCATCATCACCACCGTGCTGCAAACCATCCTGAACGTCGTCGACTACCGGATGAACATCCAGGAAGCGGTCGATGCCCCTCGCCTGCATCATCAGTGGTTTCCGGACGTGACCAATACCGAGCCGCGCGCGGTTTCACCCGACACGCGCAGGATTCTCGAGGGCATGGGTTACCGGTTTGACGATTCGCTGCCCGCCAACCATGTCGCCGCGATCATGGTCGGTGCGCCGAGCCTCGACGGAAAGCCGGTCGGCCGCAACAGATATTACGGCGCCAACGATCCGCGCCGCGGCACCGGCCTCGCGCAAGGCTACTGAAAGGTACTGACCAATTTCCGCCGGCGCCTTCTTGCCGCGCGTCTCGCTAGCGCTCGATGCGGCCGGTACGCCGGATTTTCTTTTGCAGCAGCAAGAGGCCGTAGAGCAGCGCTTCAGCCGTCGGCGGACAGCCGGGAACATAAATGTCCACGGGCACGATCCGGTCACAGCCGCGCACGACCGAATACGAATAATGATAATAGCCACCGCCGTTCGCGCACGAGCCCATCGAGATCACGTAGCGCGGCTCCGGCATCTGGTCATAGACCTTGCGCAGGGCCGGCGCCATCTTGTTGCATAGCGTGCCCGACACGATCATGACGTCCGACTGACGCGGGGACGCGCGCGGCGCCGCACCGAAGCGCTCCATGTCATAGCGCGGCATCGACACCTGCATCTGCTCGATCGCACAACACGCAAGTCCAAACGTCATCCACATCAGCGATCCCGAACGCGCCCACGTGACGAGATCGTCAAGCGGCGCGACAAAAAAGCCGCGATCGCCGAGATCGCCGTGAACATTCTCGACCAGAGCCGGCGTGTCCAGCATCGCGCAGCCTTCCCGCAGTCTGGTGGTCCGATTCTAACATTCGCAGCCGGTCGCAGCAGGCACTTTTGCAAATGTTAGAATCAAAGGACCACGAGCAACAAATTTTGGTTTCTAGCGGAGTTTTGGATTTGACATGCGCTGCTAGAACTCGTGGCCAGGCGGACAGCGAATGTCAAATCCACTCCACTAGGTTTCGTCGCGGCGATAACGCTCGGCGGCGATATCACCGCCGGCGCGGACGGCCGCGCGGCTCCGATAGCGATAGCTCAGGACGCCGTAGATCAGCGCGACAAGCAGAATGAAGGCGCCGATGAAGAAGAGAGACTCAAGACCCATGGCCGTACCCGTCGTTCCCTGCCGTTAGGGAGGCTTGCGATCAATCGCGGGGCAATGGCGGCGTTCCTATTTGATCGGCGCAGTTGCGCGCACGCCATCGTGATGGAGTTCCAAAGCCGGCCATCCGTATTTACGACCACGCGGTAACATAGGTTGGCGACGACCTGGCTGCATGACGCCAAGTTGCACCAACAAAGATGGAGGCTCCATGATCGTGAGGCGGACCCGGCGGAAGCAAACCGTTTCCTTTGACGACAGGCTGAAGATCGCCGCCAGGGACGCGCGGCAGAGCGCGCAGATGCTGCCGCAAGGGGCCGCGCGGGAAATCCTTCTGAAGAAAGCAAGGCAGGCCGAGGTCGCACGGCGCATCAACGGATGGCTGATGACGCGCGGCATGAGCCCGCCGCTGTGAAGATGCCGGATCGCAGGCAAGCCTGCCTGGCGCAGGCGCGGATCTTTCGCGAGCAGGCCGAAACAGATCCGCTCAACCGCGCCTATTGGTTCGACCAAGCGACGAAATGGCTGGAGCGGGCATCCACTCCGGCCGGGCCTGTGGTCGTGACCATCGACAGCGCGAGACGGCCCGAGCCGACGCTATTTCATTGAGGGCACAACCTCGATCAGGGCGCGACGGCCCGCAGCCGTCAGATCACCGAGCGTGGTCCTGCCGCTGCGCGCGCATTTGATGATCTGCTTGGCGACACGCTTGCGCACCATGTGCTTCTCGCCGTTCGCGATTTTCTCGCAGACGCGATCGAGCGCGATGTTCATGTTGGCGAGCGCGCGCGAGTCAAATGCCCCTTCGATCAACATTGCCACCTCCGAAGTCCCTGAGGGAACCTGAATGCTAGGCGGGTTCCGCGCAAGCGTCCTTAACCTATGATAGGCCGCGACGATTGGAACGCGACGCCTTTCAGCGCGTAGCACCCCTGCTTTCGGCCTTCGCCGCCATCGTGCGCGAAAGCGGTTCCAACAGCCGCCTCTCAGCGGGTCGGCGTGCTGGAAATCAGGGAGATCAGAGCTTCACGGAGATCAGCATGACAAGACATTCCGACCAGGGCATCGCGCGCGAGCGCGCGGAAGAACAGCCGACCGACAAGGCGCGCGCGCAAAGCGCTCATCGCTCCGATCCGAAGAAGTCGGCAAGCCGCGAAGCGACACGCGACCCCAAGCTCAGCGATGCGCAGAAAACGCCAGGCTCCGGCATGGCGCCCGACGACAGTGGCGATGCCCCCTCGGGCTAGACCGCGATCGAGCGCCGGCGCCAACAGGCCGCAGGAACCATCGAACGACTGCACGGTTGGCGAAGTTCATCGGTTGAATGGAGACCTCCTATGGCATCGAATGAAAACGAAATCGGCAATCTCATCGGCAGCGACAAGGTCGAAGGCACCGCGGTCTATGGCGCCGACGACAGCAAGATCGGATCGATCGAACGGGTGATGATCGACAAGAAGAGCGGACGGGTGTCGTATGCCGTGCTCGGCTTCGGTGGAATCCTCGGGCTCGGCAACGACCACTACCCGCTTCCCTGGCAATCGCTGAAATACGACACGCGGCTCGGCGGCTATGTCACCGGCGTGACCGAACAGCAGCTTCAGGACGCCCCCAAGTACAGCAACGAGCGCGATTGGGATTGGAGCAATGATGCCGCCGGCAAGATGGTCGACGAGTATTACGGCGTCCCGGTCGTCTGAACTCGCTGTCTGAACAAGATCGATCAGAATGCCGCTCCCGCACTGCGGAGCGGCATTCTTCTTCCCGCCACGATGTTGCAGATCGCTCAGGAAAGGCCGAGCGCGTTTTCCAGCTGCCGTTTGCTCATCTTCGATCGCCCTTCCACATGCCGCCGCTTCGCCCGCTCGTAAAGTTCCTGGCGGGTGTGCCCGTCGGGCTTGCGCGCGCGCGCGACCGCGGCACGGTGTCCGCGGGCGGTCTGCTTTCGCGCGTTGCGGCCTGACATCGCCTTGGTGCTCTCACGTTTGCGGCGGGCACCCACATGCGAGCGGCCCTCGCGCTCCTGCTGCGCGGTCTGGCCGCGCGCTTCC
>NZ_DASSRP010000383.1:0-2277 GCF_035701725.1 Bradyrhizobium sp.
TACAAGCGAACGGTGCTGCCGCGCGTGGAATCGAGAAGCGAATAAAGCAGACAGTGCTCGGCGCATCGGCGGCAATGGAACGGCCAAATGTCCGTCGCGGATTCGGTTTGCGGCACGTTGATGTCCACCATGGCACGAGCACCTTCCAGCCATCCAAAGTCGAACCGAAATAATCGTGGCGAAACAGGTGGAATTGCGTCTTTGCGCCGGGGCTTATTGACTAGTCCCTTGGGACTAGTGCGGCGAATTTGAAGTTCCTGTCAGCTTCGCGGCAAATTCGTCATAGGCACTTCAAATTCAAAGCCGCACTGGGATCGATGAGTTGCCAGAGCTCCTTTGATTCCGAAGTTCGCAAAAGAGGTTGCCGCGATACGATGTGAACTTCGGAGTCGGAGCTCCATGGCTCCACGTCCGCTTGATGACTCTTTGATGACGAACGGCGCGCCGGCCCCCTCGGCGCGAGCCAATTTCAGGACTCACATAAATCGACAGCATGCGTTAATCATTCGCGGCATGGATGACGTGTGGACGCGAAAGATGAAGATGAGATGCCATCGGGTGATCGCCGCAGCGACGCTCGGCCTTATGATTTCGATATCGATACCGCAGGCGCAAGCCTCTGAAGTCTGGGTCCGGCAGGCGCGCGGCCGCGTTTCCGGCGGCACACCCGTTACCGATGAGGCCAAACCAAAAAGCGCGCCCGAGGGCGGTTCGACGACGGCGGCGGCCGCCGGCAGTCCGACCAACCCGGCCACCTGCAACCAGCAGAACGCCTCCTCGCCCGCCTGTTACAGCGCGACCCAGCAGAGCCGGGGCAAGTAAGCGTTGCTGTTATCGGGCAATATCCCGGCCGGCGCGGCGAAGACGATCTGATCCGGCTGGGCTCGCGACAAACTCAAGAAATGCGGAAGCACCTTCGGGGTTGTGCCCACGATCGCGGCTGGTGGCCTGCACGCGGCACGATGTCCGCACGCTCATTCGGCGCATTATGTCTTGAGCTTCTTGATCGTCAGCGCGGCGATTTGCTGCGGATCGCGGCTGCCATCCATGCCGATCTCGATGACCTTGCGGGCCACGATTTCGCAAATCGGATCGTTTCGATCCACCAGATGCAGGCCGCGCAGCGCCAGATTGAATGCCTGCTTCAGGATTTCGGAATGCTCCGATGCAATCTCATGCCTTTGAAGTAATCGGTCTAGCGGCACGGTTTTGCCCCTGAGCGACGGCCTTGGCCACGCGACCAAGCGCCTTCACGTCAAGCTTTGCGCGCCGCGCGGCACGAATCAAGAAATCAGTCGCTAGTTCAATGTATTGCCGACGGCTTCGGCTGGTTTGCCGGTTTAGCCGTTAACCCATGTTAGTGCGATTGATGAGCCGAAGGAGTAACTGACACATCTAAGGGCTTTTACGGTCGGAGCGATGGGGATGGGTGAGCTCACCAGAGGCGAACGCCTCCAGATCATGCTGTCGCAAAGCGAGCTCCGTGCCGTCGATACGTGGCGCTTCAAGAAGCGAATGCCGAGCCGAGCCTCCGCGATACGGGAATTGCTCAAGCGCGGCCTTGCGGCGGAAGGATTTCTGGAAGCCGAAGACGGGCAGAAGTCCAAAGACTTCTCGGTTCTGCCGAACGGTCAGCGATCCGCCTAACGCGCCCTGCCGGCTGGCTAGTACTTCGCGACCAGCGCGTCGCGCTGCAGGCTCGTGGCGGCGGCGACTTCGGGTGGCACCGTGGCCTTCTGGTTCCTTTCAAGCTCGCGCATGAAGGCTTCGCCCGCGGCGCGATCCTTGAACTCCCATAGTTTGTTCTTCACCCCCTCGAAGATCAGCGAATAGACCGCAAGCTGTACGCCCTCGCGCACCGCCAGCGTCGGCGGCGTGTTCTTGGTAAATCCGATATCGGCCTGCAGCAGCTTGTCGACCGCAGCGAACAGGAAGCCGGTGCCGGCGACATTGATCGAATAGACAATCTTGGTCGTGGTGACCGAGGCCAGCACGCGGCCGGTCTGCACGCTGACGGCGCGCAACGCAATGGTGATGATATCCTGCCGGTACTGCACGTTGGGCCCGACGCCGAGATAGGTGGCGCCGACGCCGCCCGTGGTCTCGTTGGTGTCATAGCCGATCACGCCGCCCTCGAGCAGGATGCCGGCGAAGCGAAGCGGAGGCAGGCTCTGCGCCTTGTCGCCGTCGATCGCTGTGCGCGTGTTCTGGATGATCTGCCGCTCCTGCAAAAGCGGCTGCAGGTCGGCGCGCTCGGCGACGTCGAACCAGGCGCCG
>NZ_DASSRP010000384.1:0-15874 GCF_035701725.1 Bradyrhizobium sp.
GACGGGGGCGGGCTCCCTCTCCCATGGGGAGAGGGTCGGGGTGAGGGGGTACGCTCTATCGATAGACCTGAACCCCTCACCCGGATCGCATCTCGCGGTGCGACCCGACCTCTCCCACAAGGGGAGAGGTGAAGTAAGCACCTCTCAAATATTCAACTCCACCGGCACGTCCTCCGGCTTGACACCGGACAGCGCCAGGCCCTTGACGAACCATTCGCGCATCTGGCCGACGCCGCGGTTGTAGTCGATCCACACCGAGAGGAAATCGCGCCAGCGCTTGTCCGCCTCGCGGCGCACCGCGCAGCTGCTCGAGACCGTGACCGACGGCGATTGCAGGATCTTGTAGCTGCCGAGACTTGGATTCTTGGCGATCGCGGTCAGCCCCAGCACCAGCGCATTGACGACGCAATCGACGCGGCCGGAGGCCATCTCCAGCATCACCTCGTCGCGCGACTTCATCGACTTGATGGTTGCATTGGGAGCAAAGCGGCGTGCCACGGCTTCGTTCGCCGAGCCGACGTCCACCGCGATCTTGACCTCGGGCTTGTTGATATCGGCCCAGGTCTTGGCTTCCATGCCCTTCTTCAGCATCGCGCCGAACGGATGCGGAAACACCAGGCTGGTGAAATCGACCACCAGCGCGCGCTGCGGCGTCGGATTCAGCGCAAAGCCGAGATCGATCTTGTTGGCCTGCAAATCGAGGATCGAGTTGCCGTAAGTCGATTCGATATATTCGAGCTTGACGTCGAGCAGCTTGGCGATGTCGTTGGCCATGTCGATCGAGAAGCCGGACCAGGTGCCACTGGCAAGGTCCTTGTTGAAGTAGGGCAGTTCGCCGGGCAGCACCGCGATCCGCAGCGCCTTGGTCGCGCGAATCCGGTCGAGCGTGTTGTCGGCGGCCGCTTGCGCGGAGGCCGGCGTAACCAGCGAGGAGGCGATTGCGGCGCCCGAGCCGATCGCCAGCGCATAGCGCAGCGCCTCGCGGCGGTCCTCGGAAATCTTGCTCTCGTCGTCCGGCTTCAGTTCGTCTGATCGCATTACGTGCCCCTCCTGCGGTGATATGGCGGTAAGCCTAGCGCGCACATCGCATCGCAGCAATAGCATGGGCAGGAACAAGTCCCGCCAAGCTTCGTCGCGCCCGCGTCATGATGGGTCTCCTGTCGCTAAAACAGCAACCGAGATGCTGAATGGGATATAGTCTGGTGGAGTGGATTTGATATTCGCTACCCGCCTGGCCGCGGGCTCAGAAAGCGAATGTCAAATCCTAAACTCCACTGGAAAATATATGGTTCTACTGGTCCTTTTAATTCTAACATTCGCAAAGAGACTGCTGGAAGGATGCGAATGTTAGAATTGGACCACGGGCGGCCACACCGACGGTGAGTCGGGCAGACGCTGAACCGGCTATCAGAGGTCATCCTTGGACGAGAATATCCTGCATCAACTTGAGCGGCGCCTCGGGCCGCTTCATGCCCGGCAGCGGCTCGGGATCGAAGCCGACCACGAGGCCCAGGTTTTCGGCCAGGGACTGCTGTTTTTCAATCTGGAAAATACCGCGCTGGGACCGGCGATCATCGAAGGCGTGCTGAAACTCTCCGGACTCTACTGGAGGGCGCGGAAGAACACGGAGCGCGTCACGGTCAAACGGAACGAAATGAAGTTTGCCGCCCTGCCGGAGGCGTTCGACGGCTATACGATCCTGCACATCAGCGACATGCATGTCGAGATGAGCGAAGCCGCCATGGCCCATGTCGGCGAACTCGTCGATGGCATGCGGTACGATCTGTGCGTCTTGACCGGCGACTACCGGGGCCGGACCTATGGTCCATTCGATGCCGCGCTCGACGGCGTCGCAAAGGTGACGGCCCATCTGAAGCAGCCGATCTACGGGGTGCTGGGTAATCACGATACGATCCAGATGGTGCCGGCGATGGAGGCCATGGGCATTCGCATGCTGCTCAACGAATGCGAGGTGATCGCGCGCGGCGATCAGCGCATCTATCTGGCGGGAATCGATGACGCGCATTTCTTCAGGGTCGACAACCTCGAAAAGGCCGCCTCGCAGATTCCAAGGGACGCCTTCTCGATCCTGCTGTCGCATACGCCGGAGATTTATCGCCAGGCGGCCCACGCCAATTTCGATCTGATGCTGAGCGGTCATACGCATGGCGGCCAGCTTTGCCTTCCCGGCTCGATCCCGATCAAGCTGGAAGCGGTGCTGCCGCGCCGCATGGGGGCGGGTCTCTGGCAGTATGGCACCATGCGCGGCTACACGTCCGTCGGCGCCGGATCGAGCGTGGTTCCGGTGCGTTTGAACTGTCCGCCGGAAATCACGCTGCATTGCCTCCGCCGCGGCTAATACCCGTATTCCGGCGGGACCCGCCCGAGAACCCTGCCGCTCAGTACGGCGTGTCGCGCAGATGAAGCCGGTACAGAAGGCGCGACAGGATCAGTTCGCCGGCAAAGAAGATGGCCACCCCGAGCGCGATATCGGCCCACGTCAACGAAAGCGCGTCGCGGCACGCGAGCATCGGAAAAAGCGATTCGGGTACCTGGTCCAGTCCGATCGCCTGGCTGCTCGACGGAAAGTTGAGGCGGCGTTTTGCGAAACTCGAGAACAGATCGCCGGCCATGGCGGCGACGGCCGCGATCGCGCCGACGCCGATGTCGAGCCCCATGAGCGGTGCGCAGGCCGTGGTGGCCACAAGCGAAGCAAGGACGCCGCGAACAGTCTTCGATGGGCCAAACAGCGGCCGCCCGTCCACGAAGGTTCTGCCGCCGTCGACGGGAAAGGAAAGGCGCGGAAGGATTTTCTTGGCGGCCAAAGGCGCGCTGTTGGCGAGCGCCGACAACACCAGAATCTTCACCAGCTGCATGGGGTGCATGATCTTTCCTGTATCCTGATGCAGCCCGCGATGCTAATCGGCGTCGTCATGGTTTTGAACGCCGCAAAGAGGAAGTCATGGCCGCAGAACTCAACATATATAATCCGGAAGCCCTCGGTCCACCGATGGGGCAGTACAGCCACGTGACGCGGGTTAAGGCGAGCGAATTCTTGTTCATCGCCGGCATGCTGTCGGGTGATGCGGCGGGGAACGTGATCGGCGATGGCGATTTCGATGCGCAGACCGCCCAGGTCTTTCGCAACGTGGAGGCGGCGCTGAAGTCGGCGGGCGCGGGCTGGGCCAATGTCGTGCAGTTCACCACCTATCTGGTGCACTCGCAGGACATCCCGAAGTTCATGGCGTTTCGCCTGCGCGAATTCCCGAAGATGTTCCCGAATGGAAAATATCCGCCGAACACGCTTTTGATCGTCGACCGCCTGGTCAAGGAGCAGTTCCTGGTCGAGGTGCAGACCATCGCCGCGGTGTGAGAAAAATAAATCCGACCACAGCTTTTCCGTCATGCCCGCGCTTGTCGCGGGCATCCACGTCTTTGGTTCTGCTTGCACGAAAGACGTGGATGGCCGGGTCAAGCCCGGCCATGACGAGTTCAGCCGTCGGAGCTGCTACCCAAATCCCAGGTCGCAGTATTTGTCGGGATCGTTGAGCTGCTTCTTCGGCAGGCCGTAACGGCTGCGCAGCTCAAGCACGCAATCCAGGCCCGAGCGGACGATCTCGCAAGCGTGGAAGAAGCCGCGCGCGGGGTGAAGCAGTTCGCCATAGCTCGCCTCGGCCATCTCCTGCGTCATCTGCGGCAGATGATGCCGCAGGATCGCGATCGCCTCGCTGCGGTTGCTCGGCTCGTAAAGCCAGGCGATGGCGCGGCGGTAGCTGCGGATATAGGCTGCGACCTTGTCGCGGTGGCCCCTGGCCCAGGACCTCCGCACCGCGGCGACGTTGCCTTGATAGGGGCCGATGACGTCGGTCGCCTTCACCAGTTCGCGAAAGCCGGCATTCTGCGCCACGATGTTGTAGGGTGCTGACAACAAGGTTGCGGCGTGCTGGCCCTCGCGAAGCGCGTTCCAGCGCTGCACCATGCCGCCGGCGCGGGCGATTTCATAATCGCCTTTGTCCTTGTCGAGGCCGTGACGGCGCAGGATCTCGTAAAGCACGAAGGCGTAGCCGGTGGTCGCCGCGTCGACCGACACGGTCTTGCCCCTCAAGTCTTCGATTCGCGAAATCGAGGGCGATGCCACCAGGCTGAGAAAGCCGCTGTCGCTGCCCATCACGGCGACGAAATCGCCTTGCGGCCCGATCGGCGCTTCGCCCTGGCCCTCGACATAGGCGACGATGTTGTCGACCGCCGTCATCGCGATGTCGAATTTTCCTCGCGAGAAATCCGTCATCTGGGTGACGGAGTTCGGCGTGTCCTGGACCTCGACCGCGATCCCGGCCTCGGCGAACAGCCCCTTGCTCAGCCCGACATAGACGCCCCAGTTGAAGCCGCCGGGAAACACGTTGACGGTGACGACGGGGAGATGGCTGCTGGTCATCGGCATCATCCCGCCTGCTTGACGCGGCGCGACATCTGCTCGGGGCGCAACAGCAGCGCGACCGCGGCGCCGATCAGGCATAGCGCCACGAGCTGGATGTTGCCGGCAATCGTCCAGCCCGCAAGGCCCGCGATCCAGCCGATGACATAGCCGGCGACGGTGGCCGAGCCATAGACGCAGGTGACGAACAGGCCGGAGGCACGGCCCGCGAGATTTCCGGCGACCGCCTTGACGTGGCAGGCGGCGAGATTGACGAAGATCGTGCCGCTGAAGGTCGCCCCCAGCACGAAGGACAACGCCGCCTGCGTCGCAAAGTCGGCCGGGCCGTTGAACAAGAGCGCCGCGACCGCGCTGGCGAGCAGAAAACTCAGGCCCAGCACCAGGCGCGGCGAGAACTGGTCGCCGAGCCATCCCGTGAACAGCGACACCAGGACGCCGAGGCCGTAAATGCTCATCACCTTGCCGGCGTCGGGCGGCGGGTAATGCAGCGCCTCGCGCAGGAAGGTCGGATACATGCCGAGATAGCCGTAGAGCGCAAGTCCGAACAACACGCTCAAGGCCGCGAGCACGATGGTGTTGAGGTTGTTGAGCGAGGCCGCGCCGCCGGTGGTGACGCCGGCGTCATCCCAGCCTTTGGATTCGCTCAAGGCCGGCCGCACCACGGCGGCGATCAGGATCATCATCGCAAGGCCGATCACGCCGTAGATGATCATCGGCGCGCGCCAGCTTCCGTAATCGACCAGCAGTCTGGCGCCGAGCCACGGCCCGATCGCAGCGCCTCCGGCATAGGCGTAGTTGAGCAGACCGACGCCCGCGGCGCGGTGGCGCGAGAAGTAGCTCGAGAACACCGCGAGCAACGCGGTGAGCTGCATCGCCTCGCCGATGCCGGTGATCGCGCGATAGAACAGCATGTCGGCAAAGCCGGCCGCGATCACCGTGATCACGGTCGCCACCGAGTAGATGAAAATGCCGACCTGGATCACCGTCTTGCGCTGATAGCGCGACATCAGATAGCCGGTCGGGATGCCCGCCAGCGTCATGCCGAGTGTGAAGATCGTCGACAACAGGCCGCCTTGCGGCAGGCTGAAGCCATATTCGCGGCGCACATCGGTCAGCATCAGCGGAAACAGCGTGCGGTCCATCGCGTTGACCGCGTAAGAGGCGATCAACACGGCGATGGCGGCAATGGCGATCGCACTATCGGTCGTAGGTGACGCGGCCTCGATGCTCGGCGGCGTTGTAGTCTCGCCCATGTATTGCCCCTGATTTTTGTTTTTTGGCCGGTTTTCACGCGATTTGTCGCGCACGCGACGTCAGATCGGCCGGCTTCTGCCTTTCGGGAAAGGAGGTAAGCGATCGGTAAACGCAATGTCAAATGCGCAGGCCAGTGCCGACGCCTCGCGCCAATTTGTGCTGCTTGATCAGCCTGCCCCAGCCATCGCCGCCGCGCGCCGCATCGACAGTTAATGAAGGATCACTGTGGGGTCCGAAAACGGCGCCATCGCGGAACCTCGCCATTAAAAATTTGGGTCTATGGCAATGGCTTTAGAAATTCGATTGCTTTTTACGGGATACGTCGATGACTGACGTCGGTCACGCCCTGCAAGACCTCAACGATGCGATTGCGCGCGGCTCGTCCGAGAACCGCGCCAAGGCGCTGTGGCATGCGACTGACATTCTGGTCGGCGGCGAATTCGGCGAAGACGAGATCCGCGTCTTCGGCGAGGTGATCGCGCGGCTGACCGATGAAATCGAGGAAGTGGCGCGCGCCGAGCTGTCGCGGCGGCTGGCGCATTCGAATAACGCGCCGGCCAAGGTCGTGCAGATGCTGGCGTTCGACGATTCGATCGAGGTCGCCGGTCCGGTCCTGCAGTTTTCGCCGCGGCTCGACGCCAAGTCGCTGATCGCCAATATCCGCTGCAAGGGCCAGCCGCATCTCTTGGCGATCTCGCGCCGGCCTCAGGTGCCGGTCGAGGTGACGGATGAACTCGTCACGCGCGGCAATCAGGAAGTCGTGCAGTCGGTGGTCGGCAATACCGGTGCGCGCTTTTCGGATTTCGGCTTCCGCCAGATGATCAAGCGCGCGGAAACCGATACGGTGCTCGCCGAGCGCGTCGGCCTGCGCAAGGAAATCCCGCCGCAACTGTTCCGGGTGCTGATCGCAAGGGCGACCGGCGAGGTTCGCCGCAAGCTGGAGCGCGAACGCCCCGAATTGACGCGGGAAATTCAGGCCTCGGTGAACCAGGCCGCCAGTAAGCTCTATTCGAAGTTCGGCCCCGGACAGGAGAGCTACCTCGCGCTGAAGCAGACGGTGGCGCAAGTGCACAAGGCCGGCAAGCTCAACGAGCGGAGCATCGCCGCCTATGCGCTGGCGCACAAGTTCGAGGAAGCGGTGATCGGGCTGTCGCTGCTGTCTTCACTGCCGGTCGACGTGGTCGAGCAGATGCTGCTCGTCAGCAACCGCGACCTGATCCTGGTGCTGTCCAAGGCGCTGGAGTTTTCCTGGGATACCGCGATGGCGCTGTTGTTCCTGGGCGCGGAAAACCACCGCATCGCCTCCAGCGACCTCGACGAGCTCAAGTCCGAATTCAAGCGCGCCGACATCCGCATGTCGCGCGGCATTCTGGAAGTCTATCAGGCGCATTGGCGCGGCCGCGACGACGCCAAGCCTGCATCGGTGCACTGACCCCACTGCGTTGGTAGGGGTGGTCGCCGCAATCTGCGGCGGATAGCTTTGGACACCTTCGATCAGAGAGGTCCCGATGCTCGCCTCGCAGCGCAGCCTCTTCAGTGTCCCGCGCGACATCTGCTACCTGAACTCGGCGTCCTACAGCCCACTGCCGCTGCGCACGCAGGAGGCGGCGCGTGAGGCGGTCGGGCGCAAGGGCGCGCCGTGGACGCTGGATGCATCCTTTGCGGGCCGCCAGCACGAGCGCGCGCGGGGTGCGGCGGCAAAGCTGATCAACGCCGAGGCCGCCGACGTCGCGCTGATCTCCTCGGTCAGCTATGGCGTTGCCACCGTCGGCAAGATCCTGGCGATTCCCGCCGCCACGCGGGTGCTGGTGCTCGAAAACGATCATTCCTCGCCGGTGCTGGAATGGCAGACGCGGGCCGCGTCCGCCGGCTTCACCATCGAGACGGTGCGCCAGCCGCTCGACGGCGACTGGACCTCGGCCGTGCTGGCCGCGATCGAGCGCCATGGTGCGCCGCGGCTGGCGCTGGCCTCGATTTCCTCCGTGCACTGGTCGGACGGCGGGGTGATCGATATCGAAAAAGTGGGGGCGGCGCTCAAGCGCCACGGCGCGCTGTTTCTGATCGATGCGACGCACGCGGTCGGCGTCATCGCCATGGATGTGGCCCGGCTCGATCCGGATTTCGTGATCTTCCCGACCTATAAATGGCTGCTCGGGCCCTATGGCCGCGCCTTTATCTATATCGCCAAGCGGCACCAGAACGGCATTCCGCTGGAACAGACCGGTTTCGGCCGCCGCGAGGTCCGCTCGGACGCCGAAATCTATTTCGGCGATCTCAGCTATGTCGGCGGCGCGCGCCGCTTCGATATGGGCGAACGCGACCATTTCATTGCGATGGAAATGGCCGCGATCGGCATGGAAATGATGGCCGAATGGGGCGCGGAGGCCGTCGCCGGGCGCCTCAAGATGCTGACGGACCGGATCGCGGAGGGGCTCGCCAGCGCCAAGGTCCGCCTGATGGATGCCAGATTTCGGGCACCCCACATCCTGAGCGTGGGATTTGCCGGCGGATTGCCCGGCGGCCTGGTCGACGGGCTGGCGGGCGAGGGCATCCATGTTGCAGCGCGGCTGGCGCGCATGCGCGTCTCGCCGCACGTTTTCAACGACGAGGAAGACGTCGACCGCTTTGTGACGGGGCTGAAGAAGCGGCTTTAGGCCCGAACGTGCGCGATCGCTCCCGCTCCGGCGATCGGGAGGGGCGAGGGCGCGGAACCCAACCCTACCCCTCTGAATTGACTCCCTAAATTGAACCTTGTGCCTTGCGGCGAGACCTATTCGTCAAGAGGTAACAAAAGAGACGGCCTTTAAGGGAGGCTCTCATGACCGACTGGCGCGATTACATGGTGGATCGGCCCACCGATGAGGGGGCGTATACGGCGGGTTGGACCGTTTCGGGCCTTGCCGTTCTCGGCGCCATCGTCGCGGTCTGGATGTTCGGCATCTAGCGGAGTGGCTTTGGCATTCGCTGCCCGGCCGCTCGAAATTTAGACAGGGGACGAAGGTCGCCGTGCGGCCTTGCCGTCACGCCTCACACTGCCTGTCCGCCATTTTGGCTTGAAGCCCCCAGCGGATAATTTAACCTCGTCCACGCTTCGCTTCACCGCCCTCTGCCTTGTGAGGGCGGCGGCGGATGCTGCCTGATTTTCCAAAACCTCTGTCAAATTGCGTCAAGGAGATTTCCATGCTTCGATTTTCAGTCGGACTTATCGCGATGCTGGCCCTGACCATGGCAACCATCGTTTCCGTTCCGCCCGCTTACGCTTACTCCGGCGAAGCCTTTAACAAGTGCATGGCGAAATGCCAGGCGCAGGGCAACAGGCGCTGCGATTATTGGTGCGACAAGAAGCACTGATCCCGCCGCGAGGCGAACTGCTTCAGACGGCTTGATTTTCGATGGCGCGCCTCGACGGGCGCGTCATTTTTTTGCGGCCCAGCGCCTTTTCGGAACCGCTCCGCGCACCCTCTGGACGGCGCCGCCGGGGCTGGATATATAGATGCTTAGGTTCCTAAGTATTCTCCGGAGAAGTGGCCATGTTGACGCAGGCGGAAAACGAGTTGCTGTGCCGGGTCGAGGGCGATGCGCCGATGGGGCAACTGATGCGCCGCCATTGGGTGCCGGCGCTGTTGTCCGAGCAGCTCGCCGCCGACGGCGCGCCGGTGCGCGTCGCGCTGTTCGGCGAAAAGCTGGTTGCCTTCCGCGATTCCAACGGCAAGCCTGGCCTGCTCGGCGAAGCCTGCCCGCACCGCAAGGCCTCGCTCGCGTTCGGCCGCAACGAGGAATGCGGGCTGCGCTGCCTCTATCACGGCTGGAAGTTCGACGCCGATGGCAACGTCGTCGACATGCCGTCGGAGCCCAAGGCCAGCGCGCTGCCGGAAAAAGCCAAACATCTTTCCTATCCGACGCGCGAGGCCGGCGGCTTCGTCTGGGCCTATATGGGGCCGCCGGAAACGATGCCGGAATTCGAGGCGCCCCCATGGGCGCCGCATGAACAGGCGCGGGTCGCGATCGCCAAGGTGGAGCTGCCGTGCAACTGGGCGCAGATCATGGAGGGCCAGATCGATTCCGCGCACTCCTCGACGCTGCATTCCTCCGACATGCGCCCGGCGAAAGGCGAGGCGCAGGCCAAAGGCGATCACTGGGTTCGTCCCTCGACCGACAAGAATCCGCGCATTCAGGTGCAACTCACCAATTACGGCATGCGCTATGCCGCGATCCGCCGCCCGATCGCCAACGCCTCGACGCACGACTATGTGCGCATCACCACCTATGTCGCGCCGTTCATCGCGCTGATCCCGCCGAACAGCACCTATAATGTCACGAGCGTGATCGTGCCCAACAGCGACACTTCCAGCACGTTCCATTTCATCGCCTGGGCCGAAGGCGAGCAGGCCGGCATCTCCACCGAAGCCTGGCGCAAGTTCTGCGTGCTCGAGGTCGGCGTCGATGTCGATTCCGCATTCCGCCCGATCAAGCGCCACGCCCACAACGACTATCTGCAGGATCGCGCCGCGATGGCCGGCGGCGACAGCTTTACCGGCATTGCCGGCATTCCCAACCAGGACATCGCGATGTGGGAATCGATGGGGCCGATCGCCGACCGCTCGCAGGAACGCCTCGGCGCCAGCGATATCGCCATCGTGCAGTTCCGCCGCCTGATGATCGATGCGGCGAGAGCGTTCCAGGAGGAGGCGCGGGTAATCGGCCACGTCGCGCCGAAGCTGCCGCAGGCCAAGCTTCGTTCTTACCAGGGCGTGGTTGAAAAGACCGTACCCTGGCGCACGCTCGGCGCCTCTGACGAGGAGGTGAAGGTTCTTTCCGGCCTCGAAGAGGACGAAACCGACAAGGAAATGGCGGGCGCTGCTGCCTGAGGCGTGATCGGCATGCTACCAATGTCAAAACCGTAACGATAGCGCCCTCGTCAGGAAGCCGCTAAAACCATCACAACATCGAAAACAGCCCGGGAGGAATAATGGGCGTCCGCACACTCCTTGTTGTCGCCGCGCTCGCCTGCGGTCTCTCCGCGGCGCGCGCCGCGGATCGCGAGATCAACGTCATCCTGCCGCTGACCGGCGGCGGCGCGTTCCTCGGCAAGGCGGAACAGCAGGCGCTCCAGCAATTCGAGAAGCAGGCCAACGCCGACGGCGGCATTCACGGCCAGCCGCTGAAATTCATATTCCACGACGATCAGTCGAGCCCGCAGGTCGCGGTGCAGCTTGCCAACCAGGTGAAGGCAGGCAATCCGCCGGTGATCCTCGGCTCGGCGCTGGTGGCGCTCTGCAACGCGATGGCGCCGCTGATGAAGGACGGCCCGCTGCTGTATTGCTTCTCGCCCGGCATTCATCCGGCGGCCGGCGGCTTCGTCTATAGTTCGAGCATCTCGACCAAGGAGCTGGCCGCGGCCTTGCTGCGCTACTTCGGCGCCAAGGGCTGGAAGAAAGTCGCGCTGATCACATCGACCGATGCGAGCGGCCAGGACGCCTACAAGAATTTCAAGTCGCTGTTTGCGAGCGCCGACCACAGGGACGTCGAACTCGTCGCCGAGGCGCAGCTCAACCCGACCGACGTCAGCGCGGCCGCGCAGATCCAGCGGCTGAAGGGCGCGAATCCCGACGTGCTGGTGGCGTGGTCGACGGGCGGGCCGATCGGCACCGTGTTCAAGGCGATCCACGATGCCGGCATCGAACTGCCGGTTGCGACCACCAACGGCAACCAGACCTATGCGCAGATGGCGCAATACGCCGCCTTCCTGCCCAAGGAGCTTTACATCCCGGCCGCGGATTTTCTGAAATCTTCCAAGCCCGCCAAGCAGGACGAGGCGGGCGCGGCGAAGCAGGCGTTCTACAAGGCGTTCGACGGCACCGACATCAAGCCGGATGGTCCGTCGACCTATGCCTGGGATCCCGCGCTGCTCGTCGTCAACGGGTTGCGCAAGCTGAAGCCGGATGCGACCGCTGCGGACCTGCGCGCCTACTTCGGCGATCTCAAGGGCGTTGCCGGCATCAATGGCTTTTACGACTTCAAGGCGGTGCCCAACCGCGGGCTCGACGAATCCAACGTCGTCGTGACGCGCTGGGATGCGTCCGCGCAGACCTGGACGGTGGTTTCTGATCCCCTCGGCATTCCGCGCGCACAATGAGCTTCCCGCGTGGAGTGGATTTGACATTCGCTTCGCCGCCAATCACGGACTGATCATGCGAATGTCAAATCCGAAACTCCACGCCAAACATATTTTTGCTAGTGGTCCTTTGATTCCAACATTCGCAAAAGTGGCCGCTGCGAAGGGGATGCGAATGTTAGAATCGGACCACTAGTGCTTGAGTTCATCCAGATCGCGATCGGGGGTCTCGTCGTCGGCAGCATCTATGCCGCGATCGCGCTCGGCTTCTCGCTGGTGTTTCGCGTCACCGGCGCCATCAATCTTTCGCAGGGCGGATTTGCGCTGATCGCGGCGATGATCGGCTACACCTTCGCGGCCAGTTGGGGCTGGCCGCTTGTTCTTGCGATTCCGGCAGCCGTCGTGACGACCGTGATCGCAGGTGTCGTGCTCGCGCGCTTCACCTTCGTACCGGCGCTGGCACGGCTGTCCAATGCCAATGTGCTGATGCTGACCGCCGGCCTCCTCACCATGATCGAGGGCTTCTCGCTGGTGGTGTGGGGCAGTCAGCCCTACGCGACGCCGCCATTTTCGGGCGAGCAACCTGCCGCCTTCGGCGCCATTCTCGTCCCGACCCAGGCGTTCTGGGTGTTCGGGGCTACCGCGCTCAGCATCGCCGCGCTCTGGTATCTGATCGCAAGGACGAGCCTCGGCCAGGCCTTGAGGGCCTGCGCGGAAAACCCCGCCGCCGCCAGCCTGATGGGCATCGATGTGCCGCGCATGACGCTGTTCGCCTTTGGCCTTGCGACCCTGATCGCGGCGCTGTCGGGCGTGATCGTTGCGCCAACCACCTCGCTGCAATTCGACACCGGACGGCTGTTCACGATTTCCGGCTTCGTCGCGGCGGCGATCGGCGGCATTGCCTCGTTTCCCGGCGCGGTGATCGGCGGACTGTTCCTCGGGCTCGTCACGCAGCTCTCGACTGCCTACATCTCCTCGCTGTTTTCCAGCGCGATCTCGCTGCTCATTCTGCTGATCGTGCTGATCTGGCGGCCGCAGGGCCTGGTTCAGGCCGGCGTGGTGCGGCGCCAGGACACCCGCGAGGAGGTGAGGGCCGCCGGCCACGCCGCGAAATTGCCTGATCATCTGGCGTGGCCGCTCGCCGCGCTTGCCGTGATCGCTGCGCTAATCGTTCCTTTCATCGTCTCCGACAACGGCATCATGAGCTCGCTCGTGATCGCCGCGATCCTGTTCATGGCGCTGATGGGGCTCGATGTGCTGATGGGTTATGCCGGTCAGGTGAGCCTCGGTCAGGCCGGCTTCATGGCGCTCGGCGGCTACACCTCCGGCTATCTCGCGATCACCTACGAGATCGCGCCGGTGCTGTCGATCTTCGCCGGCATCGGCGTGTCGCTGGCCTGCGCGCTCGTGCTCTCGATGGTGACGCTGCGCCTGCGGGGGCTTTATCTCGCGTTGGCGACGCTTGCCTTCGGACTGCTGGTCGATTCCTGCGCCGTCGGCTTTCTCGACATCACCGGAGGGCCGTCGGGCCTGGTCGGAATCCCGTCGTTCTCGCTGGCGGGCTTCAGCTTCGCGAGCCCACGCGCGATGTATTATCTCGTGCTGGCGCTCGACGTGGTGATCCTGCTCGGGCTGGTCGGTGCGATGCGTTCCGGCTTCGGCCGCGCGCTGAAGGCGATCCGCTCCGACCAGATGGCCGCCGCCGCGCTCGGCATCAACACCGTGCGCTACAAGCTGGCGGCGTTTCTGATCAGCGTGACGCTCGCTTCGCTTGCCGGCAGCCTCTACGCGTTCTTCTTCAATTTTCTCAGTCCGGAAATGGTCGGCACCTCGCGCTCGCTCGAGCTGGTCGCCATGCTGATCATCGGCGGCGAGAGCACGCTGGCCGGCGGCCTGTTCGGCGCGCTGCTCCTGACGTTGCTGCCGGTGCTGTTTGCCCCGCTTGCGATCTACAAGACGTTTGCTTCCGGTGCGCTCCTGGTCGCGAGCTTCCTGCATCTGCCGCAGGGGATGTATGGCGCGCTCATTCAACTGATCGCCCGGCTCGGTGGATCGCGGCCCAGCGCGTCGCAGAACGCGGGCACGGCCAAGGCCGGGGTGCAGGCGTCATGACCGCGATCGACGCGCACGCAGACGCCGGTGAAGCCGCAATCCTGAGCGTGCGGAATCTTGCCAAGAGTTTCGGCGGATTGAAGGCGATCAACGACGTGTCGTTCGACGCGCGCGCGCACGAGGTCACGGCCCTGATCGGGCCGAACGGCGCCGGCAAGACCACTGTCTTCAACCTCGTCACCAACATCATGGCGCGCGATGCGGGCAGGGTGACGTTTTCGGGCCGCGACCTGGTTAATCTGTCGCCGGTGAAGATCGCGGGCCTTGGCCTGGTCCGCACCTTTCAGTCGGCGCGGGTGTTTCCCGGTATGACCGCGCTGGAGAACGTCATGGTCGGTGCCCATCGCCTCGCGCGCCATTCGCTGGCGGGCCAGGCGCTGTGGCTTCGTGGCGCGCGCGACGAAGAGCAGCGCCTGCGCCGCCGCGCCGAGGAGATGCTGGAACTGGTGCGGCTTTCGCCGTTTGCATCGACGCACGCGACCGAATTGCCGATGGGGGCGCAAAAGCTGTTGGAAGTGGTGCGCGCGCTGATGGCGCAGCCGAAACTCTTGTGTCTCGATGAGCCGGCGGCGGGCCTCAACGACACTGAGACAGAGGAGCTTGCCAACCTGCTCCGCGCGATCCGCAAGCTCGGCATTCCCGTCGTCATCGTCGAACACAACATGTCGCTGGTGATGAACGTCGCGGATCGCATCGTCGTGCTGGATTCCGGCGCGATCATTGCGACCGGAACGCCCTCGGAAGTGCAGAATAATAGCCGCGTGATCGAGGCCTACCTCGGCAAGGAAGGGCAGGGCGATGCCGCTTCTTGAGCTGAAGTCACTCGCGATCGGCTACGGCCACCACCGCGTGCTGGAGGACGTCAACCTCACGCTCGAGCGCGGCGAGATCGTCACGCTGCTCGGCGCCAATGGAGCGGGCAAATCGACGCTGGCCAAGGCCGTCTCGGGATTGTTGCGCCCGCAATCGGGTTCCATCCTGCTCGACGGCGAGGCGATCGAGGCGCTGCCGCCGGCGATGCGGCTCAAGCGCGGCATCGCCCATGTGCCGGAGGGGCGGCAGATCTTCGCCGGCATGAGCGTTGCGGAAAATCTCGCGCTCGGCGCCTACGCCGCGTCGGAAGCCGATGCGAGCGCGCAACTGCAGGCCGTGGGTGCGCTGTTTCCGGTGCTGCGCGAGCGCATGAGCGACATTGCCGGCAATTTCTCCGGCGGCCAGCAACAAATGCTGGCGATCGCGCGCGGGCTGATGGCAAAGCCGAAGATACTCGTGCTCGACGAGCCCTCGCTCGGCGTCGCGCCGCTACTCGTCGCCGAAATCTTCCGCCTGATCGTGCGGCTGCGCGATCAAGGCATCACGATCCTGCTCGCCGAGCAGAACGCCAAGGCCGCGCTTTCGATCGCCGACCGCGGCTATGTGTTCGAGAACGGGCGCATCGCGCTGTCGGGCGCGGCGAAGGATTTGCTGAATTCGCCGGAGATCGCCGAGCGCTATCTCGGCATGAGCGGGACCACGGAAGCCTCCGACGCGGCAAGCGCGACGCTGGCGGAAAAATTGCGCGCGGTGATGTTTGGAGAAAAGGGCGAGACACGGGCATGAGGCGCTTGTGTGTTGTCATTCCGGGGCAGCCCGCAGGGCTGAGCCCGGAATCCATGTCTCCCACCATTCTTGCGGCACGTTGGATTCCGGGCTCGCTCGTTTCACTCGCGCCCCGGAATGACAGGTGCTGGATTACTTCGTCGCTTGCGCGCCCCGGAATGACGGCCAGGATGAGGTAGCGTCGCGCGCCCGAATGACGGTGGTAAGAGGAATTAGACCATGGCACTGATCCGCATCGAGCCGAAATTGGACTCTCCATCCGGCCTTTATTACGTCGAGATCTTCCATCCCGCCGACGCCGAGCAGCCGTTCGTGACCACCGAGCCGCGTTACAAGACCGCAGCCGCGGCCGAGAACGA
>NZ_DASSRP010000385.1:0-3778 GCF_035701725.1 Bradyrhizobium sp.
CGATCAGCAGCACCAGCAGAACGACTGCTGCAATTGAAATCACGATGATCCGCGAACGCTGCGCCTGGCTGCGGCTGGTCAACACCATCGTCGCAAGCATGAACGCCGCGGTGACAGCAAGCCCGCCCCAGGCTGCGCGCGAAAACGCGAACAGTATCGCAAGCGCCATGATGACGAAGGTAACCGCATTGCGAAGCGCCTTTGCAAAACGGTCGGCGACGACGCTTTGCAGCGAAAACAGCGCCGGCAGGATCAGGAACGCGCCGATCACGTTCGGGTCCTTGAAAGTGCCGCGCGCGCGTCCGTACAGCGTCAGCAGGTCGTGCCCGGCGGGAACGAGATTGAGGTAGCCCGCAATCGCCGCGATGGACGCGATCATCGCGCCGACAATGAGCCCGCCGCGAAGCATCTCGAGCCGTGCAAGCGTATCTTCCGACATCACCATGGCGAAGAACATCACGGTGGCGGCCATGTACCAGGATGTCGCGATCCAGCTCACGACTTCCGGCTTGTCATAGAACGGAATGGCGCCGATGCTGTAACCGATATTGATCAGGGCCAGCAGCAGCAGCAGCGGCACCAGCGCAAGCCGCATCCGCACGCCGGTGGCGCAGAACAGCGCCGCCGCGCCAAGCGTCATGATTTCGTAGGGGCTCGGTTCGATGAATACGATGGCGCCCGAAGCGCCGACCAGCCATACCAGCGCGCGCTGGAACGCCAAAAGACGCGGCGACCCGGCTGATGCGGCAGGAGACCCGGCGACCGCCGTGTACGCCATTGACATGTCAAATACTCAAACTCACGCTATTTACGCCTGAACTCAAGGCGCGGCATCAATAGGCATTCTCGTTCTTGGTCAGCACGGCCAGCGGCGTCTTGAGCAGAATGGCGATATCGAACAGCACCGACCAGTTCTCGATGTAGTAAAGGTCGAACTCGACCCGCTTCTGGATCTTCTCTTCGTTGTCGATTTCGCCGCGCCAGCCGTTGATCTGGGCCCAGCCGGTGATGCCGGGCTTGACGCGGTGGCGTGCGAAGTAGCCGTCCACCGCCTCGTCGAACAGCCGGTTCTGCAATTTGCCCTGCACCGCATGCGGACGCGGGCCGACAAGCGAAAGGTTGCTCTTGAAAACCACGTTGAAGAGCTGCGGCAATTCGTCGAGGCTGGTCTTGCGAATGAATCGGCCGACGCGCGTGACGCGTTTGTCGTCTTTGGTCACGACCTTGGACGCGAGAGGATCGGCCTGGTCATGATAGAGCGATCGGAATTTGAAAACGTCGATACGCTCGTTGTTGAAGCCGAAACGCTTCTGGCGAAACAGCACGGGTCCGGGACTGTCGAGTTTGATGGCGAGTGCTACCAGCGCCATTACCGGCGCGGCGAGCAGCAGCACGACCGCGCCGACGAAGTGGTCGAACATCCACTTCATCACGAGATCCCAGTCGGTGATCGGCGCTTCGAACACGTCGAGCGTCGGCACCTTGCCGATGTAGGAATAGGAGCGGGGGCGGAAACGCAGCTTGTTGGTATGCGCCGACAGACGGATGTCGACCGGCAGCACCCACAGCTTCTTCAGCATTTCGAGAATGCGCGCTTCGGCGGAGATGGGAAGGGCGAACAGCACCAGATCGATGCGGGTGCGGCGGGCGAATTCGACGATATCGTCGACCTTGCCGAGCTTGGATTTTCCGGCGCAGGTTTCGAGCGCGCGATTGTCGTTGCGGTCGTCGAACACCCCGAGAATATCGATATCGGAGTCCGTCTGTGCATCCAGCGCTTCGATCAGTTTCTCGCCGTTCTCGTCCGAGCCGACGACGATGGTGCGTCGGTCGAGCCGGCCCTGGCGGGCCCAGGAACGAACCAGCGAGCGCAGCAACAAACGCGACGAAATCAGGGTCGCCAAACCGACGAAGAAAAATGCGGAAAGCCAAAGCCGCGAAATCTCGCCGCCGAGCTTGGCAAAGAAGGATACGCCAATGAACAGGAGAAATACAAACGCCCACGACGAGATCATCCGCGTCATCTGGCGGAGCTGGCCGCGGAAGATCTGAACGTCATAGATATCGGCGGCCTGGAAGCAGATCACGGTCGCAAGCGTCATCGTCAGGATCGCGGCAATGTATTCCCAGCGGAAACCGGAGAGCGGCGCAACGTAACCGAGGTAGAGCGCGATTCCGATCAAGCTCAGCGTAGAAAAATCGAGCACGCGCACGACGCCGGCAATCACGATCGGCGAATAGGCGCGGCGGACTTTCTGACTGGCGACGACGAGCGCGGCTTGCGAAAGCCTGCGTCGGCGTTCGAGTGGCGGAGTTCCTACGCCGACAGCCGCTGAGGCTACTGCCGCGGCATCTAACATCGAGCGTGCATTAACCGGTTCCACGGTCGTCCAATCCGTTCTGGTCGCAATGCTAATAATAAGCAGACGCGGGCAGCGCCTAAATCCCAGGCTTTCGGATTAGATGAGAAATCGGAAGAAACGGTTATCGGCACAAGGAATGGTTAACGCCGCGCAAAGGCCTCGGCGTAGCTGGCGAGAACGCCTTCGACCATCGCCTTTTGCGAAAAGTGCATGAAGATACGTTCGCGAAGGGTCTTGGCGCGGGCGGCAGTCGCAGCCGCATCGTCGAGCGCGGTTTCGATCGCATCCGCCATCGCGCCGGCGGAGTTTGGTGCAAACAGTGCATCCGGATGTGGCCCGAAGATCTCAGGGATGCCGCCGACGTTGGCTGCGATCATCGGAACGCCGGCGGCGGCAGCTTCGATCACGACGTAGGGCATCGAATCGCCGCGGGACGGAACGACGAGCAGTTTGCCCTTGGAGAATCCGAAGCGCGCCTTGACGTGTCCGATGAAGCGCACTGCCTCGCCGAGGCCGAGTTTTGCCACCTGCGATTTCAGTGCGTTGAGCTCCTCGCCATCACCGCCGAGGGTCAGCATCACCGGCCGGCCATCGGCGCGCAACCGCGCCACGGCGTCAATCAGGAGGTCCGCACCCTTGATGTGCCTGAATTCGCCGACATAGGCGAGGTCGGTGGCGTCGGGCGCCGGCGTGATAGCGTCGAACTCCTCAGCCGTGACGCCGTTGAAAACGCAGCGCACCAGCCCGGTCGTCGGCGTGCCGATCGTGCGCTGGTAGGTGTCACGCGCGAACGCGCTTTCGAACAGAAAGAGTTCGGTGTTATCCATCAATGCGCGTTCGAGGCGGCTGTAGAACGCGCCGCGCCATGTGTTGAGTGGATAATGCAGCGAGCCGCCATGCGGGGTGTAGACGCGGATGAAGCGCTTCGAGCGGCCTCTCATGCGGATGAACGCACCGGCCTTGGCGCCGTGTCCGTGCACCACATCGGGCTGCAGCCGGGCGATCAGATACATGAATCGGGCCCATACCAACGCATCGGTGAGATGAGGTTCGCGGTGGATCGCAAGGCGGCGGATGCCGAGCTTGAGCCGCGGGGCGATTTCGGCGAATGCGGCGTTGGCGCGGTCTCCGCCGGTCAGGCTGTCGGCGATTATGCCGACATGGTGACCTGCATTGATCTGGCCGTTGGCGAGATCGAGGATATGGCGGATGATTCCGCCCACCGGCGCACGCACGGCGTGGACAATGCGAAGCGGCCGGTTGGTTATCTCCGGCATTTGTCAGAACCAGCGTTCGCCGACGAGGATGGTGTCGCCGGGACTGATGGAGGTGCCGAGCGGGACGATGACGCGGCTGGCGTTGTGGGTGAGCGTGACGCTGTCGCGTTTGGCGCGGGGCGAGAAGCCGCCGGCGAT
>NZ_DASSRP010000386.1:0-16514 GCF_035701725.1 Bradyrhizobium sp.
GTAGCACCGACGTGCCACGGCATCGCCTCGGTACCGGCCACGATGCCGGTCTGCAGAATCCAGTTCTTGTTCAGCGCAGTCGTGACCTCGATGCCGGTGTTGGTGTAGTTGTCGAACGTATACGTCATCGAGTGCGTATACATGTAGTTGTTCGGCGCAAGCTGCGCCTCGATGTCCGGGATCGAGATGAAGCGTCCGAAACGGATCAACATGCCGTCGGCAACAAATGGAATGAAGACTTCGCCATAGGCCATCGGCAAGTCGTAACCATAGTTCTTGTTCTGGTTCAGGAGCTGATAGCTCCAGAGTCCGTAGGCCGTGGTGTAGCGATAGTTCTCGCCGTAGATCGGTGCGAGACGGAAGCCCCAATCGATGTGATCCTTCTGCACGGTGTCAGGCAGCCGCTCGATATAGACGACCGCCTGGTCGAGCTGCACGGTGTTTGGATTGTAGAGGTAGGCGGCCGGCGCGTTGCCGCCGCGAACCGTGTTGGTCGAGAGATTGCCGCCAGCATTCACCCAGCCGTAAACCTGGAGGTGGTTGTCGTTCATCCAGCTTCCGACCGTGGTATTGCCGAGCGCCGTCATCAGCGGACTGTCGACCGAGCTCGGCCGCGTCACACCGAGGTTGGTGGTGCCGCCATAGGGCCACTCGGTAAATGGCATCGGCGGAGTGGTTTGTGGGGTGGCTGGCCACTCGGCGCGGCGCCCCGGAGGCGCCTTCGGATCGGCGGGCGCTGCATCGTGGCCCCACTCCAGCCGGTAGTAATTGAAGAACCGCTCCCAGAACGTGGTGCCCAGGTAAGTGTCGAGACAAGCGTAGTTCTTGTAGGGATCGACATCGCCCCTGCACCCCGGCGCTTTCGCCGGCGCATCCGCAGCGTAGGCGCTGCCGGCTAAACCCATGACGGCCAACGACGCGCCCGCCAGAAGAAATCTTTTCATATTGTTGCCCCAAGCAGTTGGTTTTAAGAACGCCCCCAAAGGCGTCCTTGCGAGACCATTCACGCTTGGGACAATCTTTCGTTGCGGGAACAAGGAAATCGATACGGTTTGCTGCGGCGTTTCATAAAAAAAAGATATACGGATTTTCGCTTTCGGCGCCGCTTGCATAAAAACGTATCAATTGCTCCTAAAGGTGCCGCGATCAGCGGCAAGATTTGCGAAAATCCTGCGTGACTCTCGAACGTTCAGCGATTTTTCTTAATCCTTTTTTGAGCGCTGTTGCTTTTTCGCCATAACCGGCGATCGCGAAATCATCGTTCGATATCTTTTATCTATGTAATGTGCCTGCCTCCTATATCGAAGATATATGCCGCCCGTCGTTATGCTGCTTCGCATCGAGCACAGCCCATTCGCTGATCACGAGGCAGGCAATGGACGTCAAGGCAGAGCGCACAAGCGATGATGGCCGTCAGCCAAAAACGGGCTCGACGACAGATACCGACTTCAGCTTTCTGCCGAACAGTCTGATCTCGCAGTGCCAGGTCCTGATCGAGAGTTTCCACGACCTCCACGGCTATTCGTGCCTGCCTGACATCCTCTGGAAGACGGGGTTTGGCCCGTTTATCGAGGCGCACGAACCGCTTCGCCAGCTGCTTCGCAAGGCTTCAACGACCCGAAGCGCCAAGAAATCGAATGCGGGCTTCGTGCGGATCGCAACGGCCATCCTGTCGCTAGAGATCCTGGCAAGCCGCTTCGCCGGCTGGAGCAATCTCTATCCGCGGGAGGCCACGCGGTCGCGCAACATTCTCAGCGCCACCACGCGTGGTCTGCAAAATCAGTTGATCGAGTTCTACCTGTACCCACCGAAACACCTGAACTCGGCGGCCATCGCCACGCTCGCGCCGCCGAGCAACCTGAACGCCAGCGACATCTACGGCGTTCCAATGGGCGAAACCGGACAGGAGACGGCGATCGGCTATCAAGACGCGACGTAGGAGGTACCTCTTCGCGGCATGCAACGTATATTACTTCTATATGTCTTCGTGAGGCGAACGGCATAGATTTTATACGTCGAGTTGAAGAATGCTGGCGGCTGCCGGGTAGTCGACGACATTGGAGCATTGCTTGATTTGACGCGAAAGACGGACTCAGCGGATCGCCATTCGTTTACCTGCTCGATCTCGTGAATTCATCTCTCACCATTTCATTTCAATGTCGTTTCTGCATAGGCACGTCCCCTTGCCGATAACGAAACGCGCTAAAACCGGACCTGCCGACGCGAGCGATCGGAGCATCGCTGTGGCGTCAGACGGGCTGGCGACGCAGGGCAGTTCGCTGCAGCGAGATGTTGTCCCGCTGCTGCTGTCGTTCGCCGGCGTCACGCTGGTGACGGCGCTGTTGTTTCTGTTGCCGCAAGCGGTTGCGGCAAGCGTGGTCCCGATCGCCTATCTCATTCCCGTCATCGTGGCCGCCACGCGCTGGGGAATCTGGCCGGCGACGCTGGCCGCGATCGTCAGCATGGCGGAGGCGGATTTCTTTTTCTTTCCGCCGATCTACAGCTTCCAGGTCGAGGACCCGCAGGAAGCGATCGACCTCCTGCTGTTTCTCGTGGTGGCGCTCGTCTCCAGCAATCTCGCGTCCCGTCTGCGCCAGGAGACCGAAACGCTGCGCCAGCGCGAACGGGACATTCACAACCTCTATGACTTTTCCCGGCGTCTGGCGGCCTGTTTCTCGGTTCCGGAATTGGTTTCGGCGATCGAGAATTATCTGTCGCAGACGCTCGGCCAACCGGCCCTGTTCTTTGCCGCAAGACCTGATGGGCAGCTTGAGCCGCCGAGATCCGGCCCGGTGCCGGCGGCCGTGAAAGACAGCGCCGCCTCGGCATTTGCCACCGGCCAGCCGGCTCGCTCCGTGACCGACGCCGCCACGCAAAATGTCTGGCTGTTGCGCATCGTGCGTTCGGAAACGGCCATGCTCGGACTGGTTGCCGTCAATATCGGGGCGGCCACGGCGGAGGCGCTCGAGCGCGCCACGCGCCGCGCGGAAATCATCCTCGAGGAAGTGTCGCTGACCTTGCAGCGGATCGACATCGACAAGGCGATGGAAGACGCGAGGCTGCGCCTGCAGGCCCAGCTGTTGAGAGATGCGTTTCACGGCACGCTGTCGCATGAACTGCGCACGCCGCTGGCCGCCATTCGCGGCTCGGCCAGCGTGCTCGAATCAATTCCACAGGTTCACAGGGACGACCGCGCCCGCTCGCTGGTGGAAGCGATATCGGACGAAGTCGCCGAACTCGACAATTTCATCCAGAATTTGCTCAATGCCACGCGCGTTACCGCAGGCGGCATCACGCCCAATCCTGCATGGGCCGATCCGAGAGATATCGTCAACGCCGCAATCAGTGCGCGATCGCGCCGGCTCGCAGCGCACCGGCTCAAAACCGAGTTCGCCGACGACCTGCCACTGATTCACGTCGATACCGGCCTGATGGAAGAGTCCTGCGGCCAGCTTTTGGAAAACGCCGCCAAGTATTCTCCGTCCGGCTCGACCATCACGGTGAATGTCAGCCGCAAGCAGGACGACGTCATACTTTCCATTTCCGACCAGGGCGTCGGCATCACCGCCGACGAGAAACGTCAACTCGGTCGCCGGCTGTACCGCAGCCAGCGTCACCAGGCGACGATACCCGGGTCGGGACTTGGCTTCTGGATCGCATCCATCTTTGTCGCCGCCAATGGCGGAACGATCGACATTACGAGCCCGGGACAAGGACACGGCACAACGGCCTCGATCACCCTTCGGGGCTCGACGATGAATCAATCCGAAATGACGGCAGCCTCCAATGAATAGACCTGCGAATAACGTGCTCCTGATCGAGGACGAGTCCAAGATAAGGCGCTTCCTGCGTGCCGGTTTCGAACTGCAGGGATACACGGTTATCGAAGCCGAAAACGCGGCCGACGGCCTGAAGGCGGCGACCTTCGGCGCGCCGGATCTCATCATTCTCGACCTGAACTTGCCCGATCTGCACGGCGCCGAGGTGCTCGAGCGAATCCGGTCATGGTCGAATGTCCCGGTCATCATTCTGTCGGTCATCGCCAGCGAGGACGAGAAGGTGCGGCTGCTCCAGGCCGGCGCCGACGACTATGTGGTCAAGCCGTTCGGCATGGCGGAATTACTGGCGCGCAGCGAAGCGGCGCTTCGGCGTTATTTCAAGAGCGCCACCGAAAATCCAGTCGTCGTGGCCGGACCGCTCTCGGTCGATCTCGTGACGCGAACAGTGTCGCTGAACAATCATCCGGTCCGATTGACGCGGAAGGAGTACCGCCTGCTCCACATCCTGGCGACCCATATCGGGCTTGTCGTGACCCACGATCAGCTCATGAAGGACATCTGGAGCGGCAATCAGCGCGACAACATCCAGTACCTGCGCATTCTCGTTCGCAAATTGCGCCAGAAGATCGAAAGCGATCCCAATCGGCCGCGCCTTCTGGTGACCGAATCCGGCGTCGGCTACCGCCTGCAGTCCCGCGTCGAAGACATCGTCGCCGATTGAAAGGCCGCAACGCCAGCGCGCCCCGCGCGCTGCGGGCATATAAAAATAATATATTTTTGCCAACGGGACCCCTAATCTCACCCCGGGGAAATTGGGGACGCGGGGCGTTGCACTTTCTGGTCGAGCACTTTCGCGTTCTTGGCGTTGATGGGCAATACTGGATGCTCCTTGTGCCTGGGATCGCCGTCGGTTTTATTCTCTTCGTCATTGGCCCGCGCGGCCGAAGCTAACCTTGCGGCAAGCCGTTTCGTCCACGGCGGCTTGATTTTGTCACACGCCACCCGCAATCTTGCGGAAAGAACATCATCGATCAGCCAATGGAATCGGCCATGAAATCCCTCACCGCCGCGGCGATCGTGCTGTCTGTCACCATCGCGAGCGGAATGGCTTCTGCGCAAGAGGCGCCAGCTCGGCCGCACGCAAGCCGGTTGCAGCCGGGTCAATCGCAGCCAGGTCGGGTACAGCCCTGCACGGCGCGGGTCGTGTATTCTGAAGAGCTGCCGTTCGCGCCGATCGACACCTGGCTCGTCAAGGCGACGCTGGAGATCACGCCGCGCAGCGGCACGCCCTATATCATGACCTTGCAGAACCGGATGCCGTGGCAAGGCCCTCCGCCGCGACGTGGTCAGGCATTCCGCGCCTGGTGCGATCCGGCTCGCCCGAACTATCTGCAATTGGCATCCGGCGCGGTCGCTAGATCGGCTTTTTGAGCGGTCTTCCTGATTCCAGGGCTTGCCTGATACCATGGCTTGAGCAGCCGCCTTGCTCACCCGCCGCGGCGCAGCCAGCGCTGCTTATGGATAATTTATTTTTTCACCCGCGAACCCGCCTCGCTTTCCAATGTCTCTTTCGCCAGATGTGACGCGACGCGTGGCGTCCGGCGCGCGCGATTGGCCCGCGCCTTGCAGGAATAGTCGCGAACCAGCGTTCGCCAACTCGCCTTTGGAAATACGATCATGCCGCCTTTCGTCGCCAGCCGTGTTCGCAAGCTCGCACTCACGTCGAAATCGGCGGAGGTGATCGCGCGCTTTGGCCTGCGCCTGGCCGCCATGGTCGCCTTCGCCGTGCTCGGCGGCATCGGATTTGAACGGGGTCTCACCGTGATGCTGTGGATGTCGGCCATCCTCAGCACCGTGATTGCCATGTACGACCGCGAGGAACTGTTGGATTCGGCGCTCAATCACTGGGACGAGGCCGGCGCCTTTACCGCACTGTGCTGCCTGGCCTGTATCTTCGAACCGACTTCCCGGTTCGGCTGAGGCGGCTCGGCTTGCGAGCCTTTATGCGTTTCCTATGAAATCGCAGGCTCGTCACCCTCGAATTCATATTTGCTGCCGGGGAATATTGGCAGCATGGACCTGGTCATATCCCAGCTTGCCGAAAGGCTCCGTGACGCCGAAATCGTCACGGCGGAACTGTTCTCGGACGTCATTCGGGATACTTGCCGACGCCTGCCATCGCTCCGGCGAACCAATGACTTTGCCCGCTTCGAGCAGCTCATCCGCCTTGGCGCCTGGACGGAAGCGGCACTCGCTTTGCTGGCGCTGGAATTGCCGCAATGGCACCTTCGCCATATCGCTCATGATGCAGGTGAATGGCGCTGCCTGCTATCGCGCCGGCGCGCACTTCCCGATTGGCTCGATCAACCGCTGGAAGGTTGTCACGCGGACCTGACGCTTGCGATCTTGAGCGCATACATCGAGGCCAAACGCGGCGACACGCTCCCCGATGAGAGCGCGGCGAACATTTCTCAGTCAGATCATCGTCTCGACGCGCCAATGTGCTGCGACAATTTTTCGTAAAGCACCTGCCTCACCACAGCCGATTGCGGCCTCCAGATGCGCTCGCGCACCTATGCGCTCCCTATGAGATCGCGAGCCGCCATCCATCGAATTCATATCCGCGACCGCAGATATTGCCCGCATGAGTCACGCGCGTGTTTCGGCGCTTTCGGCTCGTCTCCCGCGCTTTGTGCAGCGGCGGCGTCCGAACGAACCGGATTGGGCCTGTCTCGCCGCAAAGAAGGAATACCGAGGTGAAGATCGTCGAACCTCCATCTTGCAACTCTGCATCGACCATGACGTTTATCGGCCGGAACAGGCGTGGCAACTGGGTCGCGCGCGAACAGCATGGGCTCTATGGCGGACTTTTCGTCAATCGCGCCACCGCCTTCAAATACGCACTGTTCGAAAACGGGCATCATCCCGAAACGATCGTGGAACTAGCTTGCGAAATCGAGCTTGATATCGGCGGCAGGAACCCGATGACCTGAATGTGCCCTGGAGAGCACCATGGTTCAGCTTCATTCCGTCCCGGATCAAACCCAGGTTCTCGACACCATGATACGGTTGACCCGCCTGTCACTGCTGCAGCGGGCAATCATTGCCGGCCATGATGGCATGGAACTTTATCTGGGGCTGAGGCGCCGCGGCTTCATGCGCGTGGCTCCGCTGTCGATGAGCAGGATGCGAAAGCGGCAGCATGCCATCGGCCTTGTTGCCGATCGCGATCCGGCAGCGATCGAAGCGGCATTGGGCGAACTCTCGCCATTCCTTGGCGCCCAAGCCACCGTCGCCATTCTCCTGGATTCTGCTACCAGCGTCGGCGGTCACGGTGTTGGCAGTCCGGGTGTTGAGGTCCGCACCAAGCTTCAGGAAATGGGATTTCAGATCGAGGCCGGCGTGCGCTGCCATCAAGGATTTGTGCTGTCGGCATGCCGTCGGGGATCCAGCCGGATCGAGCGTGCAGCGTAGGCGTAAGCCCTTCCGGCTCCCACCTTCGCCGGAGCGAGACGTCTTCGGCAGAATGCCCGAACGCTCTTTATTTCTTTCCTATGAGATCCCGCCGCGGCCCCTCTCGCAATCCTACGGGCATGGAGCGCAAATGAGCCGGCGACGTTTCGCCGGCCGCCGCGCACTCCGCGTTGACGAGCCGTCAAGCCACCGGTCACGCCATGATTGCCATGCCGTCCGCCTATCCCCACCTTGCAAAAGCCCAGGCCGCGCCTTCGATGTCGCAGGCGTGCTTGCAGCCGCTCGATCCCGGCATCGTCAATGCCTCGATCCCGACTTTCTTCGTCGGCCGCAATAGCGAGGGATTCTGGATCGCCCGCGACGCGAGGAGCCAGACGGGCGGCCTGTTTCTGTTCAGGCGCTCCGCGCTCGCCTTTGCGCGGCGGGCTTCGCAGCCGCTGGGCTGCGCAGCCGTCTTTGTCTCAGAGCGGTTCGAGCTTGATGCGAAAAATCAGGGCAACCAGCTCATCGGCTTTCTCAAGCCGCTGCTGCGGCTTGTGAACTTTGGCCGCAACGACGCGCAAGACAGCCGAGCCTAGCTCCGCTCCATGCAGTCCGCGATGTGGAACCAGCGGTCGTCGCCGGAAAGCCCCTTCTTTTTCGCCTCGATCTTGCAAGCCTTCAGCTTGGGGCGATTTGCCGACCACTTCGCCTTCATCTCCTTCAGCTTCTGCATCGTCAGCTTCATCCGCGACGGCTTGGTCTCGGTTGTCTGCGCCGAGACCGGAGCGATGCTGCCCGCGATCAAGGATGCCGCAACGAGACAGGTGGCAATTCGAAGCATGGAAAATCCCCCTGGATAAATTCTTTGACTGATTATTGAGGAGAGCGGCATCGCGAAACACTATCGGCGTTTCGCGATGCCGAGCCTTGGAACAGCGCTGGCCGGATCAGAAGATCTTCGCCGCGCTTTCGAGCGTCTTGTACACGCCCCAGGCGAGCGGGATGCCGACAAAGAGCCAGAACAGCCCCGATCTGACATCAAGGCCGCCTTTACCGATGCCGAACGACCCACTCTGCACCACGCTTGCGTTCTTGGCGCCGCTGGCCTGAATTTTTGCGAGCTCGTCGCTGCTCATGTACCACTTGGGATCCACCGGCCTGATCAGGTAGTTGCAGATGAAGCCTGCGGCCAGCATCGCGCACAGAATATACATGGTGGTGTTGTAGAGCTGGTCGCGCGGCACCCCGGCGGCGAGCTGGAATTCACGGATATAGTTGACGACCACCGGGCCGATGATGCCGGCGGTCGACCACGCCGTCAGCAGCCGTCCGTGAATGGCGCCGACGAACTGCGTGCCGAACATGTCGGCGAGATAGGCCGGGACGGTGGCAAAGCCGCCGCCATACATCGACAGGATAATGCCGAAGCCGAGAACGAACAGCAGCTTCGAGCCCATCGCCGCAAAGGTCGGCGCCAGCGCATAGAGCGCGATGCCGAGGACGAAGAACACATAATAGGTGTTCTTGCGGCCGATATAGTCCGACAGCGAGGCCCAGAAGAAGCGGCCGCCGATGTTGAACAGAGACAGCAAACCGGCAAATCCGGCGGAGATCGCCGCAATTGCCGTTCTCTGCTCAGCCGAAAGCGCGCCGAATTTCAGATCAGGCAATCCGATCAGCTTGCCCGCGAAGATTTCCTGCAGCATCGGCGAGGCCATGCCGATGACGCCGATGCCGGCGGACACGTTCAAGCAGAGCACCCACCAGATGAGCCAGAACTGCGGCGTCTTGTGCGCGTTGTCGAGATGCACGTGGTGTTCGGAGATCATCGACTTCTTTTCGCTCGGCGGCGTCCAGCCTTCGGGCTGCCAGCCCGTCGGCGACACGCGGTACGAAAATGCGCCGATCATCATGAAGATGAAGTAGATGACGCCCATCGCAGCAAACGTCTTCCACACGCCGACGTCGGTCGGCGTTTTGAAGTAGTTGATCAGCAAATTCGCCAGCGGTGCGCCGATCATGGCGCCGCCGCCAAATCCCATGATCGCCATGCCGGTCGCCATGCCGCGGCGATCCGGAAACCACTTCACGAGAGTCGATACCGGCGAAATGTAGCCAAGGCCAAGGCCGACACCGCCGATCACGCCGGCGCCGAGCCACATGATCCAGAGCTGATGCACATAAACGCCGAAGGCGCCGATCAGCAGACCGCCGCCCCAGCACAGCGCCGCGACGACGCCGGCCTTGCGCGGGCCGGCGCGTTCGAGCCAACCGCCCCAGATCGCGGCGGAGACGCCGAGCAGGACGAAGAACAGCGTGTACATCCAGCCCAGGCTCGCGACCTTCCAATCGCAGGTGGTGGTGAAGAGTTCCTGCCACAACGACATGTCGGGACAGGCTTTCGGCGCGGTGAGGCCGATCGCGCGCGACAGCGGCAGCCAGAACACCGAAAAACCGTAGGCCATGCCGATGCACAGATGGATGCACAGCGCGGCCGGCGGCACCATCCAGCGATTGAAGCCGGCTTTCGCAATCGTATGTTCGCGATCGAGAATTCCCGCACCGGACCCGGCCGCCGTTCCGGCGCTGCTGATCGTTGTCATTCAGTCCTCCCCTACAGCCGCCCTCGCCGGGCGCGTCTGTGCATTTAACCTTTGCCCATCACCAAAATTCCAGGCGGGCTGCGAAGCTTCGTTTTGCTGCTTTGCACAATTTCCCGCTGTGCCATCCCCACGCGGCACGCGATTCAAGAGAATTGGGTCAGAACCGCCGCCCCGTGTCGATAGGCAAATGGTCGAGATTTTTGTTTCCTTCGACCTGAGCGCCGCGCCAGGGGTGCGGTCAATTGTCTCGATTGGCCTTACGAGTTGTCGCGCCCGGCAGCATTGACATCATCGATCGAGCCATTTGCCTTTTCGATCACGAAAACCACCCGCCCTTCCGTCCGCTCCAGGATCTCGACCTTGTCGCCGGTGGCAAGAACCAGACTTGGAATATCGATCACCGCGAGCGGATCGGTGCAATGAACTTCCAGCCTCTGGCCCGGTGACAGCGCCTTCAACGCTTTCGCTGTCCTCAGCGCGGGCAGCGGGCATTTCAAGCCTGTAAGATCGAGCTTGGTCGGTGTCATGCGACAGTCCTAGGCTCCGCCGCCGCGCCCGGCCAACACGTCTTCGAGCGGCAGCGCGTATTTGAGCATCATTGCGGCCACCGAGGGGATGTCGTCGAGATGCGCCACCGGCAGCGCAGTCACGATCTCCGCGTCCGTTGCAATGCAGGCGATGGCCGGGTCGTCCGGGAACAGCGGCGGCTTGCCGCTATCCCTTCGATGCACCTCGATCTTGCGGTACGGCTCCGATTTGAAGCCCTCGACCATCAGAAGGTCGACTGGCGACATCTTCGCCAGCAATTCCAGTAGCGACGGTTCGGGCGCGCCGCGCAGTTCATGCATCAGGGCCCAGCGGTTGGCGGAGGATACCAGCACTTCCTCGGCGCCGGATTGCCGGTGCACCCAGGAATCCTTGCCCGGTATGTCGACATCGAACGCGTGGTGCGCGTGCTTGATCACGGAGACGCGCAAGCCTCGCTCGCGCAGATGTGGAATGACGCGCGAAATCAGCGTCGTCTTCCCCGCCCCGCTCCAGCCGGCAACTCCGATCACTTTCATCATAGGCGGCACTTATCTCCGCAGCCCTCGGACAGGGCAGGCCAACAGTCCTTAGCTCGGCTCAAGACCAATGTCATGCTAACCTGCCGATATGATGAAGATCGATAGTACGAACGGCATCCCGCCAACGCCCGGCATCCTGCTCGCCGGCGGACTTGGCGTGCGCATCGGCGGCGGCGACAAGCCGATGCGCAAACTTGCCGGCCGCACCATTCTAGAGCGCGTCATCGAAAGGCTCCGGCCGCAGTGCGACGGCCTCGTTCTGAACGCCAATGGCGACCCGGCGCGGTTCGCCACGTTCGGCCTGCCGGTCGTCGCGGACACCGTCGCAGGCTATCCCGGCCCGCTTGCCGGGATTCTTGCCGGTCTCGACTGGGCTGCGGCGCATCGGCCCGACGTCGCTTTCGTCGTAAGCGCAGCGTCCGATTGCCCCTTCCTGCCCCGCGACCTGGTTCGGCGCCTTCATCAGGCCCGGATCGAAAACGGTGCGCAGCTCGCATTCGCGGCTTCCGGGGGGCAGGTGCATCACGTGATCGGATTGTGGGACGTCGCCTTGCGCGAAGACCTTCGCCACGCGCTCGTTGCCGAACAGATCCGCAAGGTCGAAAGCTGGACCTCGCGTTTTGCCGTGGCGACGGCAAGTTGGCCGACGACGCCGTTCGATCCGTTCTTCAACGCCAACACGATCGAAGATCTCGTGGACGCTGAACGGCTGGCGGCGCTGGACGGCACTTGAGCTACGCGGCAAGCGGCGTGGTCCAGGCGTCATAGGCATAGACCCAGTCGGTATCGGTCTTCTGCCGCAGCCAGGTGTTGGTGCGCGAGGTCTGCTGCACGCGCGCGGTCCGCTCGCGCCGCGTCGCCTCGAAACGGCGAAACGCATCGGCGATGCCATCGCGGTCGGCGCCTTCGAGACAGCGCGACAGCACCGCCGCATCCTCGATCGCCATCGCCGCCCCTTGCGCCATATAGGGCGTCATCGGATGGCAGGCATCGCCGAGCAGCGTCACCTTGCCCTCGGCCCAATGCTCGAGCGCATCGCGGTCGACGATGGCCCATTTGTGCACGTCGGGACATGCGGCGAGCACGGTTTCGACCTGGCGGTCGAATCCGTCAAATGCCGCGCGCAATTCCCTGACATCGCCCTTGGCCGACCAGGATTCGATCCTGAATTCCGGCTCCGGCTGGCTAGTGACGAAATAGACTTCGCTGCGGTCAGGCTTGACGTAGTAGATTACGATATGGCGGTCCTCGCCCCACCACTTGGTGCAGTCATCGATCGCAACGCCGCCGAGCAGGGCCGCGGGGTAGGTCGTACGGTAGGCGATACGGCCGGTGAAATTCACCGGCGAGGTGCCGAACAGAATTTCACGCACCAGCGAGTGGACACCATCGGCGCCGATCACCGCATCTGCCGACACGCTCGCGCCGTTGGCAAAGCGCAGGCGGACCCCATCGGGGGTCTCGTCAAGCCCGACCAGTTTGTGGCTAAGCCGGATGCATTCATCCGGCACGATGCCGGCGAGCGCGGCATGCAGATCGCCGCGATGCGCCAACAAATAGGGCGCGCCGAACTTTGCTTCCGCGCTCTCGCCGAAAATCATGTCGAACTTGACGTCGCCGGTCTTCCAGTCGCGGTTATTCCAGGAACGCGGGTAAAACGACTGTCCGCGCAGCCGCGCCTCGAGCCCGAGCTTGCGCAGCACCTTCATCGCGTTGCAGCCGATCTGGATGCCGGCCCCGATCCGGGCAAATTGCGCCGCCTGTTCGTAGACCGTGACGTCGATGCCGACGCGCCGCAAGGCTGCCGCAGCGGCAAGCCCGCCCATGCCGGCGCCGATAATTGCGATCGAAAGCGGCCTGGTTACTGTCATCGGATTTGCCTGATGTAAGATCCGGCTGGCTTACGCCCCGCATTCATCATGCGCGCGGCCAGCCGAATTGCAACGGCTCGCGTTGACTGCGGCCACCGAATGGTCGAATGAATGCCATGCATAAAGGCAGGCGCACCCGGCGGCATTTGCCGGCGAGGTCCGCCAATCAGCGATGGGAGGATGCGATGGCGAACCTGAACGCGACGCTTGGGCTGGCGTTCGCCGCGATGCTTATGGCCTCGGCCGCCGCATCGGCGCAAATCTCCGATGGCGTCGTCAAGATCGGCGTGCTCACCGACATGAACGGCCCGGCCTCGACCGCAACCGGCAAAGGCTCGCTGACGGCGGCGCAAATGGCGATCGACGACTTCGGCAGGCAGGTCGCCGGCAAGCCGATCCAGCTTGTGTCCGGCGACCACCAGAACAAGCCGGATATCGGCGCCACGCTGGCACGGCGCTGGTACGACGTCGAACAGGTCGACCTGATCGTGGACGTGCCGGTCTCGGCGGTCGGACTTGCGGTACAGAACGTCGCCAGCGAAAAGCATCGCCTGTTCATCACGCAATCGACCGGCACCGCCGACTTTCACGGCAAGTTCTGCTCGCCCTATGCGATCCAATGGGTGTTCGATACCCGCGCGCTGGCGGTCGGCACCGCCAAGGACGTCGTGAAACGCGGTGGCGACAGCTGGTTCTTCCTCACCGATGATTACGCGTTCGGTCACGCGCTGGAAAAGGACGCATCTTCCGTCATCACCAGGAACGGCGGCAAGGTGATCGGCTCGGTGCGCCTGCCCTTTGCCACGGCAGACGTGTCGTCCTTCATTTTGCAGGCGCAGGCCTCGAAGGCGAAGATCATCGGCATCGCCGCCGGCCCGCCCAACAACATCAATGAAATCAAATCCGCCGGCGAATTCGGCATCTTCAAGGGCGGCCAGCAGATGGCGGGGCTGCTGGCGCTGATTACCGACATCCATGCGCTCGGCTTGCCCGCCGCGCAGGGGCTGTTGCTGACGACCTCGTTTTACTGGGACATGGACGACAAGACACGCGAATGGTCGAAGCGCTATTTCGCCAAAGTCGGGGCGATGCCGACGATGTGGCAGGCCGGCGTCTATTCCGCCGTGACGAACTACCTCAAGGCGATTGAGGCCGGCGGGACTGACGAGCCGCTCGCGGTCACCGCGAAGATGCGCGAAAAGCCGATCGAGGATTTCTTCGCCCGCAACGGCCGCCTGCGCGAGGACAATCTGATGGTTCACGATCTGATGCTGGTGCAGGTCAAGCGGCCCGACGACTCGAAATATGCCTGGGACTATTACGATGTGCTGGCGACGATTTCCGGCGACGATGCGTTCGGCCCGCCGGACACGGCGTGTTCGATGGTGAAGCGATAGCGGCGTTCGTGTCCCGGACGCGTCGCGGCATGCAATGACGCGGCGCAGATCCGGGACCCATGTGGACCCCGGATCTGCAACGCATCGTCAGGACGCTGCGTTGCGTCCGGGGCACGAGGTCCTCATTGTTTCACCACGCCGATCTCGCGGAAATATTTCAGCACGCCGGGATGGATCAGCGCGATGTCCGGCACAGCGGCGACCGTATTCGCCGCCGTGGTCTCGCAGGCCTGCGCCAATTTCTTGCAGAACGCGCCTTCCGCGCCGTGCAGCGTTTTTGCCAGACGATAGGCGACATCGTCGGACATGTCGGTTTTGGTCAGGATGAAACTCCACGAACCCAGCGAATGGATCGCTTCTGTCTGCGTCGGATAGCTGTTGGCCGGAATCGTCATCGGTTTGAGGAACGGATGCTTGGCGGTCATCTTCGCGATCTCGTCGGCTGTCGGCGCGATGAAGCGCACGCCCGGCGCGCTCTTGGCAAGCTCCATGAAGCCGGGATAACCGATGCCGGCGCCCCAGATCGCCTCGGCGCGTCCGTCCAGCACCATCTCCGGACCCTCCTTGGCGTGATCGAGCAGGAAGGCCTTGAAGTCCTCGTCCTGCTTCAAGCCGATTCCATCCAGCATGTAGCGCGACAGGATCGGAATGCCGGAGCCCTTGGCACCAAAGGCGATCGGCTTGCCGACCAGATCCTGAATGGTGTGGTACTTGCTGTCGGCGCGCACCGCGAACATGCCGGCGGTGCCGTAGATCGCGGTCAGGATCTTCAGCTTGATCGGCGGCTTGCCGCCAAAGCCTTCCCGCGCCTGGTTGAAGGATTCGCCGGCGACGAGGCCAAGGTCGAACTTGTTCGCTTCAAGCGAGGGAATGTTCTCGCTGGAGCCCATGGTGTTGCGCGTCTCGACCACAAGCGTCGGATCGGCCTGCATCATGACTTCGGCAAAAGCGTTGCCGTAAAGCGGGAAGCCGCCGCCCTGCGTGGCCGTCGCAAGCACCACGGTCAATTTCGGCACGGCCTTGTCTCCTTCTTGCGCGGTGGCGCTGCCCGCCAGAAACAGCGCAAACGCCGCCAAAAGCGTGGATGTCATTTTCATCTTTCGATCCTCCGGCACGTCTGGCCAAGCCCGTTTCTCGAACCGTCACGCGACGGGGTCAAACCGACTGTAGGCAAAGCCCGGTTTGTATGAAAGCATAGTTGCCATGGTGAGCAGCGTTGTGACGGAGTGGCTGTCATGAGAAATTTGCGTGGGGCGATGATCGCCATCATCTGGCTCCTGGGCATGGGCTTCAGTCCCGTCCCGGCGGCAGCCGCCGACTATCCGAACCGCCCGGTGCATTGGCTGATCGGCTTTGCCGCCGGTGGCCCGGTCGACGTGGTGGCGCGGATCATGTCGCAGTGGCTGTCCGAACATCTCGGCCAGCAATTCGTGGTCGAGAACCGCGCCGGCTCGGGCGGCAATATCGCAGCCGCCGCCGCCATCAACTCGCCGCCGGACGGCTATACGCTGCTGTTCGTCGCGCCCAATAACGCGATCTCGACCTCGCTCTATAAACACCTCTCTTACGACTTCATCCGCGACACCGTGCCGGTCGCCAGCATCATGCAGTTGCCCAACATGCTGGTGATCTCCAAGGACATGCCGGTGAAGACCGTCAAGGAGTTCATCGACTACTGCAAGAAAGATCCAAGCAAGGTCTCGTTTGCCTCGTCGGGCTATGGCACCTCGGTGCATATGTCGGGCGAGTTGTTCAAGGCGATGACCGGCTGCAACATGCTGCATGTGCCCTACCGGGGATCCGCGATCGCCTATCCCGACATTATGTCCAACAAGGTGCAGCTGATCTTTGACAACCTGCCGGGCGCGCTGTCGCAGGTGCGCGGCGGAAACCTGCGCGCGCTCGGCGTCACCTCGCCGCAGCGCTGGCCGGGCTTTCCCGATATTCCCGCGATCGCCGAAACCGTGCCCGGATTCGAATCGGTCGGCTTCTACGGCATCTCCGCGCCAAAAGGCACACCGCCGGAGATCATCGACAAGCTCAACAAGGCGGTCGGCGAGGCGCTGAAGGACCCCAAGATCATCGAGCAGCTTGTCACCCTCGGCGGCATCCCGAAGCCGATGACGCCGGCCGAATTCGGCAAGCTCGTCACCGATGAGACCGAGAAATGGCGCAAGGTGGTGGAATTCGCCGGCGTCTCGGTGGAGTGAGCGAACACGCGCGAGCATGACGGTCGCGGCGACAGCTTCTCTCTCCTTCGTCATGGCCGGGCCTGACCCGGCCATCCACGTCTTTGTCGAAGGCTGTAAGAAAGGCGTGGATGCCCGGATCAAGTCCGGGC
>NZ_DASSRP010000387.1:0-10345 GCF_035701725.1 Bradyrhizobium sp.
GATGCTCTCCTGGAGCGCGGCTTCCGCAGCGTCACGGTGTTGGATATTTCGCAGGCCGCGCTCGATCTGGCCGCATTGCGGCTGGGCCGCCGTGCCAGCGAAGTGCAGTGGATCGCCGCTGACGTGACGGAGTGGGAGCCATCGCGGCGCTTCGATATCTGGCACGATCGCGGCGCCTTCCATTTTCTGGTCGAGGCGGCCGCCCGCGCCGCCTATATCGCGCGGCTGAAGCAGGCGCTGAGGCCGGGAGGCTATGCCATCATCGCCACCTTTGCCGCGGACGGTCCGGAAAAATGCAGCGGCTTGCCGGTCCATCGCAACGATGCCGCGGGGCTGGCGCAGGAACTGGGCGATGCGTTCACGTTGGTGGAATCACGCTCGCATGATCACGTCACGCCGTCGAATTCCAGGCAGCATTTTCAGTTCTCGGTTTTTCAGCGGCGCGGCTAAAGCGTATGCGTGCGAATAGAAGGCGGTTGGTGTGAAGACCGCGCGTCAAAGCAAGAAACCGCTGGGCGTCACGGTGCAGGCCTCAGACGCTCAACAATGTTCAAGAAAAAGGGAAGCGGATACCATGCCATCAGCATCTTTGAAAACGACGCGGCGCGCCGCACTCGGCGCATTGGCGGCAGCCGGCGCGCTGGCCGCAGGCGCAGCGCGCGTTGAGGCGCAAACCGCGCCAAAAACCTTCGTGCTGGTTCACGGCACCTGGCATGGCGGTTGGTGCTGGCGCCGCGTCGCGGATCGGCTTCAGAGCAAGGGCCACAAGGTCTATGCGCCGTCGCTGACCGGCGTTGCCGATCGCTCGCATCTGTTAACCAAGGACGTCAATCTGACGACGCACGTGACAGACGTCGTCAATCTCTTCAAGTGGGAAGACCTGAAGGATGTCGTCCTGGTCGGCCATTCCTCCGCCGGCTTCGTCATCACGCAGGCGGCCGAGCAGATCGGGACGCAGGTGGCCTCGATCGTCTATCTCGATGCCTTCGTGCCGCAGGTCGGCGACAGCCTGATCTCGCTCGCCAATCCCGGGCCGCGCAAGGCGCTGGAGGAAGCGGTGGCGCGCGGCGATCTCGTCGCCAAACCGGTGCCGGCGGCGGCCTTCAACGTCAACGAAAAGGACCGCGCCTGGGTTGACGCCAAGTGCACGCCGCATCCGCTCGCCGCCGTGGTGGAGAAGGTGACGGCCGCCGGCTCGCACGAGAGGATCGCCCGCAAGGCCTATATTCGCGCCAGCGGATTCAAGAGCCCGGTATTCGACGAGACGCTGGCCAGAATGAAGACGATGCCGGGCTGGAAAACCTATGAAGTGGCTTCAGGGCATGACGTGATGGTCGATCAGCCGGATCGGCTGGCTGAAATCCTGCTCGAAGTCGCCTGACCGGTGCGGCGAATTTGAAGTTCCTATCGGCGTTGCCGCAAGTTCGTCATAGGAGCTTCGAATTCAAAGCCGCCCTAGAATCAATATGCTGCTGGAGCTCCTTTGATTCCGAAGTTCGCAAACGAGGTCGCCGTCATATGATGCGAACTTCGGAATCTGAGCTCTCGTTTCAGCTTCCAGAGGCGGATACGACCCATGGCTGCTGCGGCGGCTGCATATAACGCGGGGCCGGCTGCGGCGTCACGTAGCGCGGCGGCGTCCGCGGCACCGGCAACGGCACGGTTTTCGGCAGTGCATCGCTATGCTGCGTCTTGCCGTTCGCGGCAGCCACCGACTTGGCATGTTCCGGCTTCTCGCCATGCTTCAGGGGCGCAAGGTCAGGGAAGGCGCGATCGTCCGATTTGTCGCGGAAGAACAGCAGGCCGCGGTCGACATAGGGCGCGGTGAATTTCGTCTCGAGCTGCGTCAACTGGTCGGCCTCGACGGCGGTTGTGCCGGCATCCACGTGGGCGTGGACGGCGACGACAGGCTCGGATGCCCGATCCGCCGCAGCAGCGCCCGATCTCGGCGCGTATTCGACTTCCACCGCAAGCGGCAACATAGCCATGGCGTTCGCGACGCTGGCCGCGGCCTGGCCGATGCCGGTCTTGGCGGCGATAAAGGCGTTTACCGCTGCGGGGTCGGGCGCGTCCGCCGGACTGACCGCGGCGATGCTGGCCGACAGCCGCGCCGTGAGGTCCACCGGAGCAATCGAGGCAACAGAAGCAACGGACGTGTGTGAAGCCGCGAGGCTGCCGCTGGGTGCAATCAGCGCCACCGACATGTGCATGAAAAGGAGATAGCCGCCGACGGTCACCACCGAGACGGAAGCAAAGGCGAGCACGCCGGAGGCGATCCTGTGGATCCGTGCCGCGATCGGATGCGCCGCCGCCGGATCTTTCTCGTGCTGCGCCAGCACCAGCAGGTGGTCGTAGACCGCGCGCTGGTCCTTGTCCAAAAGGATGTCGTTGGCGCGGACGATCTGCCGGAATTTCATCGCGGCTTCGGGATCGCCGGGCCGCAAGTCCGGATGCGCGCCCTTGACCGCCTTGCGAAAGGCAGTTCTCAGGCCTTCGGCATCGTCATGAGGAAGGGCCCCAAGCAAATCGTAAAGCGTATCCATTGCGCTCTCGCTGCAGGATTCACTCGTGCCCCGTCCGAAATTCCTGTCGCGAAATTTGCTGCGGAGTACGCGTCAACCAATTCACCGCGAGGAAAATGATGTTGAGCTACTGGGGCAAAAAAATGACTGTATCCCCGTACGTCAAAAAAGGTCGCGCATCATGCCACGCTTTGCCCGGCCGATACCGCAATGGTGTGCAGCTTGTGGCATAAGCAAGGCAAGGCCGCGTCGAGATCCGGCTCTCGGTTTCGTTTCTGTGACGCTAGAGCCCGAGCCGGTCGCGGATCCGTCCCAGCACAACGGCGCCGCGGACGGCGACCGGCCAGGCCGCATGGAAGCGGATTGGACGGATGGGGGTGATCGGAAGATCGATGCCGGCGTCCTCGCCGCCGATCAGACGCCGTGCCAGTTGCTGTCCCATCGCGGTGGCGAGCGCCACGCCCCGGCCATTGCAGCCGAGATAGGCGAGCACGCCGGGCGCGGGCTCATGCACATGCGGATAGTGATCAGATGTCATCGCGAGCCGGCTGTTCCAGCCATGGGTCCAGGCGGTGCCGCGAAGGGCTGGCCAGAGCCGCTCGGCATAGCGCATCAGATAGGCGACGGCGTCCGGGCTGTGGATCCACCTCATCGGACCGCGCCCGCCCATCAACAGGCGGTTCGAGGCATCGATGCGATAGTAGACGGTGATGTGACCGCTCTCGTAAAGCACCGGACGCGCCGGCATGATCTGTCGGGCGGTCTCGTCGGATAGCGGCGCAGTGGCCGCGATCGAGGAGAACAGCGGCACCACCGTCTGGCGCAGGCCCGGCCAGAGATCGTCGGTAAAGCCGTTGGCGGCGAGCAGGACCTTGTCGGCGCGCACCGTCGCACCAGGGGTCTGGATGCACCATCGCGAACCCTCGCGCGAGACCGCGGTCGCGCGTGTCGTCGCGTGGATGGTGGCGCCGGCTGCGAGCACCGCGCGGGCGAGACCGCGCGCGTAATTGAGCGGATGGACGTCGCCGCCGCGGGCATCGAACATCGCGCGGACATAGCGGTCGGTGCCGGTCATCTGCCGCACCTCGTTGCCGTCAAGTAGTCGCACCGGCATGCCGCGGCTGATGCATTGTGCGGCCGTCGTCTCGACAGCCCGGGCATGGCTCTCGTGATAGGCGGCACGCAGCGTGCCGTTTTGCCTGGCGTCGCAGTCGATGCCGAGGCGCCGGATCAGATCGAGCGTGAAGACCGGCGTGTTGTAGGCAAAGGCGATCATGCGCCGGCCAAGATCGGCACCGAACGTCGCCTCGATCTTGTCCGGGTCGAGCTTCAGGCCGGGATTGAGCTGGCCGCCATTGTTGCCCGAAGCGCCCCAGCCGGGCTCGTTGGCTTCGAGCACGACCGTCTCCACGCCCTGTTCGGCGAGATGCAGCGCGGTCGAAAGCCCGGCAAAGCCGCCGCCGATGATGGCCACCTGGACGCTTCGGTCGGCCGCAAGCGGCGGCAGTGCGGGCGCCGGCACTGCGGTCGCGGCGTAAAGGCTCGGCGGCAAGGGGAGGGAGGTCTCGATGGCCATGTTGGTTCACATCGGGTGCAGCACGCGACGCAGGAAGTCCTGGGTGCGCGCCTGCTGCGGCTGGCTCAACAGCGACTTCGCTGCGCCCTGTTCGACGATGACACCGCCGTCGATGAACAGCACGCGGTCGGCGACATCGCGGGCAAAACCCATCTCATGGGTGACGACCAGCATGGTCATGCCGTCCTCGGCGAGCTTGCGCATCACCGACAGCACCTCGCCGACGAGTTCGGGGTCGAGCGCCGACGTCGGCTCGTCGAACAGGATGGCCTTGGGCTGCATGGCAAGCGCGCGTGCGATCGCAACGCGCTGCTGCTGGCCGCCGGAAAGCTGAGCCGGAAAGGAATCGGCCTTGTCGGCGAGGCCCACTTTTGCGAGCAGTTCGCGGCCGCGCTCGCTCGCCTCACTACGTGGCTCGCGCTTCACATAGACCGGACCCTCGATGACATTTTCCAGCGCGGTGCGATGGGGAAACAGGTTGAAACGCTGAAACACCATCGACACCTTGGTGCGGATCGCGACGATCGAAGCGGCCTCGCGCTCGACCCGCGCGCCCTCGACCAGCACATCGCCGGCTTGATAGTCCTCCAGCCCGTTGATGCAGCGCAGGATGGTCGACTTGCCGGAGCCCGACGGGCCGATGATGCAGACGACTTCGCGTCTGGCGACCGATGCCGTGATGCCCTTGAGCACCTCGTTGTTGCCGAAGCTCTTGTGAACATCTCGCAGCTCGATCATCGGTTCTGGCCCTTGTTCTCGAAATGCCGGACCAGCAGGATCAGCGGAATGCTCATGGTCAGATACATCAGCGCCACCAGCGTGAAGACGGATGTGTTCTTGAAGGTGGAGGAGGCGATCAGCTTGCCTTGCAACGCGAGCTCCGCCACCGTGATGGTGGAGGCCTGCGAGGAATCCTTCAGCATCATGATCATGATGTTGCCGTAGGGCGGCAGCACGATGCGCACGGCTTGCGGCAGGATCACGCGGCGCATCGTCAGCCACCAACCCATCCCGATCGCCTGCGCGGCCTCGATCTGCCCCTTGTCGATTGCCTCGATGCCGGCGCGGAAATTTTCGGCTTGATAGGCCGAGTAGGCGATGCCGAGGCCGAGGATCGCGGCCTGCAGCGCCGTCAGCGTGATGCCGAAATCCGGCATCACGAAGTAGAGATAGAACAGCAGCACGATAATCGGGATGCCGCGGATCAGGTTGATCAGCCCGGCACTGAGCATGCTGGCGACCCGCAGTCCCGATACGCGCATCAAGGCCCAGATCATGCCGAGGAGGGTCGAGAGCACGAGCGAGCCGAGCGTGACGAGGATCGTCAGCCCTACGCCTTGCAGCAGGATCGGAAAGAATTCGGCAGCGTCGGATAGGAATTTTTCCATCGAACCGATCGAAGGCCGCGCCCGTTATCCGCCCTTGGCGCCGAGACCCCATTTGTCGAGGATCTTCGCCACCGTGCCGTTTTCCTTCAATTTGGCCAGCGAAGCGTTGATCTTCTTCAAGAGTTCCCCGTCGCTCTTGCGCACACCGATCGCCACCGTGCCGACGGTCATCGGCTTGTAGGACGTGACAAGTCGCACCTCCGGAAACATCCCCTGGCTGAGATTATAGGCCAGGATCGGGTAGTCGGCGTATCCGGCCTTGAGGCGGCCGGTATTCACGTCGCGCAGAATGTCGGGAATGGTGTCGTAGACCTTCACTTCGCTGAACAGTCCGGTTTTCCGCAGCGCGTCGACATAGGCCGTGCCGACCTGCGCGCCCACCACCTCGCCCTTGAGGTCTTCGGCGCTGCCGTAGTTTTTGGTGTCGGACTTCGGCACCACCAGTCCCTCGCCGTAGGGATAGACCGGATCGGAGAAGTCGATGATTTCCTTGCGCGCGGCGGTCGCGAGCATCGCTGCCGAGATGATGTCGATCTTGTTTCCGGTCAGCGATGCAATCAGCGTCGAAAACTGCATCGGCTCGACGGTCACGGAAAATCCGGCGTCCTTGCCGATCTCGGTGATGAGATCGACCATCAGCCCCTGGATGGTATTGGTCTTGGTGTCGAGGAAGGTGAAGGGTGCGCCGGTCGGCGTCGAGCCGACTTTCAAGACCTGCTGCGCCGAGGCGCTTGCCGCCACCGTCAAGGCGATCGCCGCCGCCACCGATTGAACGAAACGTTTCGATATCATCGTGCCCCCTCGAGAATTCCGAGCGGCCTTGCGCATACGCGCCGGGCCGCTGTCGCCAATCCGAAATTACGGACATATCGACGCTTACGGCGCAAGTGGTTTCATGCGCCCTTGCCGCCGTCGGAGGCACGAGGACGCACGCCGCCGGCCTGCCGCGTCTGCTCGCGGCGGAAGGGGGCGCTCCGATTGAGATTGATCAATGCGGGGGATGGCGGAGCCATGTATCCGGAAAGCGGTACCGTCACGCCGGAGCAGCCTCAAATGCCGTTCAAAACCATCGCGGTCTTCATCGAGCCCACGCCGGCCGGGGAGGCGCGCATTTCCTATGCGGCGAGACTCGCCAGTCATTATGACGCTCATCTGGTCGGCATCTTCAAGGTGCCCTCGTTGATCGGCGGTAGCGCGGCGGAAGGCTTCGTTTTGGGTCACGCCGCCGTCAAGCAGGTGATCGCCCAGCACCGGGCCAGGGAAACCGAGGCGATCGAGCAGGCCCAGCGAAGCTCATCCGAGATTTGTAGCCGCGAGGGCGTGTGCATGGAATTTCGCTCACTGGTCGAGGGGGAATCCGACGAGGTGGCGCTGAATTCGCTGCATGCCGATCTCGTCGTTGCGGGCGGCTGGCGCGGCAATGGCGGGTTACCCTCCGATTGGAGCGCGGAGACGCTGGTTCTGGCCACCGGCGTGCCGTGTATCCTGCTGCCGGATTCCTGGCACGGCGCTGCGCCCGAACACGTCTTGGTTGCGTGGAATGCAAGCCGCGAAGCCCGGCGCGCGATCGTCGATGCGCTGCCGCTTCTTGTTGCCGCAAAATCGGTCACGCTGTTGTTGGTGGACGCCGGCAAAAACCCTCGCCATGGCCAGGAGCCCGGCGCCGACATCGCGCAATATCTCAGTCGTCACGGCGTCAACGTCAGTGTCGAGCAAGTGGCCTCCAAGGGCGAGCCGGTTGCCAAGGTCATCCTGGCACATGCAAAGGAACATGCTGCCGATCTTGTCGTGATCGGCGCCTACAGCCATGCAAGAGCGGCGCAAATGATGTTCGGCGGCGTGACCCGTTCGTTGTTGCGCGAGGCTGCGATGCCGCTTTTGATCGCCCATTGAGCCACGTTAACCAATCGATGCGTGCGCGTTACCGCATGAGCTGCAATTCGTTCCAGCACAACCCCCACTCTAAAAAATACTTTAAGCCTCAATAAATGTTCTTTTAATTGGCCCTCGCCGGCGTCGGACTAGATTCGACTGCGTCGACCGGTTCGTCTCCGCCGATCGCCCGCCGACTGCAATGCGCGCGGTGAGCAGGGATCCAAAGCCAAGACGAGCCGGAACTGAAATTTCGTTGACAGCTAGCGCACGGTCAGTGCCAGGGCGACGCTTTGTGCGTGGCCGCGGCACGATGGAAAAGTCGTCCCCTTTTTCCTCAGGACCGTGTGCCGATTGGAGACTACCAAGAGGAGACTAGCATGTTGAAAACGTCACTCATCGGTATCGTTGCCGTCGCCGCTGCAATCGCATTCGCAGCGCCAGCTTCGGCGCAGCACCGCATCGCCCGCGTGGCCAACTCTTATGCGCAGGCGCCCGTCTGCGGTTATCAGGAGCCTGGCAATCCCTGGAGCGCGAGCGAGGATTACATGGCCTGGAGCGCCTGGCGGGCGCGCGGTGGCTGGGACGACAAGGTTGACACCGACTGCCTGGCGAGGCGCCCGGGCCGATTTGGCTTCTAGTTTTCGAACGTCGTAAATCCGAGTTCTGGTGCGCTTCGGACGCGCGATGGAGTCCCTCCATCGCGCGTCGTCGTTTATGGCGCCGCGTTATTTCGAATTTCCCTTCGACCGGATTTTTTGCCACAGCCAGCGCGCCACCGCATCCGGCGATGCGTCACTGTTGCCGCCCGCGGCACGCAAGTTGGCCTCGCGCATGACGGCAATATCGATCTGGCCAAGCAGCGGCTGCAGCGCCGCTCGCAGCGCCTGATCCTCGCCGCGCCTGGGTGCGACAAGCACGATGGCGTCATAGGGCGGTATGGCGCCCTTGGGATCACCAAGCGCGATCAGATCGTACTTTGCGATCAGCCCGTCGCTGGTATAGCCCGCGATCACGTCGACCTCGCCTGAGGCCACGGCCGCGTACATGAAATCCGGCTGCATCTGCCGCTGCGTCTTGAAGTTCAATCCATAGGCCTCCCGCAGCGCTTTCCATTCCGGCCGCGAGAAGAATTCGTAATCGGCCGCGATCGACATGGCGCCCGCGCGCATCGCGAGGTCGGCGACGGAGCGAATGCCGAGCGCGTCCGCGCGTCGCTTCGGCATCACCAGCGCGTAGGCGTTTTCGAAACCGAGCTCGCCGAGCAGCGTCACGTTCTGTCGCGCAAGTTCGGCCTTCAGATCTGCGAGCAGCTCCTTTCGCGGCTTGATCTCGCTGTGGTGAAACTGGTTGGTCCACAGCGTGCCGGAATAATCGACATAGACGTCGATATCGCCGTTCACGAGCGCCTGATAGATCACGTTGGAGCCGAGCCCTGCGCGGGTGGTTGTTGCAAGCCCGGCGGCTTCGAGCCGCTCGCCGATCAGCGCCGCCAGCACATATTGTTCGGCGAAGGTCTTGGCGCCGACGACATAGGTCGAGGAGGACCGCGCCATCGAAGGCACCAGCGTCGCCGCCACCAGCGCGGCGATGCCGAGGCCGCCAAGCGCGGTGCGCAGGCGCTGCCGCATTCGCAGCCCCGCCTCGACCAGGGCCAGGAGTTGATCGACGGCCAGCGCCAGCAGCGCCGCGGCCGCGCAGCCGAACAGTACGAACACCCAGTTCTGGGTTTGCAATCCGGCAAAGATGTAATTGCCCAGGCTGGTCTGGCCGATCGGCGTCGAGAGCGTGGCGGTGCCGATCACCCAGACCGCCGCGGTCCGGATCCCGGCCATCATCACCGGCAGCGCCAGCGGCAATTCCACGATTATGAGCGATTGCAGCGGCGTCATGCCGACGCCTCGGGCGGCCTCCAGGATCTGCGGCTCGATGCCGCGAAGGCCCGTGATGGTATTGCGCAGCACCGGCAGCATCGAATAGAGCGCGAGCGCCAGCACCGCGGGCAGGAAGCCGAATGCCGAAAAGCCAAAGCCGAACCATTTCAGCGTCAGCGCGGCGGCCGCGAGCAGCAGCGGATAAAACAGCGCGAGCAGCGCCAGTCCCGGCACGGTCTGCACGATGGAGGCCACGCCGAGCAGCACGGCGCGCATCACCGGCCGCTCGCGCGCGGCCAGCGCCAGCGGCAGCGAGACCAGAAGCCCGAGCGCCAAGGCGGCGAGGCTGACCCGCACATGGCTGCCGAGATAATCGGGCAGGTGGCTCCATGCCTCGTGCCAGCGCGGGTCGGACAACACGCTCATGACCCGTCTCTAGGCAAGGCCGCATTGAGGCGTTCGGCCTGCCGGCGCGGCGTGCGCAGCAGTTCGGCCACGTAAGCCTCACTGCTTTGCGCAAGCTGCGAGGCGGTGCCGGTTGCCAATATCCGCCCCGCCCGCATCACCGCGATGCGGTCGGCGAGCAGAATGGCTTCGGTCATGTCGTGGGTGATCATGACCGTGGTCAGTCCGAGATTGTCGTGAAGTGCGCGGTAGTCGTCGCCGAGCGCATCGCGCGTCAACGGATCGAGCGCGCCGAACGGCTCGTCCATCAGCACGATCTTCGGCTTTGCGGCGAGCGCGCGTGCGACGCCGACGCGCTGGCGCTGGCCGCCGGAGAGCTCATGGGGCAGGCGGTCGCGAAACTGGTTGCGGTCGAGCCGCACGAGGTCGAGCAGTTCGTCGACCCTTGCCGCGATCTCGCTGTCGCGCGCGCCTTTGAGTTTCGGCGTGATGCCGATATTGGCGGCGACGCTCATGTGCGGAAAAAGTCCGCCGCTCTGAAACACGGTGCCGATGCGCCGCCGCAGACCGACCGGATCGACCTCGCGGATGTCCTCGCCGTCGATGGTGATGTGGCCGGCGTCGGCCTCGATCAGGCGGTTGGCGAGCCGCAGCAGCGTGGTCTTGCCCGAGCCGGAAGAGCCGACGATGGCGAGGAATTCGCTGTCA
>NZ_DASSRP010000388.1:0-2800 GCF_035701725.1 Bradyrhizobium sp.
GGCTGCACCATGGGCGAGTACTTCCGCGACAACGGCATGCATGCGGTCATCATCTATGACGACTTGTCCAAGCAGGCCGTCGCCTACCGTCAGATGTCGCTCTTGCTGCGGCGTCCGCCGGGCCGCGAAGCCTATCCGGGCGACGTGTTCTATCTGCACTCGCGCCTGCTCGAGCGCGCCGCCAAGCTGAACAAGGACCAGGGCTCCGGATCGCTCACCGCGCTGCCGGTCATCGAAACCCAGGCCAACGACGTGTCGGCCTATATTCCGACCAACGTGATCTCGATCACCGACGGTCAGATCTTCCTGGAAACCGACCTGTTCTTCCAGGGCATCCGGCCCGCGGTGAACGTCGGTCTGTCGGTGTCGCGCGTCGGATCGTCGGCGCAGACCAAGGCGATGAAGAAGGTCGCCGGCAAGATCAAGGGCGAGCTGGCGCAGTACCGCGAAATGGCGGCGTTCGCGCAGTTCGGCTCCGACCTCGATGCCTCGACCCAGCGCCTGCTCAACCGCGGTTCGCGCCTGACTGAACTGCTGAAGCAGCCGCAGTTCTCGCCGCTGAAGATGGAAGAGCAGGTTTGCGTGATCTGGGCCGGCACCAACGGCTATCTCGATGCGCTTCCGCTCAACAAGGTGCGGGCCTTCGAGGACGGGCTGCTCGCGACGCTGCGCGGCAAGAACGTTGAGATTCTCAACACCATTCGCGATAGCCGCGATCTCTCCGACGACACCGCGGCGAAGCTGAAGAGCGTGGTTGAGGGTTTCGCCAAGACCTTCGCGTAACGGATCGCGCGCAACGACAAACCGATGCCCGGCGCGAGGCCGGGCACGATGATGGACAGGCTAGCGGTCTGGTCTTTGACATAAGGATCGGATCGCCGGGGTGAACGAAGAATGGCTTCACTGAAGGACATGCGGGTCCGCATCGCCTCGACCAAGGCGACGCAGAAGATCACCAAGGCGATGCAGATGGTCGCGGCCTCGAAGCTGCGCCGCGCGCAGACCGCCGCCGAAGCTGCCCGGCCCTATGCCGAAAAGATGGATGCCGTGATTTCCGGCATCGCAGCGGCCGCTGCCGGCTCGCCTGGCGCGCCGGCCTTGCTGGCCGGTACCGGCAAGGATCAGGTTCATCTGCTGCTGGTCTGCACCGGCGAGCGCGGCCTGTCCGGCGCGTTCAACTCCTCGATCGTGCGGCTTGCGCGTGAACACGCCAACAAGCTGATCGCGCAGGGCAAGGAAGTGAAGTTCTTCTGCGTCGGCCGCAAGGGCCTCGAGCAGCTCCGCCGCACCTTCGAAAAGCAGATTGTGGAGAGCGTCGAGCTGCGCTCGGTCCGTCAGCTCGGTTTTGTCAACGCCGAGGACATCGCCAACAAGGTGATCGCGCGGTTTGAAGCCGGCGAATTCGACGTCTGTACGCTGTTCTATTCGCGCTTCCGCTCGGTGATCGCCCAGATCCCGACCGCGCAGCAGATCATCCCGCTGGAAGTGGCTGCACCCTCCGCAAACGCCGGCCCCGCGGTCGCTTACGAATACGAGCCCGAGGAAGACGAAATCCTGCCGCGGCTGCTGCCGCGCAACATCGCGGTGCAGGTGTTCCGCGCGCTGCTCGAAAACAACGCTTCGTTCTATGGGGCCCAGATGAGCGCGATGGACAATGCGACCCGCAACGCGGGCGACATGATCCGCAAGCAGACGCTGGTCTACAATCGCACCCGCCAGGCGATGATCACCAAGGAACTGATCGAAATCATTTCGGGCGCCGAGGCGATCTGATGATCGCGGCGGCTGCCCTGACGTTTTAGGAATTCGAAGGAGAGAGTTATGGCCACACCAGCCAATCAGACCGGACGCGTCACGCAGGTCATCGGCGCCGTCGTCGACGTTCAGTTCGAAGGTCACCTGCCGGCAATTCTCAATTCCCTGGAAACCAAGAACGGCGGCAACCGCCTGGTTCTTGAGGTTGCCCAGCATCTCGGCGAATCCACGGTGCGCACGATCGCGATGGACACCACCGAAGGTCTGGTGCGCGGCCAGGAAGTCGCCGATACCGGCGCGCCGATCAAGGTGCCGGTCGGCGCCGGCACGTTGGGGCGCATCATCAACGTCGTCGGCGAGCCGATCGACGAAGCGGGTCCGGTTCAGGCCGAAGACATGCGCGCCATTCACCAGGAAGCGCCGCTCTATACCGATCAGTCGACCGAAGCCGAAATCCTCGTCACCGGCATCAAGGTCGTCGACCTCTTGGCGCCTTACGCCAAGGGCGGCAAGATCGGCCTGTTCGGCGGTGCCGGCGTCGGCAAGACCGTGCTGATTCAGGAGCTGATCAACAACGTCGCCAAGGCGCACGGCGGTTACTCGGTGTTCGCCGGCGTCGGCGAGCGTACCCGCGAAGGCAACGACCTCTATCACGAGTTCATCGAATCCAAGGTGAACGCCGATCCGCACAATCCGGATCCAAGCGTGAAGTCGAAGTGCGCGCTGGTGTTCGGCCAGATGAACGAGCCGCCGGGCGCGCGCGCCCGCGTCGGCCTCACCGGTCTGACGGTTGCCGAGCACTTCCGCGATCAGGGTCAGGACGTGCTGTTCTTCGTCGACAACATCTTCCGCTTCACCCAGGCCGGCTCCGAGGTGTCGGCGCTGCTCGGCCGCCTGCCCTCGGCGGTGGGCTACCAGCCGACGCTGGCGACCGACATGGGCGCGCTGCAAGAGCGCATCACCACGACGACCAAGGGCTCGATCACTTCGGTGCAGGCGATCTACGTCCCGGCCGACGACTTGACCGATCCGGCGCCGGCGACGT
>NZ_DASSRP010000389.1:0-2703 GCF_035701725.1 Bradyrhizobium sp.
GTCCGCGGTCCTTCGTTCTACGATCTGGGCGAGGCCATCGCGTGCCAAACGATCTTTACCATCTCCGGGATGGCGGCGATCGCCGCGCTGGTCTTTGCTGTGGCGCGGCTGGTCGAGCAAGCGAGCCTCGTGATCCCGTCCGGCTGCTACGGCGAGACAAAGGAACTGGTCGAAGGTTATGCCCGCCATCTGCGGCTGATCTCCGCAGCGCAGGATCCGGCTGGCGCGACCGCCCGCGCAGCTTCACCGCGGATGCTGCTATTGGATTCTTCGGCGCCCGCTTTCGACTTCAATCTGTCGCGAGACGCGATGAGTTCGGCGCTGGACCTTATCATTTTCGACACCACCTGCTTGTCCGCCGGCTCTCGCCGCATCCGCCGCGTGCTCGATCTGGCGCGCAGATGCAAAGTGCCCGTCGCGATGGTGCGCAGTCATACCAAACTGGATTCGCTCGGCGCCGAGTACGGCCGCCTCGGCTCCGTGACATTCGTCGACTGGGACAAACAAGGCGCGCGCTCGAAGCTGAAAGAGCTTCCCCCGGCAACGACGGATGCCGTTCGCCTGATCGGCGGCGCAGCGATCCCAGCGCATTTTCCGCCCTATGTGGGCACGCGGGCGTACCGCAGGCTGACCAACCGGCGCATGGCCGCCATCTTGCGCAACTGCCGGCGCGCGAGCCGGTACTGCGCCGCATCGCTTTCGGGCCTGACGGCAGAGCTGCATTTCACTCACAACCTTTATATTACGCTCAAAAGCGCTCGCCCGCTCGATGAAGCGGCCGCGCGGGCGATCTCAACGCGGATCGTCGACGATCTCGCGCAATCCGGTTTGCCGATCCGGCACGCGGGAAGTTTCGGTTTCGATTTTGCGGCGAGCGAGTGGTTTTGCGACTCCACGACGGGCCAATACCACGTTCGCATCGCCGTGCCCGATCTCGCAACACCGCATTGGGATGAGTTGACCCGCGCCATCGCCGGCTGGTGGCAGGCCCACCAGCGAGAGACGGCTGGCGCTTAAATTCCCTCACTCGATCAGGATTGGCGCGGCAATGTCGACGCGGTCGTCCTTCTTGAGGTCGATACCGAGCGACAGCGACCACTTTCCGCGCGCAGCAGCGGTCATCTGGACCCGCCAGCTATCGGGCGACACGCGTTCGGCCACAGCGGTTGCCGGCGCAATATTCGCATCCGGGTTGGAAAGCGTGACCGACAGCGCCTCGGCTGACAGCGGCTTCTCGTCGCCATCCTCGAGTTGCACCAGCACCTCGACCGGCCCGCTGCGACCGGGCGTCACCGTGACATTGGCCATGACACGCGTGCCGCAGAGATGGGTGAAGAAGGGTTCGGCCGATGTTGCCGGCGGCGGCGCGGGCGCGACGATCGGAGTGGAGGGATTTGCCTTGTCGGTCGTGGCGATCTGCATCCGTGGTCCCTTCGCGCCGACGCTGCCGACGTCGAAGACAGTTTGCAGCGTTCCCGCGCGCTCGAACTTCAGGTCGACCGCAATGCGCTGGCCCTCCTCGAAGGGCGCCACGAGTTCGACGAACATGATGTGGTTGCCGCCGGGCTCGAGCGTCACCGTCGAATCGGGCGGGATGACGAGCCCGTTCTCGAGCGGTCGCATGGTCATGATGCCGTCCAGCGTCGCCATCTGATGGATTTCGACCTTGGGCGCGGCGGCGCTCGAGGCCGACATCAACCTGTCGGCCTCGATACCGCGGTTCTCGATCGTGAGATAGCCTGCCGCCACCTTGGCGCCTTTCGGCGTCGCGCGGCTCCAGGCCTCTCTCACCACGATGTCGTTCGCGTTCGCGGACGACGCGCCAAGCAATGCCGCTGCGGCAATTGCAATCCATGCGAATTGTTTGATCATCGGGAGATTCCCCGTCACGCCGGTACCAGCGTCGCCAGCAACATGCCGGGCTCGATGACGCCGTTGACGCCAACGGCAACCTTCAAGCGTCCGTCCACCGGCGCGACGATGTCGTGCACTGCGCCTTCGATGCGGACCTCGGCGATGGCGTGACCGGCGCGGGCGAAGCCGCCGTCGGCAACGGTCCACTTCACCACGGATCCCTCCGGCAGCATGTTGTTGCGCCAGAGCGCTTCGTCGGCCTTGATCTCGATCGCTGTCATGGTTTTCTCCGATTGGCTCTTGCGGAACCCTGTCTCGGAAAAGCTCCCACATCCCTGCCGCTTCGACGTTGATGTAACGCAAACGCAAAAGGCTGGCGGTTCAGAAGTCCGAACTAGCGCTCGACGAACCGGTCGGTCGCGGAAAGAACCACCGCGCCGCTCTGGTCGCGGGCCGTGAAGGTGACCTTGGCCTCGCCGGCGTGCTTGGCGGTCAAGGTCACGCGCACGGATTCAGAGCCGTCGGCGGGCACCTCGATCGGCGCCAGTTTTTCGTTGCCGATGATCGCCATGTTCGCCTGCAGGCCGCTCGCCGTGAGCGTGAAGAGCCGGCTCATCGACGACTTGTTCAAGAGCTTGACCGTATAGGCATTGCGCACCGATCCGTCGGAGAGCTGCACGGCAAGCGGATCGCGGTCGTGCTGAACCGAAAGGGTCGCGCTGGTCTTGGTTTCGAAAGCGACCGCGATGGTTGCGGCAAGCGCCAGGCATGCCGCGGTCAGGCCGATGGTCTTCGGGCGGATCAGGCGATTGACCGGCGCGTCGCGGCGGCGGCCGCGCTCGATGTTGT
>NZ_DASSRP010000390.1:0-14241 GCF_035701725.1 Bradyrhizobium sp.
CCAGACCCAGATGGTGCTTTGAATGCGGGCGATATCGGATGTTAACCACCGATATTTGCAGCAAAAATTGGCTCTTGAATTTCGTGTTGCGATGCACAATATGGATTGATCTAGGGATTCGACGCCTCCTCGAGGGTGACCGGAGAGGAGATCAGACTTGAGCTATCAGAACATTACGGTTTCGGCCGCCGTGAGGGGCATCGTTCGCACCCTTTGCCAGCAGGAAGAACTGGTCCTGTTGCGGGATCATCTGCTGCGGCTCGATCACCAAAGCCGCCATGATCGTTTCCATGGCTTCATGGATGACAGCTTCATCGAGCGTTACGCGGAAAAGTGCGCGAACGACGGTACGGTCATCATTGCCTATCTCGAGGACGGCGTGGTCCGCGGCGCGGCGGAGCTTCATCCGCCGGCAACCTCGTCGGATCTGCCCGAGATTGCTTTCAGCGTCGAGCGCGGTTTGCGCCGCCTGGGTGTCGGCAGTCTCTTGTTTCAGAAGTTGATCGAAGAAGCCCATGCGAGGGGCTATCGCCGCTTGCGGATTACGACCGGCGCGCAAAACGATGCGATGCGGGCGCTCGCCAACAAGTTCGGTGCGCACCTCTCGTTCTGCCAAGGCGAGTCCACCGGAACCATCGAGGTTGAACAAACAGCGCCGCCGGCATTCGCCCCGGCCGCCGTGATCCCGATCGACGCCGCGCGGGCAGTCATTCAGTTCAATCGTGCGTACTGGAAATTTTGGCTGGGGCTATATGGCTGGAAGCAGGCGGCATGAGCGTGCCGACACGCGGTCACTGCTAGTTCCGCGATAGCCGCTTTAGCTATGTCAGGTGCCGGTCCGTTTGTCGTTCCCGAACCTTCGCACGACGCGCCGTTCGACGACGACCGACCGCTGCGCGCCTTGCTCACCGGCGATCACGCGCGTCGCCGAGCGTGCCTGGATGCGGCTCGTTTTTTTCACCTCGGCGGTCACGGTTTCGAGCGGCAGCCCCATCAGTGAGGCCGCGATCTCGGCCTGCTCGCTCAAGTCCTCGGTGATGCCGGCTGCGGCGAAGATCGCCTCTTCAAGCGTAGGCGGATCACGCCGGACGCGCCGCGGCCCATATTTCGTATTCCAATCCTGGCTCATCGCCGACCCCATCGTTTTCGCGGCTGATATCTAGGGACAGGTATGTTGCATTGCAATATGAAACTGGTGTGGCAATCCAGCTATGCACACTTGAACTGCCGAGGCGTCGCTTCGTTCACGCCCCCGCGATCTCAAGGGTTGCCAGGTCAATTGGAGGCTGCGGCCAACGTTTGAGGGCCGCGTATCCTGAATTGGTCAAGGTGTAGACGCCGCGCTCGACGCGGTCGAACCAGCCATAGACGTTGTGCAGTAGGATTTTAGGCGCGTCGGGAATCGCCGGCTTGAGCTCCCGCACCTTGCGCGGACCTTGCGACAGCGCAGAGGCGCAGGCCAGGGCCTGTTGACGATAAGCGGTCATGATCGGCGCGCGCGTGCTGCCGCCAAGCGCCGGATCGCCCTGGCGCTTGCGGTGCTCGGCAACCAGGCGCGAGCGGCGTTTGAGGTCGCGGCGCGGAATCGACGTTGGCGAGACGATTACTTCGACGGTTCCGGATTTCGTGACCGCAAGCATGCCAAAGCCGAGACGGCGGCAGAGATTGCGATAGCGCGCGTCGCTCTCTCGGCCCTTGCCGCGTTCGGAAAATCTTGCCGCGACCCACACTTCATCGCTGGCGCCGGCGCGGTCGACCGCTTGCAGGATCAGTTCGAGATTGAAGGCGAGCTTCAGTTCGCTGATCACGACGATCGGCGGATCGTCAGCGGAGAGCGCCACGAGATCGCAGCCGCCGATTTCCCCTTTGACCGTGAAGCCGAGGTTTTCGAGAAATCTTTTGACGGGAAGATAAAGCGCGGTTTCCAACGAGTTTTCCTGGCGATCCTGGCGACTCACAGTCGGCTCAGTCTACCGCGGATCGACTTCGCCCCGCGATAAATCGCCTCGGGCTAAACCCGTCCATTGACCGGGAGCAGGGCGCCGGTCACGGCGCTGGCGGCATCGCTCGTCAGGAACAGGATGACTTCGGCCAACTCTTCCGGCCTGACCCACTTCGAAAAATCCGCATCCTTCATGCTGGCGCGGTTGGCGGCGGTATCGATGATCGAGGGCAGGACCGCATTGACGGTGATCTTGCCTTTCCATTCGGCGGCCAGTGCTTCGGTGAGACGGTGCACTCCCGCTTTCGACGCGGCATAGGGGCCCATGCCGGCGCCGGCCGCGATTGCTCCCATCGCGCCGACGTTGACGATCCGCCCGGCACCAGAGGCGGCGAGGTGCGGGATCGCCGATCGCGAGGCGTTAAGCGCGGTCAGAACGTTCAGTGCATAGAGCCGGTGCCAGGTCTTCGGGTCACCATCGACGGCGGTCTCGAAAGCAAAGCCGCCGGCAATATTGACCAGCGCATCGAGCCGACCGAAATGCGAAGCCGCGGCGTCGACAGCTTTGTTCGCCTGAGCCGGCTCGGTTAGATCGACGCCGCCGAGTTCGATCCGGTCGGCTGTCGGCTTTTCGGCCGAAGCGGCGTGGTCGATGGCGGCGACCTTTGCGCCTTTCGCCAGCGCCGAAGCCGCGACGATCTTGCCGAGCGCGCCGGATGCCCCGGTGATGATGACGACCTTTCCTTCCATGACAGCGATCTCCGCGCGGGCAGGTTGCAGCCACACTAGATTTATAAATCAGCTAGTGTCCTCTCGATTCCGAAGTTCGAAATCTGGCTCCGAAAATGCTACGAACTTCGGAATCGGGACACTAGGTCGTAGAAAAATCCGCTGGTAATACGGCCGAAAGGCCCGAGCGCGAACACGTTTTCGCGAAAGAAGGACGGATATTCCGACACTTGTCGGCGATTGATAAAATTTGCCGGAGTTTTGTAAGCGAAACGCAGAACCGTTGCGATATGGCTAGAACCCGCTCAATGGAGGGGGTGAAGCATCATGTTGAAACATCTGCCCGACCACGGTTTGCCGCTTGTGCAGCTCAAGGAGCAGCGGCGTGATCTCGTGGTTGCCTTGCAAAATCGTAACGGCCCCGTCAGCGGCTGGGAGTTGATGCAGATCGCCGCGGTTCAGCAGGCGATTTCCGCATTCGAGGACGTCATCGCCGATCTCGACGCCGAAATGGAAGCGGCGGCCTAACTTCCGCGGCGCATCTGTACAGCAGCCGTTTCCGACGCTATTGCAGGCATCGTTGCGATGGCTTCGGGGGCGAGGATGACACGGCACAGGGCCGCAATCGGCCGGGCAGCGATTTTTGCTGCAATCCTGATCGTCCAGACATCTCCCGCGCCGGCACAGACCTTCGATTCCTATCGCTGTGCCGACGGGACGAAATTCCTCCTCGCGTTCTATCCCAGCGATCAACGCGCCTATCTGCAAATCGATGGCCGCGCGGTCACGTTGAAGAAAAGACTGGCGATTTCCGGCCAACGCTATTCAGGCAGCGGTGTGAGCCTGACGATGACTGCTTCCGGCGCCTTTATCAGACATGTGCGGCGGCCGGTGACGGCGTGCGAACTCTCCTGAAAGGCTTCGCCGCCGAACATCCCGACACACCTGCTTTGTGGCCTTAGTGGTCGCGGCCGCGTTCGGTGGCCTCGCGAATGGCGGCTTCGTGGTACCAGCTTCCGCTGCAATCGACTTCATTGACACGCTCAAGTCCCTGAGCCGGGCTTGAGTTGAATTCGTGCCAACGTTTTCCGCCGAGAGCTGCGCGGCCCCCGGCGGGGAATTGGTAGATGCGGGCGGACTCCTGACTACGGTCTGTATTCATCGATATTCTCCATAGGGCCACACATACTGAACGCATGCTGCGCCCGACTCGTTCGTGTGCAGTTACTGGGAACGCCGATATCGGTCCTGCTTTGCGGAGTCGCAACCTGATTAAAATCAACGCAGTAACTGAACAAAAAAGGTGCATATTTGCCTTTGCACCGGGCAGGGCAGGTTCCGCCACCCTTCGCACGCGGCGAGATAGAGGGTTGCCGAAGTCACCCGCTGGGCTTGCCGATTGTTGCGCGGGCCTGCTACATCGCTAGCCGGTGGCTGTGTGCTCTGCGGCGAATGCTGCAGAAACGGGCTCAGGCGCCGGACCCGCGCGGGCGTCGCGTGACAGCGCCGGCCGATTCGGCGCGCGCCTTTGCCGCACCCGTCTCGAACAGAAAGTCGCAGGACCCGCGCCGGGCGCAGCACTACCGCGCTGCAATAATTGGCACTTTTATTGCTTATTCATGACCGGCCCAACCGTGGCCGGGTACGTGTGCGGGTAGGATCTCAGGTTCGCTCTCACGCCTTTCAATCCCAACTCAAGAGAGGCTCAATGACCAAGTACAAGCTCGAGTATATTTGGCTCGACGGCTATACGCCGACGCCGAATCTGCGCGGCAAAACGCAGATCAAGGAATTCGCGTCTTTCCCGACGCTGGAGCAGCTGCCGCTGTGGGGTTTTGACGGTTCGTCCACCCAGCAGGCTGAGGGCCACAGCTCGGATTGCGTGCTCAAGCCGGTTGCGGTTTTCCCCGACGGCGCGCGCACCAACGGTGTGCTCGTGATGTGCGAAGTCATGATGCCCGATGGCAAGACGCCGCATCCGTCCAACAAGCGCGCCACTATCCTCGACGATCCCGATGCGTGGTTCGGCTTCGAGCAGGAATATTTCTTCTACAAGGACGGTCGTCCGCTCGGCTTTCCGGTGGAAGGCTATCCGGCGCCACAGGGCCCGTACTACACCGGCGTTGGCTACAAGTATGTCGGCGACATTGCCCGCAAGCTGGTCGAAGAGCATCTCGACCTCTGCCTTGCTGCCGGCATCAACCACGAAGGCATCAACGCGGAAGTCGCCAAGGGCCAGTGGGAATTCCAGATCTTCGGCAAGGGCTCGAAGACCTGCGCCGACCAGATGTGGATGGCGCGCTATCTGATGCTGCGTCTCACCGAGAAGTACGGCATCGACATCGAATTCCACTGCAAGCCGCTCGGCGACACCGACTGGAACGGCTCGGGCATGCATTGCAACTTCTCCACCAAGTACATGCGCGAAGTCGGCGGCAAGGACTATTTCGAGAAACTGATGGCGGCCTTTGAGCAGAATCTCATGGACCACATCGCCGTCTATGGTCCGGACAACGACAAGCGCCTGACCGGCAAGCACGAGACTGCGCCGTGGAACAAGTTCAGCTACGGCGTGGCTGACCGCGGCGCTTCGATTCGCGTGCCGCACTCCTTCGTCAACAACGGCTACAAGGGCTATCTGGAAGACCGTCGTCCCAACTCGCAAGGCGACCCCTACCAGATCGCTTCGCAGGTCCTGAAGACCATCGCCACCGTGCCGACCGGCGCGAAGGCAGCCGCCTAAGTCACGTAAGGCGCGCGGCCAGCGGCTGATAGCGTCGCCGGGCTCGACCTTCCCATGATCCGCCAGAGTGCCTGCTCTGGCGGATCATTGCATTTTGAGCGCCAGATCTGCGTGCTAGAAAGCTCCACGCCAGCGGCGGAGATTGAAGAATGGAAAATTCGGTGCGCGTGTTGTCGACGTTGGCACTGGCGGGCGCCATTCGCGCGCTCGGCGAAAGCTATCAGGCGAAAAGCGGCACGCGCATCGATGCCGATTTCGCGCCAACAGTGAGACTGCTTGAGCGGCTCAGGCAAGGCGAGACCGCGGATGTGCTGATCCTGACCGACGAGGGGCTTGCGGGACTGATTGCGGCGGGGAGCGTGGTTGCGCAAAGCCGCGTCGATCTCGCCCGGTCCTGGGTCGGGCTGGCGGTGAAGGCGGGTGCGCCGCACCCGGATATCTCGACGGAAGCAAACTTGCGCGCAACGCTGCTCGCAGCGCGTTCGGTGGCTTATTCGCGGCTCGGAGCCAGCGGAATCTTCTTCGCACAATTGATCGCGAAAACGGGCATCGAGAAAGAGATCAACGCGCGCGCCAGTATAAGCCCCATGGGTTTTACCGCCGAGCGCATCGTTAGCGGGGAGGCGGATGTCGCGATCCAGCAGCTCAGCGAGTTGAAGCAGGTGAAGGGCGTGGAGATCGTCGGGGCATTGCCGCATCATTTGCAGACGCCGGCGGTGTTTTCCGCCGGGACGATGACGGATTCAAAGAACGCGGCGGCATCCGGCCTTCTTCTGAAATTTCTGGCCTCTCCCGAGGCGACGCCGGCGCTGATCGAGTCGGGTTTGGAGCGGCTGGCTTAAGGGAACCAAGCCGTATCTGGCGCGATTGATAGAAGAGGTTTTATCAATCCAGGTTGCCCCATGATCCGCAAACTGAAATCAGGCGAGTACCGGCTCTATTCGCGCAAGCCGAGTCCAAAGACCGGTCGGCGGCGCAATCTCGGCACCTTCAAGTCGCGCGCGGCGGCCGAGAAGCATGAGCGCGAAGTACAATACTTCAAGCGACATTAAGCCGGGTAGATCGTCGGGGCTATTTGGTGCCGTACATTCGATCGCCGGCGTCGCCAAGGCCGGGCAGAATGTAGCCGTGGTCGTTCAGCTTCTCATCGATCGCCGCGGTCCAGATCGGAATATCCGGATGTTCGGCCTGGAAGTGATTGATGCCCTCGGGCGCGGCAAGCAGACAGACAAAGCGCATGTCTTGTGCCCCCCGCGTCCGCAACAGCGAAGCGGCCGCAGAGGCTGAGTTGCCCGTTGCGAGCATCGGATCCATCAGGATCACGGTACGATCCGACAGATCATGCGGCGCCTTGAAGTAGTATTCGACTGCCTGCAGGGTCTGCGGGTCGCGGTAGAGGCCGATATGAGCGACGCGTGCTGAAGGTACGAGCGCCAGCATGCCGTCGAGAAAGCCGACGCCGGCGCGCAGGATCGGCGCAAGGGTCAGCTTCTTGCCGGCGATTTTCGGGGCCTTCATCGCCATCAGTGGGGTTTCGATGTCGACCATCTCGAGCGGCAGGTCGCGTGTCACCTCGTAGCAGAGCAGCATGCCGATTTCATTCAGCAGCTCACGAAAGCCCTTGGTGGAGCGATCGGCCTGCCGCATCAGCGACAGTTTGTGCTGAACGAGGGGGTGGCTGACGAGATGAACGTCACTGTTGGAAAGCATGGAGGCTCCTGAACCGCTGTCGTGCTTGCGATAATCCCGGTTTTTCTTGCCTTGTCGAGGCCGCTGCCGCCCGTTTGCCGGGCAAAGGACACGACCGGGCCGATCGGGCGGAGGCGCACCTCGCCATCGGTGCCTTGCGCGGCGGACCAGGCTTGTGGAGGCGGCGTCGAAATCACGCACGCGGCCGCGTAACAAATATCACCCTACAGCGAACATTGTCAGCGAGCGCCCTTGCGGCAACACGTCAGGATCGTCTGAAGAGGCCTTGCATGAATACTCTGATCGCCCGTTCCATCAGGCTCGTTCCTGCGATTCCGCCCTGTTGGTACGCGATCCCGCTGCGCCTGATCGTCGGCGGCGGCTTTCTCCACCACGGCTACGCCAAGCTCGCGCGGGGACCCGATAACTTCATCCAGATTCTGGGTGCGCTTGGCATATTCGACCCGGCGCTACTGGCCTGGGCCACCATCGCGGTTGAAATTGCCGGCGGAGTCGCCGTGATCGCGGGCCTGTTCATTCCGCTCGTCAGCCTGCCGATGGCGATCGTGTTGCTGGTTGCGATCTTCACGGTCCACTGGCCCAACGGCTTCAGCTCGATCAAGCTATTGTCAGTGACGTCGGCCGGCGCGCATTTCGGCCAGCCCGGTTACGAGACTGATCTGTTGTATCTCTGCGGTATCGTCGCGCTGGTGCTGGGCGGTTCTGGTCCTTTGGCGCTCGACAGCTATCTGTCGAGTGCCCGGATAAAACCGAAAACCTAACCCGCCAATCGCCTCAGCGTGCGAGGGTTTGCTCCGCGCGCCGACGACTGGCGGACTTGCCGTGCACCGGCGCCGGCGCGGTCTCGATGCCTTCATGGCAGGCCATCTCGACCCAGGTGCCGTCCGGTCCCTTTTGGTAGGCGTGGCAGCCCGACGAGGCCGGCGCATCCTCGGTCGCTTGCGCGTTGGCGTTGGCGTGGGAGTTAGGGCTCGAGCCGGTCGCGAGGGCCGGCGAGGCGAGGGTCGTCAAAACGGCGATCGAACCAACGAAGATCGATTGCGCGATCCGCATGGGAAGTTCCCCGAAATGGATTGTGATGTCCGAATTGAAAATAGAAGATTTTGGCGATTTTTGGCCAGAGGCACTGCTTCAGCCTTTCGGCTAAATTGCGTGCTTAACAAAAAGAAAATAGCGCCGCCGCATTTGCGCGGGCGACGCCTTCAAGGTGGGCTTTACCAGCCTGGGAGAAACGTCAGATTTCGGTGCGCCCGCGCTGTCTGGCGCGGCATGCGGGGCCGGGGCCGCGCATGTAATGAAGTTCAGGGCGATAGGGGTCGCTCGCCATCTGGACGAGGCGCTGCCAGCCCTCGACGAGGGCGATCAGGCGCCGGCGGAACGGGAGGGAGGCGGCAAGGGTGATCAGCATGGCAGCCTCTCAATGAGCTTTGCCGAGGACGGAGGCGAAAGGAACCGCGAAAATCTCATCTCCGAAATCGTCGCTGGCATGCAATGTCCAACCGCGCCAATCTTCGTTCGAAGGTTCCATCACCAGCGAGCGCACGACCCCGGCTGCTTGCGCCATGGCTTCGCTCAGGCTGCTGACCGGAGCCAACCGCCGATCGATCCAGATGCCCGCGTCGTTGGAACAGTGGAAGAAGAGCTGAGCCATGGTCCGTCTCCTTCGGGAGAAACGTGATGCATGGTTGTGATAACAGCAGCCGATGAGTCGGAAAATCCGGATGAATCCGTATAGGGAAACTACGGGGATTACAGACAATTTTCTTCAAACTGCTTGCGTGTGACTTCCGCGACGAACCGTAACCGATTCGATTGACTCATGAATTCTCGGAGGCCGTGAATTGCCGTCATTCCGGGCCCCGCGAAAGCGGCGAACCCGGAACGACGGCGGGAGCGATGAAGAATCCTATGCCACGCGGCGCTCGTTATGGCGGCCTTCGCGGACTTCCTCGATGATCTTGGCGCTGAAGGCGTTGAGGTCGCCGGGGTTGCGCGAAGTGATCAGGCCCTGATCGACGACGGCCTCCGAATCCTCCCACTTTGCCCCGGCGTTCATCACGTCAGTTTTGATCGAGTGATACGATGTCATCCTGCGGCCGCGGGCGATGCCGGTTTCAATCAAGAGCCAGGGGGCGTGACAGACCGCGGCCACGACTTTCTTGGCGTTGAAGATGTCGGTGATGAAGGCGAGCGCCTTCGGTTCGACGCGCAACAGGTCCGGATTGATCTGCCCTCCTGGCAGCACCAGCGCGTCGTAATCCTGCGGTGAAACATCGTCCAGCGTCTTGTCGACCTTGACGGGCCGACCCCAGTCCTTCTTGTCCCAGCCCTTGATCTCGCCCGATGTTAGCGAGACGATCTCGACCGTGGCGCCGGCTTCCTTCAGCTTGTCGCGCGGAACTTCGAGCTCCGATTGCTCGAAGCCGTGGGTGGCGAGAATGGCGATGCGTTTGCCGTTGAGTTGCATGGGGACATCCTTCGAACTTTCGTGAGCCCCGCATTGGCAATTGCTCGGCGCTGCAATCGTTCCTTGTTCGATTCACTTCGCCGGTCGAGACAAAAGCAACCGTAATGCTACGGTCTAGCGCGCGATGACGAAGTTGCGTATTCGAAAGCCACTGACCCTGTCGGCTGGAGGCCATTGGGGTGGGGGGATGTTCGCGAGGCCCGGTCTCCTAGGCTCACCGGGCCTCGTGTTCCCCGCAAGATCGACCTTCCTCACATCGATGAACTGAACCATCGCGATCGCCGCCGGGCGGGCGTCTCGAGCCCGTTGGTCTTCGTCGGCCGCTACTACTACCCTCTTCGAAAAACGTGCGGCCCCCGACGAGGATCGGAGGCCGCCTGATCAAGATAGCGCTGACGAGAGATCGGGCTCGGCCGATCAGTCGCGGTCGCGCTGGCAATGCCGGAACTGATCGTCGTCCCCGCCAACGCGAATATCGGAGTTCGTGCAGCCGAAGAAGCCCTGCAGCCCAGGCTGACCGGCATAACCGAGATAGTCGAGACCAAAGATATCTTCGACCGTCTTCAGCATCGAGTAGTGGTTGAAGGGAACGTTGGACACGGTGCCCGGCTTGAGGAAGGGCGACAGCAGAATTCCGCCGATGCGATCGCCGCCGAAGCCGGTGGTGGTCGTAAAGAAGTTCGGCGGCGTGCCGCGCGGGATGTTCTCGAAGCCGAGCTTCAGCGGCTGGCCAGGAACGAGCAGCGGCGCAATATTCGGCCCTGGCTGCTGGCCACAGCAGCTGATGCCTTCCGCCGTGATCTGGCTGTTGGCGCCATCGAAGGTAAGACCGCCTTCGTCGAAGGTGATGATGATCAGCCCGTCTTCCTTGTAGGCCGTCGAGTTCTGGATCATCGGCACGGTCTGCTTCAGGAAAGCATCGATGGAGACGAGGCCGCCGGGTTCGACCGTGTTCTTGCACTTCGACGTGGTGCCGTTGCCGTCATGCCCGTCGTGGCAGAGGTTGGGCGTGATGAAGGAGAAGCGCGGGGTGGTCGATTCGTGCGCCAGATCCTGCTGGAGCTGATTGAAATTGACCACGTGCTGTGAGCACTGGCCGCTGTCGATCAGCGAATGGAAGTAGACGAAGGGGTTGTGGCGGGCCGCGTACTGGTCGCCGCCCGGAAACGCCTCGGCGGCTTGCGTGTTGTCGATTTGGTTGAGCGCAACCTTGGTCACACCATTGATGGTGATCAGCGGTTGCCCGCAGGTCGCTTGTTCCCGGGTCGGATTCTTGCCCATGTCTTCCATGTAGCCCTTCCAGCTCAGGCGCGCGGCGCTGAGCTGGTCGCCTATGGTCTTGATCTGCGGCGGGTAAACGCAGCCGGTGCCGACGGCCTGGCCGTCCGGCGTGATGCCGGTGAGTTGGAAGTCGTCGTAGAAGGTGCAATCGACGCGGGTCTGAACGGTCGGGCCCTGGCCACTGACCATCGAGACGTAGTTGTCGAGGCTGACATGGCCCGTGCCGTAATACTGGTTGAGCATCACACCCTGGCTTGGCAGTGTCTTCGACAGGAAGGGCGCCAGCGAGTTGGGCCCGAAGGTGTCGTTGAAGCTCTCGTTTTCGAGCACGATGATCCAGACGTGGCCGATCTTGCGGCCATCGAAATCGGGAAAGCCGCGGAAAAAGTCGTCTGCACGGACGGCGGTGGACGCCGCAAAAGCACCCACAAGCATGGCCGCAAGCGACCATTTGATGAATTTGAACATGGATGATCCCCAGAGGCAAAGGAGGTTTGAGGCGGCGCGGTCGCCTTCGCGACGCACCGGGGGATCGTCGTATTCACTGAATATTACAGACGGGCGACGGCTGTTTGGGGTGCGGAAATTTGCCGCGCTGGCCCGGAAATGCGCGCCGCATGGGAATAAAGCCGCCGCATTCGGTGTCGCGTACCGCCAGGCCGCACGCGCTGCCTTGTCCGCCGCCGCGGGGGCGGACAACGCCGTGACCGGTTTCAGAACGCCGGCCGCGCCACGTGCCACAGATTGGCGCCGTCAAAGCCGTTGACGTCGCCCGGCGCGTGGTCGGACTGCGACGTATAGAGCGGGCGATAGCGATAGGCCCACATCTTGCTCCCATCGGAGCGGATGATCACGGTGAAGTCGCCCTTGGCTTCGGCGTCCTTGTCGGCGGCGAGCGGCTTCCAGCGCTCGGTGCATTTGCCGTCACAGGTCGACTTGTTGCCCGAGGTGTCGCGGTCGAACGTGTAGAGGGTCATGCCGTTGAGGTCGACGAAGATCGCGCCCTTGCGCGTGTGCACCACCTTGACCGGAAACAGTGGCGTCTCCTTCTTCGGTGGTGGCGCCGGCTCCTCGCCATGCGCGAACGCGTCGCCCAAGGGCAGCAACAGCATTGCCACCACGACTGCAAATCTGAACATCCTGGCCCCGCAATAAAGTAAATCGCGCGTTAACGCGCAGAATGTGCAGAATCGTACACGCTGGAGGTTAGCGGGCCGTTGCAATGAACCGGTGCGAGCGTTGCTACTTTTTCCCGCGCCGGTCCTGCTCCTTCAACAGGTCTTCCAGTTCCTTGCTCTGGTCCTCGATCCGGTTGGCCAGCCGCTCCTCGTTGGCAGCGCCCGATTGCGCCGCCGCCTGCTCGGTGAGCTGGCGCAGGTTGTCGCGCAGGATCGCGACGCGGTTGGCGATCTCGGGATCGGAAAGCTGGCTGAAGTCGGTCATTCGAAGGAGGCTCCCTGGTGTCCAAGGGGATGAAGGATGTTAGCGGAAGCCGGCAATCTCAGCCATAGCCGGCTTGGCCGTTTTGATCTGGATCAGTTCGACCCCCGGCGCAGCGCGATGCCTACCGCGGCTCCGCGGTGACGAGATGCAGCCGCGCCCAGTCGGTAGGTGGCACCTCGGTGGCGCGGTGCTGCTCGCTGTTGCGGTCGACGATGTCGAGCAACTCGGTGTCGATCCCCATTTCGCGCAAGTAGACCCGGAACTGCTCGCCATAGGCGGCGGTCAGGCCTTCGCGGTGCTCGTCGGAGACGTTGGGCGCGAGGCGGTTGCGGATCGCCATGCCGCTCAGGATCACGCGCGTGCCCGATGGCAGCGTGCGGTGGATGCCGCCGGCGAGCATCAGCACGCAGGCGATGTCGCAGCGCCCGTCCTTGCGGTCCAGCGTGGCCTCCAGCGGGCCGCCCGGACGCTTGAGCGCGAAGCAGTCCGCATCGCTCTTGCCGGCGCAGGCGGCAACCTCCGTCGTGCCTTCGGTGGTGTCGATGCCGCGCTCGTGCAGGATGCGGCCGAGACTGACGGCGACGTTGAGATTGGACTCGCCGAAGGAATGGATGACGAGCGGAAGCTTGCGCCCCTGCTGGCGGTCGAGAATGTTGATCAGCCGCTTGTAGGTGTCCCACTGCACGGTGCCCTCGGCCGCGATCCAGTCCGAGCAGCCGGCGCCGCAGGCGCCGTCGGCGCCGTGCGCGACATAGAAGATCATCGCATCGGGCGCGGAAGCGACGCCGCCGGCCGGCGGGCGCGCGATGTTTTGGGCGATGGCGGCGGGAGAGACCGCGACGGCCATCAGCATGCCGATAAGTCCTGTGCGAAGCGCGCCAGCAGCCATGTTCCGTAAAGCTCCCGATCAAGTGCCGCATACTCCGCCGCCGGACGTTGTTGCGCAAGGAGCCTCGCAGGGCCCGTGGCATTCGGTTTGACATCTCCAAACGGCCGGCGTCATTCCGGGGCGAGCGAAGCTCGAACTATGGTGCGCAATTGCGCACGAGAGAATCCATGTCACAGCACGAATGCCGGGAGAGATGGATTCCGGGTCTGCGCCTTCCGCGCAAAATAGCTCGCTATTTTGTCGCGACGGCGCATCGCGGAATGACCGGACACAAAAAGGCGTCCTCGCGGGGCATCGCCTCCGAGTTGTTGCAATCGGTAGCCCTCCAACGTCGGAGGGCGCAGGGAAAGCCGGGTGCCCATCGCACCCGCAGTCTCATGTGCAAGGTAAAAAGCACATGAGGTCGTCACCACGGGTTCGCCGGGCTGGTCCGGCTTTCCCTGCACGGTGGTTTTAACGGTTTCCTTCGTGCTCGCCCCGGAGACCGGGCTTGTTGTCTCCGTGGGGTGACAACGCTTTTCGCGTTGCACCGGATCTCAGCGTCGGGAGATCAGGCCCACACGACTTCGCCGTCCGCGGGCCACGCGCACTTCGTCTCGTGCGCCGCCGCGTCCATCGCCTCCCGCGCCCAACGTCCGTGACGATCGCGATACGCCCCTCTCTTGGGTGCGGGATGGCGCGAAGGTGTAGCGATGATTTGCCCGACGGGCACAGCGAAATATTTTTGCGCGCGGGACTGGACAGTAGACTCAGCATTGATCGGCCAGGCGAAATTCGATTTTTGGTGAAATCACTATTGCGAGGTGCCAGCGCTCTTTCTCCCCTTGGTCATTCCGCGATGCGCCCGCACAACCATCTCCCTGTCATTCCGGGGCGATGCCATCGGGTCGCGCGAAATGCGCGCCCGATGACAGGCTCCGGGACGCAATCCATTTGCGTAGTCGGATCATACTCGGAGCGGCGTAGCCCGCATGAGCGCCGGCGATATGCGGGGTTTAAAGGAATCCCGGATGTCGCTTCGCTCATCCGGGCTACGC
>NZ_DASSRP010000391.1:0-2331 GCF_035701725.1 Bradyrhizobium sp.
AAAGCCGAACTCGTCGGCGCCCAAAAGCGCGCCGATCACAACGTCGCGGCCGGTGCGGAAGCCGCCATCGACCTGCACGGAGATGCGGCTGCGCAAGCGTTCGCGCACCAGCGTCTGGTGGGTTTCGGCGAGGCCGATCTCCCATGGGCTGCCGGCGTGCTTGATCGAGGTGAGCGGAGAAGCGCCGGTGCCGCCCTCGAAGCCGGCAATGGTGACGTGGTCGGCGCGCGCTTTGGCAACGCCCGCGGCGACGGTGCCGACGCCGATTTCGGAGACGAGCTTGACCGACACCTGACCGTCCGGATTGACGTTCTTCAGGTCGTAGATGAGCTGGGCTAAGTCCTCGATCGAATAGATGTCGTGATGCGGCGGCGGCGAGATCAGGCCGACGCCGGGCGTCGAATGCCGCACTTTGGCAATCGTCGCGTCGACCTTGTGGCCGGGCAACTGGCCGCCTTCGCCGGGCTTGGCACCCTGCGCCATCTTGATCTGCATCATGTCGGAATTGACGAGGTATTCCGTCGTGACGCCGAAGCGGCCCGAGGCGACCTGCTTTATCGCCGAGCGCATGGAATCGCCGTTCGGCAGCGGCTTGAAGCGATCGGCTTCCTCGCCGCCTTCGCCGGTGTTGGATTTGCCGCCAATCCGGTTCATGGCGATCGCAAGCGTCGTATGCGCCTCGCGCGAGATCGAGCCGAACGACATCGCGCCGGTGGAGAAGCGCTTGACGATCTCCTTGGCCGGCTCGACCTGGTCGAGCGGCACCGGCTTGCGCTTCTCGTCTTCGGCGGACTTGAGCCTGAACAGGCCGCGCAGCGTCAACAGCCGTTCGGACTGCTCGTTGAGGATCTTCGCGAACGCGCGGTAGCGTTCCAGCGAGTTGCCGCGCACGGCATGCTGCAGCGTCGAGACGGATTCGGCGGTCCAGGCGTGATCCTCGCCGCGGGTGCGGTAGGCATATTCGCCGCCGACGTCGAGCGCGCCTCGGTAGACCAGCGCATGGCCGAACGCGTCCGCGTGGCGACGGGCGGTTTCCTCGGCGATTTCGGCCAGACCCACGCCCTCGATACGGGTGTGGGTGCCGGCGAAATATTTCGCGACGAAATCCGCCTTCAGGCCGACGGCGTCGAAGATCTGCGCGCCGCAATAGGACTGATAGGTCGAGATGCCCATCTTCGACATCACCTTGAGCAGGCCCTTGCCGATCGACTTGATGTAGCGCTTGACGATCTCATAGTCGTCGAGCGAGCCCGGCAGGCGGTCCTTCATCGCGATGATGGTCTCGAACGCCAGATAGGGATTGATGGCTTCGGCGCCGTAACCCGCCAGACAAGCAAAGTGATGCACCTCGCGCGGCTCGCCGGATTCAACGACAAGACCGACCGAGGTGCGCAAGCCGGTGCGGATCAGGTGATGATGCACGGCGGCGCAGGCGAGCAGCGATGGAATCGGAATCCGGTCCGTGCCCGCCATGCGGTCGGAGAGAATCACGATGTTGATGCCCTCGCGGACGGCGGCTTCGGCGCGCGCGGTGAGTTCGTCGAGCACCTGTTCGAGGCCCGCCGCGCCAAGGCCGGCATGGAACGTGGTGTCGAGCGTGCGCGACTTGAAATGCGTGTCCGCGATCTCGGAGATCGAGCGGATCTTCTCCAGATCCGTATCGGTCAGGATCGGCTGACGCACTTCGAGGCGCTTGCTGGCGGCCGCGCCTTCGAGGTCGAACAGGTTCGGCCGCGGCCCGATGATCGAGACGAGGCTCATGACGAGCTCTTCGCGGATCGGGTCGATCGGCGGGTTGGTCACCTGCGCGAAGTTCTGCTTGAAATAGGTGAATAGCGGCTTGGGCCGGTCCGACAACGCCGAGATCGGCGTATCGTTGCCCATCGAACCGTGCGCTTCCTCGCCGGTGGAAGCCATCGGCGCCATCAGGATGGTGATGTCTTCCTGGCTGTAGCCGAACGCCTGCTGCCGATCCAGGAGCGGCAGGTTGGAGCGCATGCCCTTGGTCGGCGCCTCCGGCAATTCCTCGAGCACGATCTGCGAGCCGTTGAGCCATTCCTGATAGGGATGGCTCTTGGCAAGCTCGGCCTTGATTTCGTCGTCCGGGATCAGCCGGCCCTGTTCGAGGTCAACCAGCAGCATCTTGCCGGGCTGCAACCGCCACTTGGTGACGATTTCGTCCTCGGGGATCTTGAGCACGCCCATCTCGGAAGCCATGACGATGCGATCGTCCTTGGTGACGAGATAGCGCGCCGGGCGCAGGCCGTTGCGGTCGAGCGTCGCGCCGATCTGCTTGCCGTCGGTGAACGCGATCGCGGCCGGGCCGTCCCA
>NZ_DASSRP010000392.1:0-6807 GCF_035701725.1 Bradyrhizobium sp.
CGATCACGAGGCGCGCAAGAAGTCCTATACGCTGATGGCCGATGCGTTTGGGCTCACCAAAAAGCAAGCGGCGTGACAACTCGCAGTCATTCCGGCGCGCGCAATGCGCGAACCCGGAATCTGGAGATGACGGTCTGCCAAATCAGTCCTGCGTCTCGCTGAAGGTGGCGCGGAACGGATGGGCCGGATAGACGCCGACGATACGCAGTTCGCGCGAGAAGAATTTCAATTCCTCCAGCGCAAAGGCAAGGCCCCGGTCGTCGGGATGACCGTCGACATCGGCGTAGAATTGCGTGGCGAAGAAATTGCCGTCGACCATGTAGCTTTCCAGCTTGGTCATGTTGACGCCGTTGGTGGCAAAACCGCCGAGCGCCTTGTAGAGCGCCGCCGGCAAGTTGCGCACCCGGAAGACAAAAGTGGTGACGAGCGGTCCCGCGCCTTGCTTGGCCCAGTTGGCTTCGCGGGCCAGCACCACGAAGCGGGTGGTGTTGTGCGCTTCGTCCTCGACATCCTTGGCCAGGATATCCAGGCCATAGATTTCGGCGGCAAGCTTCGGTGCGATCGCGGAGCAACTCTTGTCGCCACGTTCGGAAATGATGCGGGCACTGCCGGCGGTGTCGACCCCGACGATCGGCTTGATGCCGAGCTTGCGGATGATGCGACGGCATTGTCCGAGCGCGTGGACGTGGCTTTCGACCGTCTTGATATCGCCGAGCTTGGCGCCGCGTGGCGCCATCAGCTGGTGATGGATCGGCAGAAACCACTCGCCGACGATGAAGAGGCCGGATTGCGGCAACAGGTGATGAATGTCGGCAACGCGGCCCGCGACCGAATTCTCGATCGGGATCATGCCGAGATCGGCCTCGCCCGAGGCGATCGCGGCAAGCGCATCCTCAAAGGTCGGGCAGGGCAGGGCTTCGGCGTCCGGATAGGCCTCGGTGATGGCGATATGGGAGTTGGCGCCCGGCTCGCCCTGGAATGCGATTTTCATGATCTTGGCTGGCTTGGTCATGGCGCCTTGTAGCAGCGGTTCAGGATTTCGCCAGAGCGAGTATCTGGCGCGTGGTTTCGAGGTCGGCCGGGGTATCGACGCCGCGCGGCACCGTGTCGACAATTCCGATGTCGATCCGCATGCCGGCCTCCAGCGCCCGCAATTGTTCCAGCTTCTCCTGCCGCTCCAATGGCGAAGGCGGCAGGCCGACGAAGCGCTCCAGCGCCGCGCGGCGGTAGGCATAGAGGCCGATGTGGTGGTAGCGCGGTCCGTCGCCATGAGGCGCGGTGGCGCGGGTAAAATAGAGCGCACGCAACCGCCGCGGGCCAATCATGGAGCCGACCGCCTTGACCACGTTGGGGTTGGTCGCCTCTTCCTCGGTGTGGATCTCGGCAGCCAGGGTCGCGATGTCGACCGCGGGGTCGGCGAGCGGCGCCAGCACGTCGCGGATATTGTCCGAACTGATGGTCGGAAAATCGCCCTGCAGATTGACCACGATCTCGGCCTTACGGTTCGGATCAAGGATGCCCGCCGCCTCAAAAATCCGGTCCGAGCCGGACGGGTGGTCGGCGCGGGTCATCACGGCCTCCCCACCATGCGCGGTGACGACCGACGCGATTTCGGCGGTGTCGGTTGCGACCGCGACCCGGCCAATCCCCGCCGTTTCCGCCCGGCGCAGGACGTGGACGATCATTGGCAGGCCGGCCATTTGCAGCAGCGGCTTGCCGGGCAGGCGGGTGGCCGCCATGCGGGCCGGAATCAGCACCAAAATGCGGGGATCGGTCATCGGGAATGTACGGTCCGGTACCCTCAAAGAGCGGCCAGAAATAACGGGGGACGGCTCAAAAGCCATTGCGTTTATACGGGTTGCCAGAGCACGGGCAAACCGATATCTGATGCGGGCTTGGGGTGCGGCGCAAAAGGCCGATTCCTGGCGCTTATCGCGGCCGTTTCTCGCCGGCCCACATTCGACATTTCCGGCCTGGAGCCTGATCCAAAATGGACTCCTTCGAACTCAATAAAGTCCTCGGTGCCGTTCTCGGTACCTGCCTCGTTTTGCTGGTGACGAGCTTCACCGCTGGCGCGCTCTTTGCTCCCAACAAGCCGGAAAAGCCTGGCTTCGAAATCGCGGTCAAGGAAGAAGGCGCAGCCGGCGAAAAGGCCGCTGCCGCGCCCGCCGAGCCGATCGAGAAGCTGCTGCAGACCGCTTCCGTCCAGAAGGGTGAGCAGGCCGCCAAGAAGTGCGGAGCCTGCCACGACTTCACCAAGGGAGGGCCCAACAAGGTTGGTCCGAATCTCTATGGCATCGTCGGGGACAAGATTGGCGAAGGCCGCGGCTTCAATTTCTCGGCGGCCATGAAGGCCAAGGGCGGCACCTGGAACATCGACGAACTCAACAAGTTCATCGACAATCCGAAGGGCTTCATTCCGGGCACCGCGATGGGCTTTGCCGGCATCCAGAAGGACAGCGAGCGCGCCGACGTGCTCGCTTACCTGAACTCGCTGTCCGACAGCCCGAAGCCTTTGCCGACCGCGGCGAAGTAACGTCGGTCTATTCGGGCACTATGTTTGGCGGCCGGGGTTCTTGATCCCGGCCGTTTTGCTTTTTGCCGATTGGTTCCCCGGATCGGGGGAAGCGGGCTTCGATTTTGCCTTTATTCCCGCGGCCTTTCGCCCCACGAGGGGTGCAATGATGAGCAAAAAGCAACTTAATCGGTCGAACCGTTGCCTTATACTGGAGTTCCGATTGCGGAGTTCGCAGACGACCGCAGCGAAATCAGGACCTTCAAATTCGCCGCAGGAGCGGCCTCGATAACGCGGCTGATGAAGAGGATTTTGCCTTTGACGCTCAATCGAAGACATCTCTTGCAGGGCGGCGCCGTTGCCGCGATTGCGCCGGCGCTCGCTACTGCTTCCGGCTTTTCGACGATCGGTTCGGCCGGTGCGCAGACCGCGGCTGCCGAGCCGGCCTGGCGGCACGGCCTGTCGCTGTTCGGCGACATCAAATACCCCGCCGGCTTCAAGCGTTTCGACTACGTCAATCCCGATGCGCCCAAGGGCGGGATTGCCCGCATGATCTCGATCGGGACCTTCGATAACTTCAACATTGCGGTGTCGGGCGTCAAAGGCTCACTCGCGCCTGCCGCCGGGCTGATCTATCAAACGTTGATGGAACGGGCGCAGGACGAGGTCGCGACCGAATACGGCCTGCTCGCCGAAGCCGCACAGCATCCGGACGATTTTGCCTGGGTGACCTATCGCCTTCGCCAGGAGGCGCGCTGGCACGACGGCAAGCCGGTGACGCCCGAAGACGTCATCTACTCGATGGAAGCGCTGAAAAAGCTTAGCCCGATGTATGCCTCCTATTATCGGCACGTCACCAAGGCGGAAAAGATTGGCGACCGCGAGATCAAGTTCACTTTCGATGCTCCCGGTAACCGCGAACTGCCGCATATCGTCGGCGAGCTTCTGGTGTTGCCCAAGCATTATTGGGAAGGCACCGACAGCCAGGGACACAAACGCGATATCTCGCAGACGACGCTGGAGCCGCCTTTGGGCTCCGGGCCCTACCGCATCAAGGATTTCGTCGCAGGCCGCTCTGTCAGACTGGAGCGTGTGAAGGATTTTTGGGGAGCCAATCTTCCGGTTCAGATCGGTCAGAACAATTTCGACGAGTTGCGTTTCGAATTCTTCCGCGACAACACCGTCGCGCTCGAGGCCTTCAAGGCCGATCAGGTGGACTGGATCGCTGAGAATTCAGCCAAGCAATGGGAGACCGCCTACGATTTTCCCGCGATGGCTGAGAAGCGCACCATCAAGCAGGAGTTTCCGATCAGCGATATCGGGCGCATGCAGGCCTTCGTGTTCAATTTGCGCCGCGAGCAGTTCAAGGATGCGCGTCTTCGTCGTGCCTTCAACTATGCGTTCGACTTCGAGGAAATGAACAAACAGTTGTTCTTCGGAAAATACACGCGCATCGACAGCTATTTCTATGGAACGGAGCTTGCCTCGTCCGGTCTGCCGCAAGGCGACGAACTGGCGATCCTCGAGACGGTTCGCGACAAGGTGCCGGCGGAGGTTTTCACCAAGCCATATCAGAACCCAGTCGGCGGCGACCCCGAGGCCGTTCGCGCCAATTTGCGCGAAAGCATGCGGCTGTTGAAGGAAGCCGGCTACGAGATCAAGGATCGCAAGCTCGTCGATCCTTCGGGAAAACAGATCACGGTCGAAATCCTGGTCGATAATCCCGCCAACGAACGGATCGTACTGTTCTTCAAGCCGTCGCTGGAACGGATCGGCGTGACGACTTCGATCCGTGTCGTCGACAGCGCCCAATACGAGAATCGCGAGCGCAGTTTCGACTACGACATGATCGTCGATGTCTGGGGAGAGTCGCTTTCGCCCGGCAACGAGCAGCGCGAATATTGGGGGTCGCAGTCCGCCGATGTGCCGGGGTCGCGCAATACGATCGGTATCAAGAATCCCGCCGTCGATGCTCTGATCGACAGGGTTGTCTTCGCCAAGAGCCGAGCCGAGCTGGTCGCAGCGACCCATGCGCTCGACCGCGTTCTGTTGTGGAATTTCTACGTCGTTCCGCAATTCTCCTATCCCTTCGTCCGCTATGCGCTGTGGGATCGTTTCAGCCACGCCGAATTGCCGAAATACGCCCGTTCAGGCCTTCCGTCGCTGTGGTGGTACGATGCCGACAAGGCCGCCCGGCTCGGCAAGAAATCTTGAGGGATTTTTCGCGCATGGCGCTGCTTTCCCGCCGGCATGTGCTCGAGCTTGGTGCCGGCGCGCTCGGCGCGGGTGTTGTGGGCGTGGCCGTGCCGCAGCCGGCATTTGCGGCCGATGCCTCCAGCGAGGCCCACGGAATTTCGGCTTTCGGCGACCTGAAATATCCGGCCGACTTTGCGCACTTTGATTACGTCAATCCGGCCGCGCCGAAAGGCGGGACGTTTTCGCTGATCCCGTCGGTGCGGGCCTATAACCAGTCCTTCTTCACCTTCAATTCGCTCAACGCCTACGTCCTCAAGGGCGAGGGCGCGCAAGGCATGGACTTGACGTTCGCCGCACTGATGGTGCGTGCCGACGATGAACCGGACGCGCTGTACGGTCTGGCGGCAAAGTCGGTGCTGATATCGCCGGACAAGCTGACCTATCGTTTTTCCATGCGCCCTGAAGCGCGCTTCCACGACGGCTCGAAGCTGACCGCACACGACGCCGCCTTCTCGCTCACCGCCCTGAAGGAGAAAGGTCATCCGCTGATCGTGGTTCAGCTTCGCGATATGGTGAAGGCCGAAGCCGTCGACGACGCAACGCTGATCGTCACGTTCTCGCCCAACCGCGCGCGCGACGTTCCGCTGTACACTGCGGGCCTGCCGATTTTCTCAAAGGCCTACTACGCGACACGGCCATTCGAGGAATCCTCCCTGGATGCTCCCTTGGGATCGGGGCCCTACAAGGTCAGAAGATTCGAAGCCAACCGCTTCATTGAATTCGAACGCGTGAAGGATTGGTGGGCAGCCGATCTGCCCGTCAGTCGCGGCAGTTTCAACTACGATGTCATTCGCTACGAGTTCTATCGCGACCGTGACGTCGCCTTCGAGGGCTTTACCGGCAAGAACTATCTGTACCGTGAGGAGTTCACCTCGCGGATCTGGGCGACGCGTTATGACTTTCCGGCGGTCAAGGATGGCCGTGTCAGGCGCGAACTGGTGCCGGACGAAACCCCCTCGGGCGGGCAGGGCTGGTTCATCAACACCAGGCGCGACAAGTTCAAGGACCCGCGCGTCCGCGAGGCGCTGACCTATGCCTTCGATTTCGAATGGACCAACAAGACGGTGATGTATGGCGCCTATGCGCGCACCTGTTCGCCGTTCCAGAATTCCGACATGGTGGCGAACGGTCCGCCTTCGCCCGAAGAACTCAAGCTGCTCGAGCCGTTTCGGGGCCAAGTGCCGGACGAGGTGTTTCACGAGCCGTTCGTGCCGCCGGTCTCGGACGGATCGGGCCAGGACCGCGCCTTGCTGCGCAAGGCGCAGCAATTGCTTCAGGATGCAGGCTTGCCGGTCAAGGACGGCAAACGCCTGCTCCCAAACGGCGAGCCCTTTGCCATCGAGTTTCTGCTCGACGAACCGTCGTTCCAGCCGCACCATTCCACCTTCATCAAGAACCTCGGCCTGCTTGGCATCAATGCCAGTCTGCGGCTGATCGACGCCGTGCAATTCCGCGCGCGCGTCGAGGATTTCGATTTCGACATTACGGTCGAGCGGCTGAGCATGTCGGCGACACCCGGCGACAGCTTGCGGCCTTATTTCGCGTCGAAGGAGGCCGCGACCAAAGGCTCGTACAACTTTGCCGGTGTCGCCAGTCCGGCAATGGATGCAATGGTTGCCAAGGCGATCGCCGCGGAGACGCGGGCGGAACTGACATTCGCGTGCCGGGCGATCGACCGCTTGTTTCGCGCCGGGCGCTATTGGATCCCGCAATGGTATCGCTCCAACCATCCCTTGGCCTATTGGGACGTGTTCAGCCACCCCGCATCGTTACCGCGCTATGCGGTCGATGAGCGCACGATCTGGTGGTACGACGCGGCCAAGGCCGCCAAGCTAGATCAGGCGAAATAGCCCATGGCCGCCTATATCGTTCGCCGCATTTTGCTGATGCTTCCGACCTTGCTCGGAATCCTGTTCGTCGCCTTTGTGGTGGTGCAATTTGCGCCTGGCGGTCCGGTGGAGCGGGTGATCGCGCAACTGTCCGGTTCCGATACCGGCGCCACCTCGCGCATTTCCGGTGGCAGCGGCGACTTCAAG
>NZ_DASSRP010000393.1:0-19681 GCF_035701725.1 Bradyrhizobium sp.
CGGCGTCAGCGCGCCCAAGCGCTGGAAGGTGACGGACTTGCTCACATACATGCCGAGTGAACTCGCCGCCTCTGTGGCGAGAAAAGCGCCTTTGGCGAGGCCATAAAACAGGAACAGCGGCACGCTCAGCGGGCCCGTCGAGACAACGATGCCGGTGAGATAGCCGACCACGGCGCCACCGATTGCCAGATGCCAAAGTGAAAACTTGAGCTGATGGCCGGCGAGCCAATGCCGAACCGGCACCATCGTGATCAGAAACGATCCGATCGCGATGTCGACAAGGCGCGAGGGCAGCACCAGCAGCGTGCGGGCGCCGAGTGCGGCCGCAGGAACGGCGGGAATGGAGTAGGCGGCGCACGCGCGCCAGTCGACCTCCCTGTACCAGGCAAGGATACGCGACAGATTGGACATCACGGCTGCAACCGCCATGATCGGAACAGCCTGTTTCGGCCCATACGTGTAGATCAAGACCGGCATCAGCATGATCGAAGAACCAGTGCCGACGATGCCCGAGATGGTGCCCGCGACCAATCCGACCGCGAGGACGAAAACAAAGCTCAACGATTGCTGCTCCCGCCCGTAGCGTCGATTTCACGATCGCGCGTTTTGCGTCGCGCCATGCGGGTGCGGATATAGACGGCCGCACGGCGAGGGGCTAGCGTGTCGACCAAATAAGGGGTGGTTGAAAACACCCGGTTGACCAGTGTCCCGGTTCTGACCTTCGTATCGTGTCGCAGCGGGCGCGTTTGCTAAGCTCAGAACCGGGACACTGGGATAATAAAGACCCCAGGGCGGTTCGGATTTGGCATTCGCCCTCGGGACTCGCTGCAACACGGGAGCGCATGCCAAATCAACGGCACTGGGGAGGGCTCTGTGATGGCCAAGTCCGCCGATCGCAACAGCGGCAAACGTAATCAGGATTTGCCGGTCGTCGCTGGAAACGGATTGATCGACCGCCGCGCATTACTCGGACGCGGCGTGATGTTGGCAGGTGCGGCTGGAGCCGGACTGGCTCCATCCGCGGCCGGCGCCGAGCCGCTCACGGAGGACCCGTGGAGCATGGAGATCGGCGAAGCGACGCCACCTTACCAGACTCCCTCGAAATTCGAGGCCAAGGTCGTCAGAACGCGCAGCAACCCCAACAATGAGCCGCGTAATTCGCATGCGCGCACGCCCCATCATCTGCTCGAGGGCACGACGACCCCGAACGGGCTGCATTTCACTATCAATCATGGCGGCATCCCGGCAATCGATCCGGACAAGCATCGCCTCGTGATTCATGGGCTGGTCAAGCAGCCGCTGGAGTTCTCGCTCGAGACGTTATCGCGCTACCCGCAGACCTCGCGCATCACTTTCCTCGAATGCGGCGGCAACAGTGCGCCGATGTTCTCTCCGGAACCGATGCAGGAGACGGTGCAGGCGTTGCATGGGCTCGTCTCCTGCGCGGAGTGGACCGGCGTGAAGCTTTCGACGCTGCTCGAGGAAACGGGCATCGACCCCAGGGCGAAATGGATGGTCGCGGAAGGCGCGGATTCACCGCGCCTCAGTCGTAGCGTGCCGGTGAAGAAGGCGCTCGATGATGCGATGATTGCGCTCTATCAGAACGGCGAACGCTTGATGCCTGGAAACGGCTATCCGATGCGCCTGCTATTGCCCGGTTATGAGGGCAATATGAACGTGAAGTTCCTGCGCCGCATCAAGCTGCTCGATCAGCCTGCGATGACCATGTATGAATCGCGGACCTATTCGCAGCTATTACCGGACGGCAAAGCCTATCGCTTCTACTTTCTCCAGGAGGTCAAATCCTTCATCACCAGCCCATCGCACGGCATGGCGTTGAAGGGGCCCGGCCTCTACGAGATTTCCGGCGTCGCCTATTCCGGCACCGGGCGGATCGAGAAGGTGATGGTTTCCGCCGACGGCGGAAAGAGCTGGGGCCAGGCTGCGTTGCAGGAGCCGGTGTTGAGCAAGGCCTTCACACGCTTCCGCATGCCATGGCGTTGGGACGGCGGCCCGGCCACCTTGCAGAGCAGGGCGTGGGACGAAGCGGGTAACGTGCAGCCGACCCGCGCTGAATTCGTGGCCGTGCGCGGCGAACTGACCAAGCCGCCGCCGATCCTGGGCTTCCCCAATCAGCACTACAACTCGATCACAAGCTGGGGTGTTGCGGCGAGTGGGGAGGTCAAGCATGTCTATGCGTAATTCCATTCTCCTGGCCGGGGCGCTTCTGCTTGCCGCAACGGCCGGCCTGTCGAGGGCCGAGACGCCGCATCTTGGCAAACCGCTCGATGAGGCCGCGATCGCCAATTGGGATATCAGCGTCCTGCCCGACGGGACGGGACTGCCGAAGGGCAGCGGCACGTCGGCGCAGGGAGCTGCGATCTTTGCGGAGAAATGTGCAGCCTGCCATGGCGACAATGGCAGGGGCGGCGGCCCTGCCGCGGCCCTCGTGGAGGAGCACAAGATCGTCGGCATCTCGGCCTCGCAAAAGACCATCAAGAACTTCTGGCCTTATGCGACAACGATCTTCGATTTCATTCGCCGTGCGATGCCGTTCACGGCGCCGCGCTCGCTCAGCGATGACGAGGTCTATGCGCTGACGGCCTACATTCTCGCCGAGAACAAGCTGATCGACGCCAACGAGACCATGAACGCGGAGACCTTGCCGAAGGTGAAGATGCCCAACCGCGACAACTTCATCATCCGCTTTCCCGATCGGATCTAGCTGCGAGGCGATTGGGTCTCAGGCCGCCAGCGCGGCGCGGCGAAACGCCTTGACCAGCGAGGTTTCCAGCTTGCCGTTCATGTCGGACAGGATCTTGTAAGCTTCTTCGCGAGGCATCGCCGCGCGGTATGGCCTCGCTTCGATCAGAGCGGCAAAGATATCCGAGATGGTCAAGAGCCTCACCAGGTCGGAGATCTGCGGCGAGGCGAGCGCGTCGGGATAACCCGAACCATCAAGATATTCGTGGTGATGTTTGACCGCGTCGAGCGTTTCGATGCTGATGCCGGGAATATCCTTCAGCAGATCGTACCCGATCAGGGGATGCTGCTTCATGATATCTTCTTCTTTGGGATTGAGGCGGCCCGGCTTGTCGAGGATCGAAAGCGGGATTCGAGCCTTACCGATGTCATGCAAGGTCGCCGCGATCCCTAGTCGCTTCACGTCCTGTGAAGTGAACTTGATGTCCAGCGCGAACGCGACAGCAATGCCGGTGACCAGCAGACAGTGCTGGAACGTTCCTTCATGGTACTTTCGGACGTTGTCGAGCCATCCGTTCAAACCATTCTGGCTGATGCTCGCGATGATCTGTGTGGTGACTGTTTCTGCATCGGCGAGATGAATTGTCTTGCCGGATCCGATGGCTGAGTACATCGCCGCGAAGGCCTTGCCGCAATCGGTCATCCACGTCGGCGGGCTGTCCAAACCGGTCTCGGCAGCACGGATTTCCGCCTCGATCTGCGTCAGCCTGGAAGTCGCCTGCTTGACACTGTGAACCACCCCGGTTGCGCCGAGGGCATAGGCCTGCGCCACGAGATGGTGCAGATGGCGGTGGACGACAAACAGCTTCTCGTTGATCGCATCCAGATCGCGCATCACGTTCTTGATTTGCTCGACGCGTTCGCCTTCGCGCAGGTCGGCATCCACCATCAGCACGCCGCTCGGCGCAAAGATGGGTTCTTGTCCGAGTACGCGGGGAACGACCGCATAACGCGGCTCGAGCGCAGCCCGAATGGCGGGAATCTTTCCGGGCTCATCGGTGAGATAACAAACGAGCATGAGGTCCTACTCAGGCAGGGACACAGCGACCGCTCATCCAAATTCAAAAAGTATGTAGCCTCTCAACCTATGCGGGATCTATTAGCAAAGATTAAACAGAATCGGCCGTGCAACGCGACAACCCTCCGGAATCGACTAGCTGATGGTAACCCATGCGGGAGCGTGATCGCTTGCGCCTTCCTCGCCACGCACCATCCGGTCGACGCCGGCCTTCGTCAGCCGCGGTGCAAGCGCCGGACTGAGCAGGAGATGGTCGAGCCTCAGACCGGCGTCGCGCGGCCAGCGATTACGCTTGTAATCCCAGAACGTGAACATCGGCTTTGACGGATGAAGTGTCCGGATGGAATCCGTCCAGCCCTGCGCGATCAGCGACTGGAACGCCGCGCGGCTCTTCGGCTGGATCAGCGCATCCTTGTCCCAGGATCTGGTTGGATAGATATCGAGTGCAGTCGGGGCAACGTTGTAATCGCCGGCGAGCACCACGGGCACATCCTGTTTGATGAATGTGGCTGCGTGTGTCCGGAGTTTTCTGAACCAAGCGAGTTTGTAGTCGAATTTCGGCCCGGGCTGCGGATTGCCGTTCGGCAGGTAGATGCTGGTCACAATAACGCCGTTGATCGCAGCTTCGATGTAGCGCGCTTCGTCATCCCTGCTGTTGCCGGGCAGTGCGTCGCGGATCAGGATCGGATCGGCATTTCGCGCCAGCAGAGCCACGCCGTTCCAGGTCTTTTGTCCGCGCCACACCGCGCCATAGCCGGCCTTCTCGAGCGCACTTTGCGGGAAGTCGCTGTCGGTCGATTTCAGCTCCTGCAAGGCGACGACGTCAGGTTTGGCGCGCTTGAGCCAGGCCAGAAGATTGGGCAGCCGACGGTTGATATTGTTGATGTTGAAAGTAGCTACTTTCATCGACCGGATCGCAAGAGATCATGGATCACAAGAGGAGCTTGCATGTTCAAAGTATCGATCGCAATCGTCGCCTGTGTCGTCGGATTCTCGAGCGCGGCATTCGCCCAAAGCCAAAGGGGTGCGATGCGAGAAGCATGCAAGGCTGATTTCAAGAAATTCTGTTCGGGTGTTTCGCCTGGTGGCGGCCGCATCGTCGAGTGTCTGAACAAGCAGCACGATTCCCTCAGCGAAGCCTGCAAGACGGCGCTTGATGCGCGATCGAAACAGTAGCGCGGCCGAAGGCCGGCCCTAGCCGTCGGCAACCTCGCCCTTGTAGACGCGCGCATAACGCGAACCGAGGCTGGTGAGCACCTCGTAGCCGATCGTGCCGAAATGGTGGGCCAGTTCGTCGACCGTAATGCCTTCGCCGATCAGCGTCACCAGATGGCCGCGCCGCACTGCATTCTTGTCGACATCAGTGATGTCGACGGCCATCAGATCCATCGAGATGCGGCCTGCAACCGGACAGCGCTTGCCAGCAACGATCACCTCGGCGCCGCGGGTGCCATCGTTGCTACTGCCGGCCCGGAAATAGCCGTCGGCATATCCGGCGGAGACGATGGCGAGCCTGGTTGGCCTCCGTGCCGTCCAGTTTCCGCCGTACCCGACGCTTTCACCGCGCTCGACGTCACGGATCTGCACGATGCGGGCCTTGAGGTCGACCACAGGCAACATCGGACTGTCGGCCTCCGGCGTCGGGTTGACGCCATAGAGCGCGGCGCCAGGCCGTACCATATCGAACTGGAACGAGCTGCCCAGAAAGATGCCGGAAGAATTTGAAAGCGATGCCGGCACGCCGGAAAACGCGCTGGCGACTTCGCGGAAAGCGGCGAGCTGCCTGGCATTCATCGGATGGTTCAGGCTCTCGGCGCAGGCGAGGTGGCTCATCACAAGCGAGATGCCGTGATCGCCGGCATTGATTCTCGGAAGCAGGCCTTGCGCCTCGGCCATAGTGAGGCCGAGCCGCTGCATGCCGGTGTCGACGTGAATGGCGGCGCCGCCGGCCCAGCCGGTGCGACGGCAAAACACATCCCATTCGGCGAGTTCGTTCAGCTCGCCGATGACCGGTCTTGCATCGATCTTGGCGTAGGCTTCTCCGGTGTTCTGCATGAAGCCGTTGAGCACATAAATCGCGGCCGACGGCACCGCGGCGCGCGCGACGGCAGCTTCATCAAGGGTTGCGACGAAAAAGGTCCTACAGCCCGCCTTGGCCAACGCCCGAGCCACCGGTTCGATACCGCAGCCGTAGGCATTGGCCTTGATCACGGCGGAGCATTCGGCGGGCACCGCCGTTTTCTCGAGCTTGCGCCAGTTGGCGACGACAGCGTCGAGATCGACGGTCAGGATACCCGTGGCGGCAGCCAGCGCCGCCGCCTTGTTGGCTTCCGGCGAAAGGATGGAATCGGTCGGAAGCGACTTGGGGTCGGGGGCAATGTTCATGCCGCAATTTTACGCGTGCGCCAGCCGCGGTTCAACCCGACAGCCGGCCGCCGGATCAATATGTCGGCGGCCTGGCCGGCAGATGATTGTCATGGGCGAGATCGCCGAAACGCGTCACGCTGGCGTCGAACTGAAGTTCGACGGTACCCGTCGGGCCGTGACGTTGCTTGCCGATGATCACTTCGGCCCGTCCGAGCGTTCGCTCCATCTCGGCCTGCCATTTGATATGTTCCTCGGTGCCGGGCGTAGGCTGCTTCATCGCGATGTAATACTCCTCGCGGAAGACAAACATCACGACGTCGGCGTCCTGCTCGATCGAGCCGGATTCACGCAAATCCGACAACTGAGGGCGCTTGTCGTCGCGGCTTTCGACTTGGCGCGATAGCTGCGAAAGCGCGATGATGGGAACAACAAGCTCCTTGGCCAATGCCTTAAGGCTCGTCGTGATTTCCGTGACTTCCTGCACGCGGTTGTCCGAGCGTTTGCCCGAGCCTTGCAGCAGTTGAATGTAGTCGACCACGATCAAATCCAGCCCGCGTTGCCGCTTGAGCCGACGGGCGCGCGCGGCAAGCTGTGCGATCGAAAGGCCGCCGGTTTCGTCGACGTAGAATGGCAGCGATTGCAGTTCGATCGAATAATCGCGGATCTTCTCAAAGTCGCTCTCGGAGATGCCGCCGCGGCGGATATTGCTTGAGGGAATGCCGGTGCGTTCGGCGATGATACGCGTCGCAAGCTGCTCCGCCGACATTTCGCAGGAGAAGAAACCGACGATGCCGCCATTGACCGTCTTCTGGGTGCCGTCGACCTGGAGCTCGGCCCGGTGAGCCTTTGCGACGTTATAGGCGATATTGGTCGCAAGCGACGTCTTGCCCATGCCGGGACGCCCCGCCAGGATGATCAAGTCGGAGGGCTGCAGGCCGCCCATCTTGGTGTCGAGGTCGCGCAGGCCGGTTGCGATACCTGACAGCTTGCCATCGCGCTGAAAGGCCTTGGCGGCCATATCGACCGCGACCGTGAGCGCCTGCGAGAACTTCTGGAACCCGCCGTCGTAGCGTCCGGTCTCGGCGAGTTCGTACAGCCGCCGCTCGGCGTCCTCGATCTGATTGCGTGGCGCAAAATCGACCGGCGCATCGAAGGCGACGTTGACCATGTCTTCGCCGATCCGGATCAGATCGCGGCGCAGCGACAACTCGTAGATGGTGCGCCCGTAATCCTGCGCATTGATGATGGTGGTGGCTTCCGCCGCCAGCCGCGCCAGATATTGGCTGACGGTGACGCCGCCAAGATCGGTGTCGCCCGGCAGGAAGGTCTTCAGAGTCACGGGGGTAGCGACCTTGCCCATCCGGATCAGGCTGCCGGCGGTCTCGAAGATCGTCTGGTGGATCGGTTCGAAGAAGTGCTTGGGCTCGAGGAAGTCCGAAACCCGATAGAATGCGTCATTGTTGACCAGAATCGCGCCCAAAAGGCTCTGTTCGGCTTCGATATTGTGGGGAGCCGTGCGGAAGGCGGGAGTTCCCGCCTCGGGGGCGAGTTTCAGAACGTTCGAATCAGTCGGGGACATGAGCGGTCAGTGTTCGCGAAAGTTGGGCAGATAAGGGGCAGCGATAAAGCGCCTCTCTGAGGGCCAGCGGAAGCAGCAAACCGCCTTATGCACGATTCACACAATCGATGCTGGGGAATGATGAGGTCTGAGGCGACAGTGCTTGACGGAATTTGTTCCGCAAGAGGCAGCTGACGGAACGCACCTGATGTTCACGGCCCCTTTGCCGTGGGTACGCCGGACGGGTGGCCGGCTTAAAGTCTACTGGAAACCTGTATTTGCTGGTGGTCACGCCTGATCAGCATTGGCAAAAAGTGCTCGCCGGGAAGGAATGCGAATGTTGGAATCGGACGGCTAGCCGCCTCAAAAACTTCGTGATTTTGGATGAACCTTTGCGCGCTCGGTCGGTACTAACGTTCGCACGTGCGGCTTCGACCGGGTACCGTCAGATCAGGATCAGGTAGATCAGCGCGAGGAGTGCGCCGCCAATCGACATAGCGATCATGGCATAGTCGGCGCGGACGTCTGGAGGCACTCGGAATGACCGGGCGGTTTTCTGAGCCATTTTGGTGATTTAGGGCAGGGCGCCCAAGTCGTTTGTGAAGCAGATCACGTTCCCGCAATTTTTCTTCAACGTCGTTTGCGGGAACGAGCTGTGGAGCTGGGAATTGTTTTCCCAGGTTTTCGGGCAGTGGACACGATAGCGATGAGCCAGCAGCTTCCGACATGGCGCACTTCAGGCGGGCAGGCCAATTGGCTGTCGCGGCTGATTGAGGCGATGGAAGCTTGCTCGCGGCCGGAGTGGCGCGCGCGGCCGGTTGACCCGCGCGAGCTTCGCGCATTGCAGGCGCGCCTGGCGCAACCCGCGAAGCTCCATCCCGCTTACGGCTCCCGTTTCAGCCTGAGAAACTAGCAGCGGCATGTCGCCTCGCCCCGGTTGGGCCTGCTCTATTCGCCGGCGATCTGCAGACGCGGCTTGTTCCCAGCTTCGAAGCGCCGCAGCCTGGCCTCCTCACGCGTTACGTAGTCGCGCGTGATCGGCACAATCCCCTGCCGTTTGCTGAGCTGGATCTGGAAATTCATCAGGTTCTGCTTGCGAAAAGCCATTTCCGATGAGGCGAGATAGAACTCCCACATCCGCGCGAAGCGTTCGTCATAGAGCTGAACTGCTTCCTCCCGGCGCGCCATGAAGCGTTCGCGCCACGCTTTCAGCGTTTCGGCATAATGAAGCCGCAGGATTTCGATATCGCAGACCAGTAGGCCGGCGCGCTCAATCGCAGGCAGCACCTCGGACAGCGCCGGGATATAGCCGCCAGGGAAAATGTACTTCGCAATCCAGGGATTGGTGACGTCGGGGCCTTCGGAGCGGCCGATCGAGTGCAGCAGCATGACGCCGTCGTCGGTGAGGAGTTCCGCGCAGCGCTTGAAGTAGATGTCATAGAAGTCGACACCGACATGCTCGAACATCCCGATCGAGACGATGCGCTCGAAGGGGCCGGGGACGTCGCGATAGTCCTGAAGCAGGAATTTCGCTGAGCCTGTGAGGTGCTTTTCCGCGGCGCGGGCATTCGCGACCTGCAGCTGTTCGTTTGAGAGCGTGACGCCCGTGACATTGGCGCCGGCCGTCTCCGCGAGATAAATTCCAAGACCGCCCCAGCCCGACCCGATATCCAGCACGCGGTCGCCTGGCCTCAGCAGCAGCTTGGCGGTGACGTGCCGCTTCTTGGCGAGCTGCGCATCGTCGAGCGTCATACCCGGCTGCTCGAAGTAAGCACAGCTATACTGCTTGTCGGCGTCCAGAAACAGCGAGTACAGCCTGCCATCGAGATCGTAGTGGTGAGCGACATTATATCTGGCCCGGCGGCGCGGATTGAACTGACGCAGGTGCCGCGACAGGTAGCGAAGCCACCATTGTGGCTTGGCCCAGCCCGGCAGGACAGCAGGCTGATCCATCACGATGGCGAGTAGATCGGCAATCGAGCCGTTCTCGACGACGAAATCGCCGTCCATATAGATCTCACCAAGCGCGAGTTCGGGATTCAACAAGATCCGTCGCTCTGCGCCAGCGTTCAGGAAGCGAGCAAAGAGGTGCGGTCCGGTGCCGTCGCCGCAATGGAATTTGTCTCCGCCGGCGGTGATAAACGTGATCGCACCGCGGCGAATGAACTTCCGCAAAAAGTAACGCAACAAACGGTCCATCGAAACCACCAACCAGCGATCCCGCAAAAACCAAACTTGGTTCGCCACATTTCGACGTCTGGGGAACCGATTGGTTCCTGCACAATTCGTCGAGTAGAAATCATACAAGCGGTGGAGGGCGGTCGACTATTGCCTTGTATACAAAGCAGATATTCCTGGAACATGGACTTGCGGGAGGTGCGACAAGCGCGCTTCCATTCGCGGGATAATCGGATAAAAGGTGACGCCTCCGGTGCTCTTTGACAGAGCTCAGGAAGCGTTTTCCGCATCTGGAGACTAGGGAATGTTGAGCCGAACGCGCATCTTTGCGGCGGTTACGCTTTTGGCCAGTTGTGTGGCGGGCGAGGCCGCCTGGGCGCAGGCAACCAACCTGGAGGCCGGCAAAAGCGCGTCGCAGCTTTTCGCCGGCACGTGTAACGCATGCCACAAGTCGCCGCGCGGCCTTTTGAAAACGGTTTCGCCGGGATCGCTATCCGGCTTCTTGCGCGAGCACTACACGACGAGCGGCGACATGGCTTCGCAGCTCGCCTCCTATCTGATCTCCAATGGCGCCAGCGATACGCGCTCGGCCAAACCGGGCCAGGACAAGCCGGGTGCCGACAAGCAGGGAACGGGAGGTAGCGATCAGGCCGATCGCCAGGGGCGCAAGAACCGCAACGCGCCCGCCCAGGAAACGGCCCGGCCGGATGACACCGCAGCCCCGGGCGAGCCAGGACGGCCGTCGCGCCGGCGCATGACGCGTCCGGGAGAGCCGTCCGACGACGTCAAGCCGGCGGCCCCGGCGCAGGCGGCAACTGAGCGCGGACCTGAGGGCCGCAGGCCCAAGCGCGGCAAAGCGGGCCAGCCCGGTGCCGAAGAGCCAGCGGTAGCAAATGAGCCGGCCAAGTCCGATCCGCTCAAGTCCGAGCCGGCGAAGACCGAACCGCCCAAGGCGGAATCGGCCAAGGCGGATCCAACAAAGGCTGATCCGGCAAAGGCTGATCCGGGGGCGGACGATAAGGCGAAGGCCGAGACGCCCAAGCTGGAGGCGGGTGCCGCTGAAAGGGCCAAGCCCGACGGTGAAACCAAGCCCAACGAAGCGAAGATCGAAGCCCCGAAAGATACCCCGAGGGATGCGGGTGCGAACGACAAGCCTCAGGCTCGTCGCGATCCGGTGCCGGCGGTTGCTGCGGGAAGCTCGGCCGAACCGGTGCCGTCCCAGCCGAAGGCGCCAGCTGCTTCCGAACCTGCCGCCATGACGGCCTCGGCGCCACCGCCACCGCCAGCGCAGAGCGGACCGCCGGCCCCCCCGATCTCGCAATAGCTTTGGTGACGGCCAAAAAGAAGCCCGGCCGATTGGCCGGGCTTCTTGTATTGAGCGATCGCGTCGACGCGCGACTTACGCTTGTTACTCCTGCGGCGTCTCGCTGGGCTGCGGCGCCAGTTCGGTCGGGAGGGCTTCCGGATCGAAGAATTCGCCGGCCGCTGCGATGGCCTCGGCGGCCGCATCGCGGTCTTCCTGACGCGTCGAAATGTCTTCGCCGCGCTTGATGCGCTCGGCCTCGTCGGCGTTACGCGCCACCGTCACCGAGATCGTGGCCTCGACCTCGGGATGCACGGCGATCGTCACCTTCTGCTGACCGATGGCCTTGATCGGTGCATCGAGCCAGACCTGCGGCCGCGAAACCGTGATGCCGTCGGCAGCGAGCGCGGCCACGATGTCGCGCACCGAGACCGAGCCGAACAGCTGACCGGATTCGGAGGCCTGACGGATGATGACGATGTCGCGTCCCTCGACCTTCTCGGCGATCTTGCCCGCTTCGCCCTTGGCCTTGACGTTGTTGGCCTCCAGCTCGGCTTTCATGCCGTCGAACTTGGCGCGATTGTCGGCCGTGGCACGCAGCGCCTTGCCGCGCTTGAGCAAGAAGTTGCGGGCATATCCATCCTTGACGCGCACGACTTCGCCCATCTGACCGAGCTTGGCGACGCGTTCCAGCAAAATGACTTCCATATTGTTTCCTTTCAGGAGGTTCGGACGTTTCGGTTTCAGGGTTTGGGAAGCGGTGGAGGCCTGCTGCGCAGGTAGCGCTCGCGCAGCCCGAAGACGGCGTCCGCCAGTCCAAGCAGCGCAACGGCCAGAAGTGCCCAGGCAAAGCCTGCAACGACCGCGTAGATGCAACCGAGCCACAGCGCGCGGCTCTTCATGGCAAGCGTCAGCGTGTGAATCACGGCGAATCCGGTGAAGGCATAGGCGATCGACAGGCCGCTGGTCAGCACTTGCGCCATGATCGCGAGCAAGCCGCCGGCAAAACAGCAGATGATCGCCGCAAACAGGACCGCAATCGTTGTGATCGGCAGGGCCGTGTTTTTCAAATTCGGCCACGGTCGGTGCAATCGTCCGGACATCGCCGCAATCTTTGCGGCCAGCCACAGATTGAGCGTCAGCATGGCGACCGCGGCAATCTCGGCACCAATTGGAGCGACTGACACCAGCGCATCGAGCGTGGCCTCGTTCAGCGTGAGACCGGCGGCCTCCACGAGTTCGGTCCAGCCGGTGCGGAGCGTCTTGTGGATCGTTGCGGCATCCGTCCCTAGCGTCAGCAGCGTGGCCGCGGTCAGGATGGTCGCAAAGACCACGATCCAGAGCAGGACACGTCCGACCGGATACCACTCCAGCGCTTCGTCCGAACCGGCGGGGACGTGCTCCGGCGGGCGCGCAAGCAGGACGAGATGCGACAGCCAGAAGGCCGGCAGCACATTCACCAGCGCAAAAGCGATGCAATAGGGAAGGCCGAACAGCGAGGCGATGACGAGGGTCGCTGCGATCCCGCCGAGGGCGGCGCTGAAAGGCCCCCATGCCAGCCCCACCACCATCAGCGGCAACGGTGCCAGATTGATCAGCAGTAGCGAGATCGCCGCGCCCGAAGTGATCGAGGCGAACATCAAGGCCGACGCAATGCCGGCCGCCAGCGCTATGGCTAAGGTCGCGATCATCAGCTGTCCCGCCCCTTTCGAGCGGTTAGAGGTCTTTTCGACCCCAACCATCGGCAACCGGACGACCCGGAAGCCTTATGAGTGAGAATGCGATCCGCGGCACATGCGCCGCGGATCGGAGTTCACGATTAGCGAATGACGTAAGGAAGCAGGCCGAGGAAACGCGAGCGCTTGATGGCGCGCGCGAGTTCGCGCTGCTTCTTGGCGGAAACCGCCGTGATGCGGCTCGGCACGATCTTGCCGCGCTCGGAGACGTAACGCATCAACAGCTTGGAATCCTTGTAGTCGATCTTCGGCGCATTCGGACCCGTGAACGGGCAGGTCTTGCGGCGGCGGAAAAACGGACGACGTGCACCAGCTTCAGCCATTGCTCTTACTCCTCTTCCGCTGCATCGACATCGTCGCGGCCGCGGCGCGGGCCACGGTCGCCGCGGAAGCCGCCGCCATCGCGATCACCGCGGAAGCCGCCCTCGCGCTCGCCACGGAAGCCGCCGCCACGGTCGTCGCGTTCGCGATCGCGGTCGGCTTTGCGCATCATGGCCGAGGGGCCTTCTTCGAGCTCTTCGACCCGAACGGTGAGATAACGGATCACGTCTTCGCTGATCCGCTCCTGACGCTCAATCTCGGCGACGGCGGCCGACGGTGCGTCGATGTTGAGCAGCACGAAATGCGCCTTGCGATTCTTGTTCATGCGATAGGTCAGCGACCGCACGCCCCAGTTCTCGGTTTTGGTGACCTTGCCGCCCGCCTGTTCGACGATGCCGGTCATCTGGGCGGTCAGTTCTTCGACCTGCTGGGTGCTCGCGTCCTGGCGCGCGAGAAAAACATGCTCGTAAAGAGGCATGGATGTCCTTTCCTCATGTTGGCGCGGGTCGCCGGCGGCAAGCCCTTCGAGACCTTCGGAAAGGACTCGGGATAAGCTCAGAAGGCGGAAGCACGGGACGACGGGCCGACTGGCCCTGCCACATCAAAACACCAGAGGTGATATTGCTGAGACCGTCCGTTCAGCTCCCGGCCAGGGACCCACGGATGCAGCGCGTTATAAGCATTTTGACCGCACTGGCAAGGGAAAGCCGCGAGATAACGGCTGGTGCCGCCCGACCTCGTGAAGCCTATGCGCTTGACAGGGAAGGCCGTCACGGTGTCTTTCGGCGGACTTGCGGGACGCAATTCGTGATTTGGCGCGCCATTTTGGATTCGGGTCACCCCGTAAGATATTGAAAAATAATCGTATTCCATGTTTCCTGCTCGCGCGCGGGAACTGGACGAATGTTCGGGGACGCGCATGACGGCAGCATTCACCTTTCCGGGCCAGGGTTCCCAGGCCGTTGGCATGGGCAAGGCGCTTGCGGAGGCCTTTCCGGTCGCGCGCGCTGTGTTCGACGAGGTGGATGCGGCCCTTGGCGAACGGCTGACCGCCATCATATGGGACGGCCCCGGAGAGACGCTGCAACTCACCGAAAATGCCCAGCCGGCGCTGATGGCGGTTTCGCTGGCCACCCTGCGGGTGCTGGAAGCCGAAGCCGGCTTCTCCGTTGCCCGGCATGCTGCCTTTGTGGCCGGCCATTCGCTGGGCGAATACTCAGCGCTGGCCGCTGCGGGAAGCCTTGGCATCGGCGATACCGCGCGCCTTCTGCGCACCCGTGGCCTGGCCATGCAGAAGGCCGTCCCGGTCGGGGTCGGGGCCATGGCCGCCTTGCTCGGCCTCAATTATGAGACCGCGGTGGCCGTTGCCGACGAAGCAGCCCAAGGACAGGTGTGCCAGGCGGCCAACGATAATGGCGGCGGTCAGGTGGTTGTGTCCGGCGACAAAGCGGCCGTCGAACGCGCGGTCGAGATCGCGAAAACCAAAGGTGCCAAGCGGGCGATGCTGCTGCCGGTCTCGGCACCGTTTCATTGCCGGCTGATGCAGCCAGCGGCGGACGCGATGGCGCAAGCGCTCGCTGGTGTTGCCATCAAAGCGCCGGCCGCGCCGCTGGTGTCTAACGTCCTGGCCACACCGATCACCGACCCTGACGAGATCCGCCGCCGGCTGATCGAGCAGGTGACGGGGACAGTGCGTTGGCGCGAGTCGATCGCCTACATGGCCGGTCACGGCGTCACGCGGTTCTTCGAAATCGGCGCCGGCAAGGTACTGAGCGGCCTGGTCAAGCGCATCGCCGAGGGCGCCGTCGGCATATCGGTTGGCGGACCGAATGATATTGCCTCAGCAAAAGACGCGCTCGCACAGTCATCCTGAGCTTGAAGGGAAAAACGATGTTCGATCTCACCGGCAGAACCGCGCTGGTTACGGGCGCAAGCGGAGGCATCGGCGGCGCGATCGCGCAAGCCCTGCACAAGCAGGGCGCGACCGTGGCAATTTCCGGGACGCGGCGCGATGCGTTGGACACGCTGGCGGCCAAGCTCGGCGAACGCGTTCACGTGCTGCCTTGCAATCTCTCCGATGCAACCGAGGTCGAGGCGCTGGTACCGTCCGCCGAGGCGGCGATGGGCCAGCTCGATATCCTCGTCGCCAATGCCGGCATCACGCGCGACAATCTGTTTGTGCAGTTGCGTGATGAGGATTGGGAGCAGGTGATCAATGTCAACCTGACTGCGACCTTCCGCCTGGCTCGCGCCGCGACCAAGCTGATGATGCGCAAGCGCTTCGGCCGGATCATCGCGATCACCTCCGTGGTCGGTGTCACCGGCAATCCGGGACAGGGCAACTACACGGCTTCGAAGGCCGGCCTGATCGGCATGATCAAGACGCTGGGCGCGGAATATGCCCGGCGCAACATCACCGCCAATTGCATCGCTCCCGGCTTCATCGCCACGCCGATGACGGACGCCTTGAACGAAAAGCAGCGCGAGGCCGTCCTGTCAAAGGTTCCGGCGGCGCGTCTGGGGACGCCTGACGATATCGCGGCGGCGGCGGTCTATCTCAGCTCGAACGAAGCCGGCTATGTGACCGGGCAGACCATTCACGTGAATGGCGGACTCGCGATGATCTGAGGGCAGCGACATTAAGCTGCGAACCGGCAGTTCTATGTCGATGCAAAAACGCTATCGGGTACCTGTATTTGACGGCGATCTTTTGATTCCAGCCTGCGCAAGGCGGCCTGTCGCGATGCAACGCGAATGTTGGAATGGGACAACCGGTTCGCCCCGGCAATCGGCATGGCCGGGACTTGTAGTCAAGGCTTGGGAAGTATGATAACCGGGGCCCGGATGGGGGCAAAAGAACACCATTGCAGGATGTTGAAACCCTGTATAATTGGCGGTGCGGAGCCGGTCATCGTGCGCCGGACCCGTGTCGGCCGTGACGGGCCTCATCCAAACTATGCGCGAAGAGAAATTCACGACCACGATGGCTCGTACGTCTTGGGTCGGTCCAATAGAACAGCACGAGGTTGAACGATGAGTGAGATTGGCGAGCGGGTTAAGAAGATCGTGGTCGAGCACCTTGGTGTCGAGCCCGAGAAGGTGGTCGACAACGCGAGCTTTATCGACGACCTCGGCGCCGACAGTCTCGACACGGTCGAGCTCGTGATGGCCTTTGAAGAAGAATTCGGTTGTGAAATTCCTGACGATGCCGCGGAAACCATTTTGACCGTCGGCGATGCGACGAAATTTCTGGAAAAGAACGCAAAGAGCTGACGCGCTCGCGCGGGAAGCTGACGGGGCGGAAGGGACCGCGGGCTCGCGGTCCCGTCTTTCGTTGTCGGAGACCGCGAAACGCGCGCTGGAGTGATCTGGATGAGGCGGGTAGTCGTCACAGGCCTTGGCATGGTCTCGCCGCTTGGCTGTGGCATCGAGCCCATCTGGAAGCGGCTCCTTAATGGGGAAAGCGGCGCGCGCAAGATCGAGACCTTCGACGTCTCCGATCTCACCAGCCAGATCGCCTGCGTGGTGCCACGCGGCGACGGCACCGGTGGCACGTTCAATGCCGACCAATGGATGGAGCCGAAAGACCAGCGCAAGGTCGACGACTTCATCATCTTTGCGATGTGCGCTGCAAAGCAGGCGCTTGACGACGCCGACTGGCATCCGCAAAGCGAGGAAGACAAATGCGCCACCGGGACCATGATCGGCTCCGGTATCGGCGGTCTGTCGGGAATTGCCGATACGTCGATCCTGTTGAAGGAGCGTGGTCCGCGCAAGGTATCGCCGTTCTTCATTCCAGGCCGGCTCATCAATCTTGCTTCCGGCTATGTGTCGATCGAGCACGGATTGAAGGGTCCCAATCACGCCGTCGTCACGGCATGTTCGACCGGCGCGCATGCCATCGGCGATGCAAGCAGGTTGATTGCACTCGGCGACGCCGACGTCATGGTTGCCGGAGGCACCGAATCGCCGATCTGCCGGATCGGTATGGCTGGTTTCTGCGCCGCACGTGCGCTGTCGACCGGTTTCAACGAAACGCCGGAAAAGGCGTCACGGCCTTATGACAAAGATCGCGACGGCTTCGTGATGGGCGAGGGCGCCGGCATCGTGGTGCTCGAGGAATTCGAGCATGCGAAAAAACGCGGTGCAAAAATCTATGCCGAGGTGGTGGGCTACGGCCTGTCCGGCGATGCCTATCACATCACCTCGCCCTCGCCGGACGGCGATGGCGGTTTCCGCAGCATGAGTGCTGCGTTGAAGCGCGCGGAAATTTCGGCTTCCGACCTCGATTACATCAACGCTCACGGTACATCGACGCAGGTCGGCGACGAAATTGAACTGGGGGCGGTCGAGCGTCTTCTGGGCAATGCCGCTTCGCGGGTATCGATGTCCTCGACCAAGTCTTGCACGGGACACCTCTTGGGAGCGGCCGGCGCGATCGAGGCGATTTTCAGCATTCTGGCGATTCGCGACAACGTTGCCCCGCCGACGATCAATTTGGACAACCCTTCGGTCGAAACCGCGATCGACCTGGTGCCTAAAGTGTCGCGCGAGCGTGAAATTAATATCGTCCTGTCGAATTCATTCGGTTTCGGAGGTACAAACGCGTCTGTGATTCTGCGTCGCGTGTCCGCCGGTTAGTGGATTGACAATCGTTAATCCGCTCGGCCACCACATGCACGCAATCCCATGCGAATGTGAGACTGCGTCCAATAGCGCGCGTCCGATAACACGGAAGTTCACCGTTTCGCCGCATTCGGTGATAATTCCTAGAAGTGGGCGAGACTACCGGCCATATTTTTCAGGGCCACGATTGAACCGACAGGATTCAGGTTGCATCGATGAGTGAGAGGCCGCCCATTTCGCCGAGGAGCCCGCGTGCCGCGCTGGAGCCCGAACAGGTTCCGCCACCGCCCAAGCGCTCCGAACGTGCCCGCAACCCGTTTATTGTGGTCGGCAACGCCATCATCACGTTCATTCTGTTTGTGATGATCGCGGTCGGCGGCGTTTATATCTACGGTAAGCAAAAAATCGAAGCGCCGGGTCCGCTGCAGGAAGACAAGGTCGTCAACATCCCGTCGCGGGCGGGGGTGACCGATATCGCCGACGTGCTGCAACGTGAGAGCGTCATCGACAACAACCGCTGGGCGTTCATCGGCAGCGTGTTTGCGCTGAAAGCACGTTCAGAACTCAAGCCGGGCGAGTATCAATTCCAAAAGAATGCCAGTTTGAGGGATGTCATCGGCACGATTGTCGAAGGCAAGGTGGTTCAGCATTCCATCACCGTTCCTGAAGGCTTGACCTCCGAACAGATCGTGGCGCGACTTTCCGAAAACGATATCTTCTCGGGGTCGGTGCGCGAGCTGCCGCGTGAAGGCACCCTGTTGCCGGAGACCTACAAGTTTCCGCGCGGCACCCCGAGAGATCAGGTGATCGCGCGCATGCAGCAGGCGCAAAAGCGCGTGCTGGCCGAGATCTGGGAGCGCCGCAATCCGGACATTCCGATCAAGACGCCAGAGCAGCTTGTTACGCTGGCCTCGATCATCGAGAAGGAAACCGGACGGGCGGACGAGCGCAGCCGGGTCGCCGCCGTTTTCGTCAATCGCCTGCGCCAGAAGATAAAATTGCAGTCGGACCCGACGATCATCTACGGGCTGGTCGGCGGCAAAGGAACGCTCGGCCGGCCGATCAAGCGCAGCGAAATCCAACAGCCTTCGCCCTACAACACCTATGTGGTGGACGGATTGCCGCCCGGACCGATCGCCAACCCCGGCCGTGCCTCGCTCGAGGCGGCCGCCAATCCGGCCAGGACACGTGACCTGTTTTTCGTCGCCGATGGGACCGGTGGGCATGCTTTCAGCGATTCGTATGACCAGCATGCCAAGAACGTCGCCAAGCTGAGAGCGATGGAAAAGCAGACCCAGAACGATACGGTGGAGCCCGCCGAAGATCCGGCACCCCCGGCAGCCGCGGCGAACGCATCTGCTGATCAGACGCCGGCAGCGCCCGCCAGGCCAGCCCCGGCCAGGAAACCGCGCAACGCGCCTGCGCCCCGCCAAGGCGCAGCGGCATCTTCCCCAGTGGTCCAGCAATAAAATAGCCGCCGCAGTCGCCACGATCGTGTTCGCCGTCGGTGTTGGCCGCCGCGCAAATTCCACTTTTGGCTCAAGAAGCGCTAGACTTGCTGCCATTCGGCCAGCGAATCTGAGGCCCTGATCCCGTCCGGAGAACCCCGCGCGATGGTGTTGTCGAGCATGACCGGCTTTGCCCGCAGCCACGGCGCCAGCGGGCCCTATGCGTTCGAATGGGAGCTGAAGTCCGTCAATGCCAAAGGGTTCGACCTGCGCCTGCGTTTGCCGCCCGGATGGGAGGAACTGGAAGCGGTTGCGAAAAAACGCGCCGCCGAGGTGCTGTCGCGCGGCACGATCTACGCCAAT
>NZ_DASSRP010000394.1:0-9381 GCF_035701725.1 Bradyrhizobium sp.
ACCAGGTGCTGAAATCCTACGACACGCTTGGCGCCAGACACACCAACGGCGTGCTGATTGCGTCCAGGAAATTCCACGACGCAAATCCGAAAATATGCGCCGCAGTCATCGCCGCCTTCGAGGAGGCCGACGCCTTCATCAAGGCGCACCCGCGCGACGCCGCGCAGACCTATCTGAACGTGACCAGGGACAAGATTGCGCTCGACGAGCTCGAGAAAATGGTCGCCGACCCCGACGTCGATTACACGACGACGCCGATCAGCATCATGAAGATCGTCGATTTCATGCACGAGGTCGGTCGCATCAGGAAGAAACCGGCTTCGTGGAAGGACATGTTCTTCCCCGAGGCCCATGGACTGAACGGCAGCTAGAACAGACGGCGATGATGATGGCACAAGCGGCAAATGCGGATACCCCGACCGGCCCATTCTACGTTGATGCCGAGGCCGCCGAAGCTTTTGGACGAAGGCTTCTGGTCGCGCACGATCTGCCGAAGGAAGATGCGGCGATCGTGGCCCGCTGCCTGGTGAAGGCGGACCTGCGTGGTGTCGACACCCACGGCCTGCAGACGTTGCCGCATTATCTGGAGCGCGTGCGGCGCGGCTTGATCAATCCGCGACCAAGCCTGAAGGTCGAGCGGGTGACGCCGATGGTTGGCGCGCTCGATGGAGAGAACGCCTTCGGCTTCGTAGTGGCCACCAAAGGCATGGCTGAAGCCATCGAGATGGCGCGCGAGTTCGGGGTCGGCATCGTCTCGGCACGACGCAGCACGCACTTCGGCGCGGCCTGCAATTATGCGCTGCAGGCGATGGATGCCGGTTTCATCGGCATAGTCTTCACCAACGCCTCGCGCGCGATGCCGCCATGGGGCGGCCGCGAAGGCCTGCTCGGCACCAGTCCGATTGCGGTCGCCGCGCCCGCCGGTCACGAAACCCCGTTTGACCTCGACATGTCGCCCGCCGTGGCCGCGCGCGGAAAAATCCGCCGCGCGGCGCGGCGCGGGCAGCCAATCCCGCTCGGCTATGCGCTCGATGCCAAGGGCCGCCAGACCACCGATCCCAACGCCGCGCTCGATGGGGGGACGGTGCAGCCGATCGGCGGACCGAAGGGTTCGGCGCTCGCGATGCTGATGGACGTGATGGGCGGCGTGATTTCTGGCGCGGCCTTCGCCGGCGACGTGCGCAATCACTTTGAGGATTACGATGCGCCGCAGAACGTCGGTCATTTCATCATGGCGATGAGACCCGATCTGTTCGTCAGCCGCGATGAATATATGAAGCGCATGGATACGCTGGTCAAACGCGTGCACCTTAATCCGACCGCGGAAGGCTTTGACGAGGTGATCATGCCGGGGGAGCGCGAGCGCCGCTTGGAGGCGCAGCATCGCCGCACCGGCGTTCCCTTCCATGCCAAGGAGGTCGCCGCGTTGCAGGATGCCGCCGCCAAGGCCGGGCTCCCGCCACTGCCGGTCTCCAAAGCCCCGTTGAATTAAGCGTCGCGTGCGACCGCCGGCTTCAACGGCTTGTCGGAACGGCCTCTGAGTGTTTTGCCGCGGCCTGTGCGGAGGCCAGCGCCTGCTGGAGATGCGCATGCATGCGCGTGGAGGCCAGCGCGAAGTTTCCGGAGGCCACAGCTTCGATGATCCCAAGGTGTTCACGGCACCATTCCCGCACGCGGCGGCTATCGAAATAGCTGCCGAACTCCAGAAGTCGCCGCAGCCGGTTTTGCGATTGGACCGCCTGGGAAAAAAATGCGTTGCCGCTCGCCTCGGCACACATTTCATGAAACGCCGCATCGGTTTCGAACAGCTGCATATTGTTGACCGAAGCGATGTTCGGGTGAGAGGCGAGATAAAGATGCTGGAGCCGCATCCGCTCGATCGCGGCGTGGTCCGGCTTGAACGTGGGCAGCAGAAAGCCGGCCGGCTCGAGCGTCAGGCGAAACTCGTAGCTCGCCAGTAGCGAGGTGAGAGTATCGAGCGTCGGCGCAAAGGTCCAACCATGGCCATGGCTGCGTGTAACAAGGCCATCCTCGGCCAGCCGCGACAACGTGCGTGCCACCGCAAGGCGGTCGACCTCGTAGCGGCGCGCGATGTCGCTTTGCGTGAAGAGAGTTGGAACCCGGTTCGCGAGGCGGTCACGAACGAGCCTCGAATAAAGCTCTTCATCAACGGTCGAGGGAATTTCGATTTCGATGCGGTGCAGTTCATCGAACGCCTGGCGCAGAAAGAACCCCTGGTTCTTGCGGGTTTCGACGATGCCGCGTTCGGCGAGCAGATCCAGCGCCGAGCGGATCGGCGTGCGCGAGACGCCGATGAGATCGGCAAGCGGTTGTTCGCGCAAGTGATGGCCCGGCTCCATCCGCGCGTCGCGGATCACGTCCAGAATCTGGTTGGCAAGGCGAAACCGGGTTTGTTGGGTTGATCGAGCCATGGGCCGCAAGCCGAAGGTGCTGCTGTTATCGTATAATTCTGTTCAGAAAATACAATATATTCGACTGCGGGAATGGGGAGAAGGGCCAACGGCTTGCGCTGTTGAACAAGCTTTAATCGCGAGCTGCTGCGGAATAGGGCTTGACGGCACGACAGACAGGATTGCACATTATAACACAATAAAACAATTAACCGACGGGGAATTGCCATGCCACGCCCGCGCATAGAGCCCACTTTCCGAAGCTCGCGCTCCGTCGGAGCGGGAAAGTTTCACAACGCCCGCAAAGCGATCGGCCTTCGTCACCTCGCGCTTCTGGGAACCCTGTCGTTGCTTTGCGCCGGCGAGGCGACAGCCGCCGATCTCTCCGCCGCCACGCTGGTGGAAAAGGGCGCCCTGACTTACGGCGTCGCCGCGACCTTCTCGCCGTTCGAATTCACCAAGGATGGAAAGCTCGCCGGGTTCGACATCGACATGATCGGCCTCCTGAGCAAGAAGCTCGGCGTAACCACCAATCCGATGAATATGGAGTTCAAAGGCCTGATCGTCGCGCTGCAGGGCGGCCGGCTCGATATGATCAATTCGGCGATGTACATCAACGACCAGCGGGCAAGCCAGGTCGACTTCGTCCCCTATCTCAAAATCGGCAGCCTCGTCATCGTGCAGGCCGCCAATCCATCGAAGATCACCGGCCGCGACGATACGCTCTGCGGCAAGACCGTCGCCGTGACGCTCGGCGGCATTCAGGAGAGCTACGCGCGCGCCGACGACAAGCGCTGCCGCGACAAAGGGCTTGCCGGCGTGACCGTGATGACGATGCCGACCGCGCAGGATTCCGCGCTCACCGTCCGGCAGGGGCGCGCCGATGCCTTCTATAACTCGACACCCGGCGCGGTCGAGTTGATGGACAAGGTCCCGGGCGTCTATGCGGTCGCGGGTTCGGAGTTCGAAAACACCACGCGGATCGGCATGGCGGTTCGCAAGGGCGACGCGGCAATGAAGGCCGCGCTCGAAGCGGCGCTGAAGGAGATCGTCGCGGACGGGTCGTACAAGAAGCTGATCGAAACCTGGAAGTTTCCGCAGTCGGTGTCGCTGTTCGACTGAAAGGGCGGGTACCGCCGATCTGAAGTCCCGGCGCCACATGCTGCGAGTTCAATCAGGGACGCTAGATCGACAAGGCGTTGCTGGAATCGATACGTTTGCGAGTGCCCATGACCTTTCCGAAGTTCGGGACGTTGGGCGCCGCGAGGAAGCACGAAGCTCGGAAAGTGGGCGCTAGCCATGTCGGTTGATCTCGTTTTCCACTATCTGGTCTCGCCGAATTTTATCCGCGGCGCGGGAATGACGCTGCTGCTCACGGTCGCATCGCTGTTCTTCGGCATCGTGATCGGCCTCGTGCTGGCTTTGATCCAGGAAAGCCGGACGCGGATCGGACGGCTCTTTACGCTGAGCTATCTCTGGCTGTTCCGCGGCACGCCGGTGCTGTTCCAGATCATCTTCATCTATAACGTGCTGCCTTCGTTCGGCATCAGGTTGTCGGCGTTCGTCTGCGCGGTGCTGGCGCTGTCGCTGAACGAGGGCGCCTATATGGCCGAAATCCTGCGCTCGGGATTGCAGGCCGTGAAGAAGGGGCAGCGCACCGCCGGCCTCGCGCTTGGCATGACCACCGGCCAGATGATGCGCCTCGTCGTGATTCCGCAGGCTGCGCGCATCGTGCTGCCGCCGATCGGCAACCAGATGATCGGCATGCTGAAGTTGAGCGCACTGGTCTCGGTGATCGCGGTCGAGGAGCTGCTGCTTGTGGCCAACCAGACCGCCAGCGCCGACTTCCGCTACTTCGAGGCGCTGACCGCAGCCGGCATCTACTACCTCGTGATGACGACCGCTTTCATGGCGTTCCAGGTTCTGATCGAGACCATGCTCGACCCCAAGAAGCGCCAGCGGATGCGGCGGGTCACACTCACCGAGCGGATGCTCGGGGTCTCTGAATCGTTCGCCACGCGCTAACAACGCAAGGGACCAGCGCCAGTCATGCCGCATCTGCTCGAAATCGTGGGCGTCAACAAGAGCTTCGGTGCGACGCGGGTCCTGAAGAATTGCAATCTCAACGTCGACCCAAAGGAAACAGTGGTCGTGATCGGACCGTCCGGCTCCGGCAAATCCACCCTGCTCCGCTGTGTCAATCTGCTGGAGGGGCTCGACAGCGGCGACATCTTCTTCGAAGGCGAGAACGTCACCAAGAGCCGCAAGCCGGCGCATCTGTTGCGCCGCCAGATCGGCATGGTGTTCCAGAATTTCGAACTGTTCGGCCATCTTTCGGCAATCGAGAACATCATGCTCGCGCCGGTGAAGATCCTGGGCCTCAGCCGCAACGATGCGCACGACATCGCCAGCGATCTCCTGCGCAAGGTCCAGATCCCGGAGAAAGCGGATTCGTTTCCGGATGAACTGTCTGGGGGTCAGCAGCAGCGCGTTGCGATTGCCCGCGCGCTCGCCATGAAGCCCAAGCTGATGTTGTACGACGAGCCGACCTCGGCGCTCGATCCCGAAATGATCCGCGAGGTGCTTGATGTCATGACCACGCTGAGCGCCGAAGGCATGACCAGTATCGTCGTGACACACGAGATGGGCTTTGCGCGCCGCGCCGCGGATCGGATCGTGTTCATGGAACATGGCGAGATCATCGAAAGCGCCGACAGCGATCACTTCTTCAACGGCACAGTCAACGAACGCGCCCGGCGCTTCCTCGACCAGATCCTGCACTGACACCGTTCGGAACGCTCAACCATGTCCACTTCCCCCGACGTCGCCCGCATGAAGCGTGAACTCGCAGAGCTGATTGCGATCGACACGCAAAACCCGCCCGGACACGAAGCCAAGGCCGCACACCACGTGCGCGATATCCTGATGGCCGAGGGATTCGCGGTCTCGCTCCAGGAGTACAAGCCGGGACGCATCAACGTCGTCTCGCGACTGGAGAATGGCGCCGGCCCGGTGTTTGCGTTCAACACCCACATGGATGTCGTGCCGGTCGGCGACGGCTGGGCCTCGGACCCGTTTTCACTGAAAGAGGCCGACGGCCGGCTTTATGGACGCGGCGCCTGCGACTGCAAAGGTCCGCTGGCTTCGATGCTGGAAGCCATGCGCATGCTCAAGGCGCAGCGCGCGGCGTGGTCGGGCACCCTGCTCGGGGTCTTCGTCGCCGACGAAGAAATCGCCAGCGAGGGCGCGAAGTTCTACGCCGCAGGAAAGCCGAAGATCGATGCCGCCGTGATCGGCGAGCCGACCTCGAATGCGACGTTCTCGGCCCACAAGGGCTCGCTGCGTCCCGTCGTTCGCGTGCACGGCGTCGCCGCGCATTCCGGCACCCCGCATCTTGGCGACAACGCGATCTATCGCGCCGGCGAACTGCTTGGCCTCATCGCCGAGCACCACGACAAGGTGGTGCGCCATCGGAAGCATCCGCTGGTCGGGGCGGCAAGCCTCACCGTGACCCGGATCAACGGTGGCCACGCCGACAACGTCGTGCCGCAGGCCTGCGATCTGCTACTCGATCGGCGGATGGTGCCCGGCGAAAAAGACGAGGCGGTCAGGCAGGAGTTTGCCGACCTGCTTCAGCTCGCGCATCAGCGCTTCGGCCTGCGCGCCGAGATTATCGATTACAAAGCGACGACCGGCGGCGCGACCGAGACGCCGATCGACCGGCCGATCGTGCAAGCGAGTCTCGCCGCAAGCCGCGCCCATGGTGTCGCCAAGCCGGGGCCTTATGGCTTTCAGGGCGGCTGCGATCTCGTGCATTTCGCCAGTGCCGGCGCCGAGGGAACGGTGATCGGTCCGGGCGACCTCGCCGTCGCGCACAAGCCCAACGAGTTCGTGCCGGTGGACGAGTTCGTCACCTCAAGCCTCATCTACCGCGACGTCGCCCTCGCCATGCTGAAGAATGGGGCCTGAAGCATTGCGCGCATCGCTTCATACGGCGGATCTTCACTACGGCGGCAATCTGCTGCTGCATACGGCCTCGTCCGGCAGCATCTTGCAGCTTTCGGAGCTCTACCTGCGCCTTGATGATGGCGCGACCGTCGGCGTCGGCGAGGTCCGGGTCAACATTGCCTATCTCAACGGCTACGCACCGCAGACCGTCATGGAGGCGGCGGTCGCGGCGGCCACCGCGATCGACTGGACGCGCGATGCCGCCGAGCTTCTGGCGACGATGCCGGATTGGGGCGCGAAGCTGATCGCACCGGTGCGGGCGCTGATCGATTGCGCGCTCCATGATCTCGTCGCCCGCCGCGGAGGCATCAGCGTTGCAGCCTCGCTCGTTGCAGGTCCGGTCGGCGGTTCCACAAAACAAATCGTCTGGCCGACCAACCAGACGCTGTTCGTCTCCTCCGAGGACACGTTTCTGGCGCAGGCGCAGGCTTATGTCGACCGTGGCTTCCGTGATCTGAAGGTGCGCGTCGGCGCGGGCCACTTTTCCGAAGACCTGCATCGAATCGCGGCGTTGCGGGTGAAATTCGGCGATCAGGTCAAGATCGCAGCCGACGCCAACGGACGCTGGTCCGAGGCCGAGGCGCTCGACAATCTCAGGGCGCTCGAACTTTTTGACGTCGTCTATGTCGAGCAACCGGTGGCGCCCGGTGACTGGCGCGCGATCGACCGCCTCGCAACGCAAAGCCCGATTCCGATGATGCTGGATGAAAGCGTCGCGGGCGCGGACGACGTCGCGCGGATTTGCGGCTACGGCGGCAAGATCTATGCGCATCTGAAGCTCGTGAAACTTGGCGGCATAGCACCAACGATGCGGGCCGCGCGAGAACTCGCGCAAGCCAGCGTTCCGTTCATGATCGGGCAAATGAACGAAGGCGCGGCGGCGACGGCCGCGACGCTCCATGTCGCCTGTGCGACCTCGCCCGCATTCGCGGAGCTCTATGGCGCCGACGGGCTGATCGACGATCCTGTTTCCGGCATCTCCTATGAGGCCGGCACCGTGCGGGTGAACAACGCGCCGGGCCTTGGCGTCACCTTCAATCCCGCAACCACCCATTCAATCGGAGACTATGGACATGGATAGTGCAGGCGTCGCCCAAGGCGCGGAATCGGCGTTCCCCAAGACGGAGTATGACGGACGCGTTGCGCGGGCGCGGCAGCTACTGGAAGCAGCCGGCATCGACGTCATGATCGTGACCGGGCCTGAGAACATCTTCTATCTCACCGGTCAGCAAACGCCGGGCTACTATACGTTCCAGGCGCTGGTGCTGCCGGTCGACGGCGAGCCGGCCTTCGTGATCCGCCAGCTCGAATATTTCAACTTCATCGCCAACACCTTCATTTCCGGCGCGCAGGTCTATGGCGATGGCGACCAGCCGGTGAATTTCCTGGTCAATGTCATCAAGTCGCGCGGCTGGGCCTCCAAGCGCATTGCCATCGACAAGCGCGGCTGGTTCTTGCCGATCGCCACCTACGAGGCGCTACGCGAACAGCTCGGCGAGATCGGCGATTCCGCCGGCATCATCGAACAGCTGCGCATCGTCAAGTCCGCCGCTGAGCTCGGAAAGATCGCGACCGCGGCGACCTATGTCGATGCCGGCATGCGCGCCGGGCTCGCCGCCATCAAGCTCGGCGGCAGCGACAACGATCTCGTTGCGGCCATGATGGGCCAGGCGATCGCGGCGGGCTCCGAATATGTCGGCATGGAGCCGCTGGTTTCCGTCGGCCGCCGTACCGGCGTCCCGCATGGCACCTGGCGTCGTGGAAAGATTGCGGCCAACGAACCCATCTTCCTGGAAATGGCGGCCTGTCACGATCGCTACCACGCCGCGCTGATGCGATGCGCCTGGCTCGGCGATGCGCCGCAAATTGCGATCGACATGGAGCGGACCTGCCAGGATGGCTTGCAGGCGGCAATGGATGCAATCAAGCCCGGCGAACCCTGCGCCGCGCCGCATCTGGCCTGTCAGGCCGTCATCGACCGCGCCGGCTATACCGAAAACTTCAAGAAACGCGCCGGCTACAGCATCGGAATTTCGTTCGCGCCCGACTGGGGCGAAGGCGGCATCCTGAGCCTTTATACCGGCGTCACCACCGAGCTTAAACCCGGCATGACGTTCCACATCCCTGTGGCGGTGCGGATCTATGGCCGGTTCACAGTCGGTGTCAGCGAGACCGTGGTTGTCACGGACAAGGGATGCCGCGCGCTCGGCAAGACCGATCGTCCGATGCTGCGGCTCGCCGCCTGATCGCCATCGCAAGAAACACAAGGACCAGAAATGAAGGATATCGACGAGTGTCAGGCGCGGCTGCGCGGCCTGTTCAACATCACGGTCACGCCGTTCAAGGCGGATGGCAGCTTCGACTTTGCCGGCCTCGCCCGCAACATGGAACGGGTGATCGCCCTTGGCTTTGACGGCATACTGATCGGCGGCACTTACGGCGAGTTTCCGGCGATGTCGACCGAGGAGCGCGCCACGTTGTTTCGCCGGGTCATGGACATCGTCGGCGACCGCGTGCCAGTGATGCTGTGTACGGCCGCCTCCGATGTTCGTGTCGTCCGCGAATTGACCGGGCTTGCCGGCGACCTCGGCGGGCTGCCGATGGTGACGCCGCCTTTCGTATCCGAAGTGACGGATGCGCAAATCGTCGCCTTCTTCCGCGACGTGGCGCCGCTATCGCGTACCGGTGTGCTGGTCTACAACGCGCCGGGCATCGGTATCACGCTTTCCCCTGACGTCCTGGAACAGCTCGCCGATATCTCCGGTATCGTGGGCGCCAAGCAAGGCGACCTTTCGCCGACGGCGATCGATCAGATCGCGAACCGGATCGGCGGGCGCATCAAGCTGTTCTGCGCCTCCGACCTGGCATTTCTCGGGCCGATGATGTGCGGCTTTGACGGCATCTCTTCGACCAATAGCTGCGCCTTGCCCGAGCTTGTTCTCGGCACCTATCGCGCGCTGGA
>NZ_DASSRP010000395.1:0-18023 GCF_035701725.1 Bradyrhizobium sp.
GGATGCGGGCTGGCGGGCGTCGAATCTGACATTCGGGTCCAGAGTGCGAAAGTGGCTGGCTTGATACTGTGCCAGTTTAAGCGCCAGCGTAAGTGGTGAAAAAGCGTCAGTCGTTGCCCAAGGCTTTGGCAATCACGACCTGGGGTGTGATTCTCGGGCAGCCGGGCTCCATTGCGATCCTTCCACGGGCAGCCCGGCCACAGTGCCTTTCATTGGTTGAAATCGCTGTTGCATAATTGTGACGGTCGGTTGCAATTCGTACGGCGGAATCGGCGTTGCTTTGGCGGTGAGCATCAGCGTTTGCGGATTTCCGAACGCCACCCAAGCGGTCGTCAAACCGCTGGCGTTAGCTCCGCCTCGACATAGCGCCGCGACGAAAAGTCCAACAAAAACAAATTCAATTTGGGATTTGGCGGCCGTGGGACAAAGGCTGCCGCGCTGCGGCGGCCTGCGACAAACGACGCAAACCGCGGGGAATGCGGACGATTTTGACTAAACATGCAGCAGGGACTGGGAAAACTTGAGGCTTCTCACGCCTCGCGAACGGCGTAACTGTTCCATTCAGGGCCTGTGATGGTTCGCTCTGCAATTGGGGGTACTAATGTCGTTTCGCAAAACAATCGTAGCAACCGCGCTCGCCGCGCTTGCTTCAGCCGGGGTGGCCCGCGCTGCCGATCTTCCGGTCAAGGCCGCAAAGCCGGTCAAGGATCTTCCCTTCTTCCTGGTGATCGATGACCGCGTCACCTATTCGTGGATGCCGAACGGCACCGACCCGGGCGCCTATTCGCTGAAGCCGAACGGGGCCGGCTTCAACGGTAATACGGCCAAGAGCGTCTATTCGTTCACCCACTTCGACGTCTGGCAATACGGCACCAACTTCTTCACCATCTCGATGTTCAAGTCGGACCACAACGATCCGGCCAATCCGTGCACGGGCACAACGACCACCTCGATCTACAACACCGCTATCATTGGCGGCGGCAGCGGGTTCTGCGCCGGCGCCACCGAGTTCTACGGCCTGTTCCGTTCGACCTTGGGCTGGAACGAACTGTTCGGCACCAAGATGTTCAGCATGGGTCCGCTGCACAACATCTCGTTCGAGTGGGGCGCCGATTACGAGACCGAGAACAACTTCCTGGCTCCGGCCAAGCGCGACTTCGTCGCCGGTCTGCAGTTTGCGTTTGATCTTCCCTACAAGGGCTACATCAACGTAGCGCCGTTGGCCTACAAGGAAATCAATCATAACGCCTTCGATCAGTGCGGTCTGTTTGGTCCGGGAACGCCTGGCGTGACCTGCCTCACCGACGGCAACACCAGGTTCAAGACCACCTGGGCGGTTGAAATCAACTACTACATGGATCTCGGCTTCATTCCGGAAGGCTATCAGTTCTTCTCGATCAGCGGCCGTGCTGGTTTCTATGGTCCGAAGGGCGACTCGAACGCTCCGCTCACCGGCATCATGCCGTCGAAGACGGAAATCAACTCCGAACCGATCCGCCTGACCTTCGATGCCTCGAAGGCGATCATGGGACCGAAGTATTCTCACTTCGTCGACGTCTGGGTGGCCTACCGCTACTGGCAGAACAAGTTTGGCCTCGACCACAACAGCGCGGTGAACGGCATCTGTAACGCGCCGCTCAACGGTGTCATCACGAGCACCAACTCCTGCACCGAGCAGACCGTCTATACCGGTATCACGATGAAGTTCTAAGGTTCTCGAACCTTCTCCAAAACGATGGCGCCGCGATCAGATCGCGGCGCCATTTTTGTTTTGCGATGTTGGCGAGGCGTCGGCCAAGACTTGCGCCATCGTCCCGGCGAACGCAGGGACCCATACCGCGGAATCTCACCATGGTTTTCGGCGGTCGACAATCTTCACTTGAACCAAAGCCGGTGGTTATGGGCCCTCGCGTTCGCGAGGACGACTTGTGGGAAGACTGTGTTCTTGAGGCGAACGGCAGCTACTTCGTCCATACCCCGTCATGCAGCGCGGCCGCGTCGTCCTCCAGCAGCGGGCCGACCACCTCCGTCGCACGCTGCCCGCTGGCAAACACCGCGCGGCAGGGCAAATCGAGCGTCGGGTTCTCAGGATGGTTGCCGGTGATGCCGCGCAAGCGAGCTTCGCTGAGGCCGTAGACCAGGCGGCCGACGCCGGCCCAGTAGATCGCGCCCGAACACATCGCGCAGGGCTCGGCGGACGAATAGATCGTGGCGCCGGCGAGATCCTCGGCCTTGAACCTGCGGCAGGCTTCGGTGGCGAGCAGCCGCTCGGCATGCGCGGTGCCGTCATGGGCAGGCATATAGCCGTTCTCGGTCTCGATGAGGATCTTGCGGTCGCGGCCAACCAGAATCGCACCGAATGGATGGTTGCCATGCGTCATCGAGCGCCGCGCAACCTCGAAGGTCCGCTTCAGGAAGTGCTCGTCAGCCTGCACCTGTGTCAGGTCCGCAACGTCGGTCATTGGATTTCCCTCTGGCGGCTCTTCACGCAAACCGGAAGTCCGCCCCGGATCAAGTCCTGAGGGCGTGCTTCGGCGGAAGCGTTTTAGTGTCCCGCCATGTGGCGGCCAACTTCCGTAAGGTCGGCTTCGCTCGCGCGGGCCTCGTAGACCAGCTGGCCGTGAAACATCACAACCAGACGATCCGATAATTCGAGCAGTTCGTCGAGATCCTCGCTGACGAGCAACACCGCCGCGCCACGGTTGCGCGCCGCCATGATCTCGGCGTGGATCTGGGCGACGGCCGCGAAATCCAGCCCGAAGCACGGATTGGCGGCGATCAGCACCTCGACGTCGTGCCCAAGTTCGCGCGCCAGCACCGCACGCTGCACGTTGCCGCCCGACAGCGCCGAGATCGGCGTGTCGGGGCCGCGGGTCTTGATCTTGTAGCGGTCGATCTTGCGTTTGGCGTCGCTGCGGAACGCCGCACCGTTGAGCCACCACCCGCCTTTGGCAAAGGGAGCGCGGTCGAATTCGCGGAAAGCGACGTTGTCGGCCACGCTCATGCCGCCGACGCAGGCGTTCTTCAGTGGCTCCTCCGGCAACAGCGACATCTTGTGCCGGCGCATCTCCTCGCGGCTCGCGTGATAGCGCTCTCCGGCCACGCGAATCTCGCCACTCTCGGCCTCGCGCTGGCCGGCCAGCACTTCGACGAGCTGACGCTGGCCGTTGCCGGAAACGCCGGCAATGCCGACGATCTCGCCGCCGCGCACGGCAAGCGAGACGTCGTTGACCGCGACCGCACCGGCGTCGTCGAGCGCGCAGATGTTCGCAAGCTCAAGCCGCACGCCGCCGGTCTCGCCCGAGCGCGGCGGCTGGATCGTCAATTGCTCGGCGCCGATCATCGCGCGCGCCATCGCGTCAGGAGTGAGGTCCTTGACCAGGCCTTTGCCCGCGAGCTTGCCACGGCGCAGGATCGTCACCTCGTCGGCGAACGCCATCACCTCGCGGAATTTGTGCGTGATCATCAGGATGGTGAGATCGCCGCCCTCGACCATCTTGCGCAGCATGCCAAGGACTTCGTCGGCCTCGCCCGGCGTCAGCACCGAGGTCGGCTCGTCCAGGATCAGAAAACGCCGCTTCAGATAAAGCTGCTTGAGGATTTCGCATTTCTGCCGCTCGCCGGCGGAAATATCGGAGACGCGGGCGTTGAGCGGCACCTTGAACGGCATCCGCGCCAGAAAAGCTTCCAGCTCTTTCTTCTCTTTCGCCCAGTCGACCACCGCCGGCACGTCGTCGCGCGCCAGCACGAGGTTCTCGGCGACCGTCATCGCCGGCACCAGCGTGAAGTGCTGGTAGACCATCCCGAGCCCCAGCGCATGGGCGTCCTTCGGGTTTGCGATCGCCTTCTCGCGTTCGGCGACGATGACCTGGCCTTCGGTCGCGTGGTAATAGCCCATGATGCACTTGACCAGCGTCGACTTGCCGGCGCCGTTCTCGCCGAGCAAGGCGTGCAGCGTGCCGGGCCGCACTTTCAGTTCGACATTGTCGAGTGCGACGAAATCGCCGAAGCGCATCGTCATCGCCACGGCATCGATGCCGAAGGCGCCCGATGGGGGCGGTGGTTCACCGATGATCATGAGAGCTCCGATTTTCGAAATTCGTGATGTGCCGCGGACACTAGATCGCTCCGATGAGATGATCTGATGTCGTCACCGCTCCGAACACGCCACCCTGCATCTTGATCATCTTGATGGCGTGGTCGTGGTTGCTCTTGTCGGTCGCGCCGCAGCAGTCCTCGACCAGCACGCATTCGAAGCCGCGGTCGTTGGCCTCGCGCATCGTCGTATGGACGCAGACGTCGGTGGTGATGCCGGTGAGCACGATGTTCTCGATGCCGCGCAGGCGCAGCATCAGTTCGAGGTCGGTGGCGCAGAACGAGCCCTTGCCGGGCTTGTCGATGATCGGCTCGCCGGGCTTCGGGTAAAGATCCGGAATGATGTCCCAGCCCGGCTCGCCGCGCACCAGGATGCGGCCGCACGGCCCGGGATCGCCGATGCCGGCACCGATCTGGCGCGAGCGCCAGCGCTTGTTGGCGGGCAGGTCGGCGAGATCAGGCCGGTGTCCCTCGCGGGTATGAAAGATGTGGTAGCCCTTGGCGCGCATCGCGGCCAACAGGCGCTTGATCGGCTCGATCGGGGCGCGGGTCAGCGACAGGTCGTAGCCCATCTTGTCGACATAGCCGCCGACGCCGCAGAAATCGGTCTGCATGTCGATGATGACGAGCGCGGTGTTTTCCGGGCGCAAATCGCCGTTGTAAGGCCAGGCATAGGGCTCTGACTTGATATAGCGCTCGGGCATGGCTAGAGCTCCGATTCCGAAGTTCGCAAGCTATCGTGGCGACCTCTGATGCGAACTTCGGAATCAGAGGAGCTCTAGCAACTTTTCAGTTTCTAGTGCAGCTTTTGAATTTGAAGTTCCCAAAGCGAACTCGCGGCAACATTGATGGGAACTTCAAATTCGCTGCACTAGTGGTCCGAATCTAACATTCGCATCCCTTCTCAGCGGCCACTTTTGCGAATGTTAGAATCGCAGGACCAGTAGCAAACATATCTTCTTAGTGGAGTGTGGGATTTGACATTCGCCTGAAGCGCTCGCGGCTAGGTGGGTAGCGAATGTCAAATCCACTCCACTTTCCTCGTTACCTCGTGATCGACAGTTCGGCGGGCGCGCCGGTCAGCGTGCGTTTCGGCGAACAGGTGATGATCATGATCGCCAGCGTCAGGATATAGGGCGCGGCGTTGAAGAGATGATAGCCGGAGGTGACCCCGACCGATTGCAGCGCGGGTCCGAGCGCCGCGGCGCCACCGAATGCAAGCGAGGCCCACAGGCACAACAGCGGGTCCCAGCGCGCGAAGATCACGAGCGCCACCGCGGTGATGCCTTGGCCGGATGACAGCCCCTCGTTCCAGCTTCCGGGATAGAACAGCGACAGAAACGAGCCGCCGATGCCGGCAAGGAAGCCGCCGACCATGGTCGCGCGCAGCCGGATCAACAGCACCGAGTGGCCCATGGCGCGGGCGGCATCCGAGCTTTCGCCGGCGGTGCGGATCAAGAGACCCCAGCGTGTGGTACGGAACGCCCAATACAGAACCGGCGCGAGCCCGACGCCCAGCAGGAACAGCACGTTGATGCGCAGCGCGGCGCGGACTTGCGGGATGTCGCTCCACCAGCCGAAATCGATCGCCGGCAATCTTGCAGCGGTCGGCTCGATCAGCGGCTTGCCGAGATAGAAGGCGAGCCCGGTGCCGAACAGCATCAACGCGATGCCGACTGCGATGTCGTTGACGCGCGGCAGCGAGCAGATGCCGGCGTGCAGCGCGCCCAGCATCGCGCCGGTGAAGCCGGCGGCGAGTACGCCGAGCCACGGCGAGCCGGACAGATAGGAGATGCCGTAGGCGCTCATCGCGCCCATCACCAGCGTGCCTTCGAGGCCGAGATTGATGCGGCCCGATCGCTCGGTGATGCATTCCCCCAAACTCACGAACAGGAACGGTGTGGAGACGCGGATCGCACCGCCGAACACGGCGAGCGGCACGGTCCAAAGCCCGATCGATCCGTCAGCCATGTCGCTTGCCTTTCAACTTACTTGCCCTTCAGAAAGCCGATCCGCCCGTACACCGCGTCGCTTGCCAGCACGAACACGAAGATGATCCCTTGCAGCACCAGCACGGATGCGTCAGGCAGTCCGAGCCGGCGCTGCAAGAGGCCCCCAGAGGCACTGATCCCGCCGAGCAGGATCGCAACCGGGACCACGGCAAGCGGATTTTGCCGCGACAGGAACGCGACCAGGATTCCGGTGTAGCCGTAGCCGGCGGCGAGGTTGGCGTTGGTGCGGCCCTGCACCGCTGCGACCTCAACCATGCCGGCCAGACCGGCGCAGGCGCCGGCGATGAAGCATACCGTCAGGATCAATTTACCGACGGAGAGGCCGACGATCTTGGCGGCGCGGATGTTTCCGCCGGCCACCCGCGCGGCAAAGCCGAAGGTGGTGTGATAGATCAGAATGTAGGAGGCGATGGCCGCGATCAGGCCGAAGAGCAGGCCCCAATGCACGTCGGTGCCGGGAATGGTGCCGATCATGTTGGCGGCGCCGATTTCGTGCGTCGACGGCTTGTTGAGGCTCGCGGGATCGCGCATCACGCCCTCGACAAGGTGATTGAGGATCGCAAGCGCGATGTAGACCAGCAGCAGACTCGAGATGGTCTCGTTGACGCCGCGATATTGCCGCAGCGCGCCGGACAGCAGAATCCACAGGCCGCCACCGACCATGCCGGCGCCCGCCATCGCGATTTGAACGGCGAGCGGCGGGGCAGAGGGCAGGGCGAGCGCCATCGAGGTTGCCGACAATGCGCCGATCAGCAGGGCGCCTTCGCCGCCGATGATGACGAGGCCAAGCTGTGCCGGCAGCGCCGCGCACAGCGCGGTGAGAATCAGCGGCGCGGCGCGGGTCAGCGTGTTCTGCCAGGAGAACCAGGTGCCGAACGCGCCCTGGTACATATAGAAGTAGAGGTCGAGCGGGTTCTTGCCGAACAGCGCGACAAAGATGCCGAAGACCACGAGCGCGCCGGCCAGCGCCGCGCCCGGGATCAGGATGTATTCGATGGACGCGCCGTGGCGCTGGAGAAAGCCGGGGTCAGCGGCGGGCGAAACGCCCACCGCTTCAGCCGAATCCGCAACTTCAGAGGTCACGACGCTACTCCGGATGTCACGACGTTGCGCCGATAACGCCCTCGACCAAATAGTCCATCTTTTCGAGCTCGGGATCCTTCTGACCGCGCTCGGTGCCGGCGGCAATCACCGTCTTGCCCTTGTTGTCGAGCAGCGGGCCCTTGAAGATCGCAAGCCCCGTTGCCAGAAACTTGGCCTTCACTTCGTCGGCGTGCTTGCGCGCCTGCTCGCCCACCTTCGGCCCATAGGGCGAGACCTTGACGATCTCTTCCTGCAAGCCGCCGCGGTAGAAATTCGGAATGCCTTCAGGGGTCGCCATCATCTTGAGGAATTTCGGATAGAGCGCTTCCCAATTCCATTCGGCGCCGGTGAGATAGGCTTCGGGCGCGAGCGGCGACTGGTTGACGTGATAGCCGCACACCATGGCGCCGCGGCGGGCGGCGTTTTCCACCATGGTCTTGGGGCCGTCGACATGGCAGGTCAGAACGTCGACGCCCTGGTCGATCAGGCTGCCGGTGGCTTCGGCTTCCTTGACCGGCATCGACCAATCACCGGTAAAGATCACCTGCGTGGTGGCCTTCGGGTTGGCGAGCTTGGCGCCAAGCGTGAAAGCGTTGATGTTGCGCAGCACCTGCGGGATCGGTTTCGCCGCGACGAAGCCGAGCTTGCCGCTCTTTGACGTGTAGCCGGCGACGATGCCCGAGATGTACTGCGCTTCGTCGATATAGCCGAAATAGCTGCCGGCGTTCTTCGGGTCCTTGTCGGTCCACAGGCCGCCGCAGTGCTCGAAGCGCACCTTCGGATATTTGTTGGCCATCTTGACCATGTGCGGATTGAAGTAGCCGAACGAGGTCGGAAACACGAGGCTGGCGCCATCGAGATTGATCATCGACTCCATGGTCTTTTCGACCGCGTCGGTCTCCGGCACCTTCTCTTCTTCGACGATCTTGATGCCCGGCATCTTTTTCAGCGCGGCGGCGGCCGCAGCGTGCGCCTGGTTGTAGCCGTAGTCGTCGCGCGAGCCGACATAGATGAAGCCGATCGTGGTGTCGGCGGCGGCGGCCGTGCGCATCCCGAGCGCGGAGCCGAGTGTCAGCGCCGCGCTTCCCTGCAACAGGCGCCGTCGTGAAATGTGTGAGAAATCCATTGACTACTCCCCGTGGCGGGTAACCCCGCTTCCCAACTTGCGGGCCGCGCCGGCTCGGCGGGGCCTCAAAGCCGTGTCGCAAGCTTCGTGCCAGAGATTTCCGGGACGTATGTCGCTGTTCTCGTTGACGAAAAGCCGTTGGTTGGATTCTGCGCAGGATTTGACCTGCTTAATTTCGCAGCAGATTCGGCGAATTGTATGCGGGAGAGATGGGCAGGTGAGGACCGGGCCACCGTGCGGCGGCGCTTACGATCCGTTTTTGCGAGGCGACGCCGAATGATTGCCTATAAATTGGGCGAAAGAGGTGAGGGGCCCGATGCGCCGTTGGATCATCGGCCTTGCGTCCGATCGCATGGCAGCCACGTCCCCGCCGAGCCCAGCGTTGCTGACATCGATGCCTATATCGGCCTCGCGCTGTCGGCCCGGTCGCGTGCTGCGCGCGCCGACCGGGTCGTTTGCAGGGCCGGTTAGTCAGGGCACCTGGGGTCACGCATTCTTGTTTCCTCCGGCATTCGTGGTTCCCTTCAAAAGCGGTTTCCAGCTCCCAACTGACTGTCATGGAATGATGGTCGTAATTCAACGGCCGCTGATTCGATAGGAACGAACCATGGGTGAAGTTATTCAATTTGTGCCGAGGTCGGAGCTTGAACGGAACCGATTGGTCCAGAGGGCCCGCGCAATCTACGAAAGCGTATTCCCGTCGCTCGATATCGCCGGGAAACCGAGGGAGCTTGCCTTTCCGACGGAGCCGCCGAGGACGTAGTCATCTTGCCGAGGACTTTGCAAAATCGCAGCGCGGCCGATTTCGCTGCTTGCACCCGGTGGGCCGTTCTCCTCGGCTTCGCTTTGGGTTTCGTGCTGACGGGTGCGATGCTTGAACGGTCGAGGCTGTCGCATCAGCTCGCCATCCTCGGCTTCTTGACTGCAGACAGTCTCAGTTCGGCTATTGACGGGCACGCTTCGGCAACGCGCGATGAAAATTCCGCTGAACCCTTTGGCATGGATACGGAGCCGGTGCTCGGTGGCGCTCTGCACGAGCAATGGCACCGGGTTAAGGCCGATATAGGCAGGGATCGCGAGGCCGTCGCGCAGTGCCGGACCAACCATTCCTGTTCCTCGCCGGCGCAGAAGCTGATCGATCTGAGCCGTGAAGGCGCCGGTCGAAATGGACGCGCGCAAGTCGGCTTGATCAATCGGGCGGTGGATCTTGCGATCAAACCGGTGAGCGACGAGAGGCAATGGGGCATTCCCGATCGCTGGAGCGATCCGTTCGAGACGCTTCTGTCCGAACGCGGCGACTGCGAGGACTATGCAATCCTCAAATACACCGCGTTGCTCGAGGCGGGATTCCCGAAGGAGGCGCTGAAGATTGTCGTGTGGCGGAACCGGCTGCCGGACGAGGATCACGCCGTCCTGGCGGTCCGAATAGATCATCAGTGGCTGATCCTCGATAATCGGACCTTGACGCTCGTGCGCGATATCGACGTTACGCGGGCCGTCCCGAAATTCGTCCTTGATGAGCGCGGCGTGCGGCGGCTGGTTTCGAATCGCGTGCAAAAAGCGCCGGCTTGAGCCGGCTTCGCCAAAGGGCATTCGTGAATGCCGTCATCGAGGCCGATGTCCTCGACAATCTTGACGTCCTCGACGTTGCGTTCTTGCGACCAGGGACGTTTGGATCAAGCCAGCCATGACGCGAGAGATACGACCTCAGCAGCTATTTGACCGTTGAAGCAGAAAATTGAACGGTTCCTGCCGCCTGGACGGTCGAAACTTAAGTCAATCTTAGAGTCCTGGGCTGAGAATCCGGGGCGTGAGATTTTCGAGTGGCCGCCTTACGAATCTCAGCCGCTCTTCAGCGAAGCGTCAACCTCCTCGTGATACCGCCCCTGGTCATTGCGGGCCTGGTCGCATGTGCGGCCGTGCCGCTGGCCTCCTCGCTCGCGGTTCTCTCGGTCACGTCAAAGGTTGGCGGCTACCACACCACGGAATCCTATCTCCCGCGCGCGCAACCGCTGTGGAATGACGTCTGGAATGAGGCGGTCGCCGGCCTTGCGAGCGTCTCCGACGGATTGCACAGGGGCAATTAAATCAGCCTCGCCTCCCGGCTCGCTTCCACGCAACCGCTGCTGCCGAGCCCCTCGAAGCGTGCGGTCGAGCCCCTTGCGAACCTGCCGAGCGGGCTGGGCCTTCAGTTCATCAGGCTCGACGTGCCGACGCTGGCTCCGATGGCGTTTACGCGCTTCTGCCTGGAATATCCTGCCGAGTGCAAACCGCAGCGGCTGTTACCAGGCAGTGACCGGGTCGAGTTGAACATCACCTGCTGGACCGAGCTCGAGGACGTCAACCGCACGGTCAATTCATCGATCCACCCGGAGCGCAACGAAGAAGGGCTCGCCGGCGAGAAATGGCTGCTGGGGCCGCCTCGCGGCGATTGCAATGATTACGCGGTCACCAAGCGTCACGAACTGATCGCCAGAGGCTGGCCCGCCCGCACCGTTCTGTTGAGCGAGGTCGTGACCGCCTGGGGCGAGCATCACCTCGTTACGGTAGTCCGTACCGGAAGCGGCGACCTGGTGCTCGACAATCTCACCGAGGAAATCGTGCCGTGGTCCCGCACGCCCTATCGATGGGTACGCATCCAGATGCCGAGAAACCCGAACTACTGGGCGTCGATTTCTGCATCAAGTGCCTGAAGCGAACGCTTGCGCGATGGCCAATCTGTTGCGGGCGGCCGGCGCCAGCCTCACGCCGCGCGAATTCCGACCATGAAGCGGTCGATCTTGGATCTGAGCTGGGCCGCCTGCTCGTTGAGTTGTTCGGCGGAGGTCAAAACCCGTCGCGCGGCAGTTCCGGTGTTGGCCGCGGCCTGCGTCGCGCCGCCGATATTGTGCGTGACCTTCTCGGTGCCTTGCGCGGCTTCCTGGATGTTGCGGGCAATTTCCTGGGTCGCAGCACCCTGTTGTTCGACGGAGGACGCGATCGCTGTCGTGATCTGGTTGATCGCGCCGATCGTCCCGCCGATATTCTCGATGGCCTGGACCGCTTCGGTAGTGGCGCCTTGCATCGCGGCCACCTGCGATGAGATTTCATCGGTCGCCTTGGCGGTCTGGCTTGCCAGGGATTTCACTTCGTTGGCGACGACGGCAAAACCCTTGCCGGCTTCACCCGCGCGCGCAGCCTCGATGGTCGCGTTCAAGGCCAAAAGATTGGTCTGGCTCGCAATATCGTTGATCAGCCTGACGACATCTCCGATCCGTTGCGCAGCCGCCGACAATCCCTGAACCGTGACGTTGGTGCGATTGGCTTCTTCGACCGCCTGGCTCGCTACCTTGGTGGATTGAGCGACCTGACGGCCGATCTCGGCGACGGAGGAGGCAAGTTCCTCGGTCGCCGCGGCGACGGTCTGCACATTGGCCGAGGCCTGTTCGGCCGTTGCGGCGACGGAGGTCGTCTGGTGGCTGGCTTCTTCTGCGGAAGCGGACATCTGGTTCGATGTGCCGCGCAGTTCATTCGCTGCGCCTGAAAGCATATCGAGCGAGCCGCGGATGCTGGCCTCGAAGTCGTCGGCCATGGTGCCGAGAAGCTTGTGTTTCTCGGCCTCGGCGCGCTTCTTCAGTTCGTCCTGTTCGCCGCGCAAACGGACCGCCTCGATCATGCTGTCCTTGAAGACCTGAACGGATTGCGCCATCGCCCCGACCTCGTCGCGGCGATCCTGCGCGGGGATCACGGTCGCCATGTCGCCCGCGGCAATCTTGCGCATCGCGCCCGTCATGGCCTTGATCGGCACAACGATGCTGCGGCCGAGCATCACGGAGGCGCCGACCACGAGCATAAGGACGATCGCGAGCAGCGTGCCGATCCGCCAGACCTGTTGCCAGAAGATGGCGTCGACGTCGTCGAGATAAATGCCGCCGCCGATGGTCCAGCCGTATGGCTTGAATTCGGTCGCGTAGGACACTTTCGGCAGCGGCGTCGTGCCGCCCGGCCGTATGAAACGATAGCTGACGAAGCCGCCTCCTTTGGCGGCGGCGTTGATCTGGTCGCGCGTGAAGTAGACGCCATCCGAATCGGGCGCGTTATACAGGTTCTTGTTCTCGACGTTCGGGTTCGGGTGGGATTGAACCAGGCCATCGGAGCTGAAGGCGTAGAAATAGTCGTCCTTGCCGAAGCGCAAGGTGCGGAGAACCGCTTTCCCCCGTTGCAGCGCTTCTGCATCCGAAACGCCGGCGGCCTTCGATCTTTGATAATCGATATCGATGGTTTGCTTGGCGAGCAGCACCACGTCGCGGAGCTTCGCCTCGCGGTCCTCCAAGAGATTTTGCCGCAGCGTCGAGAGCCCGACCGCGGCGATGACTGCGACACCGGCGACCGATACCAGCACCATCATCAGCAGCTTGGCGGAGATCTTGAGGCGGGCGTGCATGGAGCACCTTTTTTCTGGATTCACACGGGTTCCCGAAGCGTTAACCGGAATTGATAAAAATGCCCCTAACGGGCCTCTTGTGGTCCGGCGCGGCCGGCGCCTTGTCGCGGCCGAGGGGAGGGGCGCCGGGCGATTGCCGATTTTGCAAATGAGCAAGAGAGCCGATCGAAGATCGCGAAACCTCTCCTGTCGGCGCGTCGAGCGGGCTGAAGCCAGGATCGCTGCGACAGTTCGCCGATTTCCGGTTTTTCCCGGTCGTGCCACGGTCCGCCTATTGCACGACACGTTGGATTAATCGGTTTTTCCCGCCTGCGATGAGGGTCTTCCTCTCTGGTTTGACATCCACGGATCTGGCTGCTCGCCCGGAAATCCAGCCGGCGCGGTGGCGGCAGCCATTCTTGCGCCTGCTCGACGGCGTCGAAGCGGGCTGGGCGGTAGCGTTGCTGCTCGCCGGATTTGTCGCGGTCTGGATGACCTATCTCCTGATCGCTTATCTCGTCGGCGATCTGCATTCGGACGTGCTGGAGGCCTGGACCTTCGGGCGCAGCTTCGACTGGGGCAGCGCCAAACACCCGCCGCTGATGGGATGGGTTGCGCGAGCGTGGACGTCGGTCTTTCCGCTGACCGACTGGTCGCTGCAACTGCTGGCGCTCGTCAACGCCGCGGTCGCGCTGTGGTTCGTCGATTTGATTTCCCGCCGTTTCGTGACGGGCGACAAACGCGTGATCGTGCTGCTGCTTCTGATGCTGCCGCCGACCTATCAATTCTTTGCGCAACGTTTCAACGCCAATGCGGTGCTTCTGCCGGTCTGGCCGGCCGCGACCTATTGTTTTCTGAGATCGTTCGAGACGTGGGACGTGAAGTGGGCCGTTGCCGCCGGCGCCACGGCCGCGCTAGCGATGCTGGGAAAATACTATTCGGTCTTCCTGATCGGCAGCTTCGTGCTTGCCGCGATTTGCCATCCACGGCGTCGCGCGTACTTCCGATCACCCGCGCCGTGGATTTCCGCAGCTGTCGGTCTGGTTGCGTTGGGGCCGCATTTGCATTGGCTGGCGACGACGGGTGGCATGCCATTCAGCTACGCGCTGAGGGAGCACGGCGGAAAGGCGTTTGTCCCTTCGCTCGGCGAAGCGCTTCTGTTCATCGTTGAAGCGGCGCTCGGTCTGCTGCTGCCGGCTTTGTTGTGGGCGGCGATCGCGGGACGGCGCCTTAAAATGCTGCCTCGCGATTTTCTTCCGATGGACCCGGGCCTGGTCCTGTTGTTCCTGATCGCTGTCGGGACCATTGCGTTTCCAGCGATCGCGGCCGTCGTCGTCGGTGCGCATATGCCGGGCGTCTGGGCTTCGCCAGGACTCTTCCTGTTTGTCGTTCTCGTCGTGTGCAGCACGCGCTTTCCGATCGAACGATTTTATACGGTCAATCTGCTCGTCATCGTCGCCGGCATGGCGCTGACAGCCGCCTTCATCGTGGCGCCGCTGCACGCCTTCTATCGCAATACGCACCCGCTCAATGAAGGTCGCAATTTCTACCGGCTGTCGGCGCTCGAGCTCACGCGCCTTTGGCATCGCCGCTTTGATATCCCGCTTCCGATCGTCGGCGGCGACGAGGGATTGGCGCTCGCGGCCGCATTCTATAGCCCCGATCATCCGCTGTATGAGGCGGAACTGGTGTGTCCGAAAACGGATGAGTTTCCCAGGGCGGCGATCGACCGCGGCTGGGCGGCGCTGTGCTTTGCCGGCGACAGCGGCTGTCTCGACCGCATGGCGAGGAATGTCGCGCATGCGCCGGGGGCAATGCAGACCGAATTCACCGTCCAATCCAGCTTGATGGGATATCCGGGCGCCGCACAGCGCGTGAAGGCGTTCATCGTCCCACCTTCCGCTGCGGGAATGATGGCGCCGATGTCGGCGGAAGATCTGCAAGCGCGTCGCTGCAAGGGCGGCAGACGCCCGGACGCTGTTGAACGTTGAAGCGCAACCGTCGCTCGCTGAGGGCGCGAGCTTGGCTTATGGATTGCGCTAATGCCCCACCGCGGTCAGCGTTCGCGTTCCCAGGTCAGAGTGCCGACGACCTTCTTGCCCTGATAGATGCCAACGGAGCTGACTAGTTCAGGCGTTCGGATGCTCAGCCGGTCACCTTCCAGCTTGAAAAACCTCACCTGATCCTGCCCGGTGAGGAGTTCATTGCCCGACATGTCGACCTTGGTCGTGAATTTGTCTCCGTCGATGGTGAATTTGCCCGTGTAGGCAAGCAACGACTTGAGCAGCGCCGCCGTCTCCTCGTTGTTTGTTGCCGGCTTGCGGTTTGCTCCGACAATAATGAAGGCCGCAAATCCGTCCGGCGTGAACAGCGCCCTGCCTTTCGGGTTGGGACCAAACGGTTCGCTGGCGTCGCCGCCGACAATTTGAATGGTCCATGAAGTCAATTTCCAACTCCCGACCAACTGCTTCGATGCGTCGTCCGCAAACGCAGGTCCAGACGGAAAACAGCAATAGAGAGCAGCCAATAATGCAACGAGACGGGCCATGCTGTTCTCCCGTGAATGGTAAGTCGGGCTCCGACAAATAATCAGGATAGCGAGGTCGATCAAAACTTACGAGCCTTCGGACGGCGGGCTCCGCGACAATTCCGTCGAGGGGGCCACGTCCGCTATTGGTCCTGGCGGACATTCATCGGCGCGCCCAGGGACGAATGGCCGCTCAACGGCCATTGAGCGGCGCGCGCGGCGCATGCAGACGGACCGACAGGCCGGGTTGCAGCCTTTCATAATCCAGCGTGCCGTCGAGTTGCTGGGTCAAAAGGCGGATGATGCGCGAGCCGAGGCCGCACGGATCGCCATCACTGTTATGCCCGACGCCGTTGTCGGACACCGTCAGTTCGATGTCCTTTGCGACCTTGAGTTCAACGCTCACCTGACCGGCCTTGCCGTCAGGGAATGCGTACTTCAGCGCATTCGTCACGAGTTCATTGGTGACGATGCCGATTGCAAGCGCCTGGTTATGCGGCAGGTCGACGTCCTCGCACAGCACCTCGAAGGTGATCACGCCCGGCGGCGCCAGCGACTGGAAAATCTTGTCGACCACGCCGTTGAGATAATACCGCATGTCGACCAGCCGCGAATCCTGTTTCAGCGAGAGATGGTCGTAGACCTGCGCCGTGACGTGAATTCGGCTCGCGGCCGCCTCCAGCGCCGCGGCGGCCGCCGGGTCCGAACCTCTGGCTTGGAGGCGGATCATGGCGCTGAGCACGGCGAGATTATTCTTGGTGCGATGCGCCATTTCCTGAAGCAGCAGGGATTTGGTCTTGTCGGCGTGCATCACGCGCTTCATCTCGGCGCGGAGGAATTCGGCCACCACGGCTGTGCCGGCGGCGGTCACGATGAACAGCCCGCTCTCGGCCACATAGGCCGGCCCGGGATCGGTACCGTAGCTCAGATAACCGCTGACAATGATGGCGATCGCCGCGGCGGCCATGCCCGTGCCGCGGTTGAAGATCAGGCCCGACAGGAAAATGCCCGGCAACAGCAGAAAATAGCTCGGATATCCGGTCAGCATCTGCAACGCCATCTGCAGAGTCGCGCATGCCAGCATGATGGCGGCCACGATGCCGTAGCGGACAAGAACAGGCAGTCGATGCTCGAGCAGCAACGGATAGAGCTTGTTCATGCGGATCAAAAGCGCCGCGCGGCGCAGTGTTCCGAACGCCGGCGGGCATTTTCTTGCAGCAGATTGGAACAAAGATTGAGAGCCGGGCTTGTGGGTATCGCCCCCGGCCGATCACCGTCCGTCGCCGGTAAAGGTGACGGTTGTGCCTTTCGCAACGCTGTCCGCGACACGCTCGGCATCCCAGTTGGTGAGGCGCACGCAGCCATGGGATTGCGCTTTTGACACCTGGCCCGGTGAGGCGGTGCCGTGGATGCCGTAGCCGTCGCCGGAAAGATTGATCCAGACCGTGCCGACCGGATTGTTCGGGCCCGGCTTGATGGTGAAGGGCTTGCGGGAATGCACGCCCTTGAAGTGATAGCGCGGATTGTAATGATAGGTCGGGTTGTGGTCGATTTCAGTCACCTTCAACGTGCCCGAAGGTGACGGCTTGTCTTCGCTGCCGACGGTCGCGGGGAAAAATCCGATCAGCGTATTCGATTTGTCGAACAGCTTGACGGTCTGCCGGCTTTTGTCGACCTCGACCCGATCCGCCTTGAGCGGGGCCGAGGGCTGCGCGGCGGCGGTGTCGACGACAACAATGGTGTCGCCGGCGCGATCGAAATTTTGCCTGGGGTTCAGCATCGCAAGCAGCGCTTCGCTCATGTGGAATTTCTCGGCGAGAGCTTCGCGCGCGCTGGTGTAGCCGAGCCTGGGAAGGTCCTTCATGGCTTCCATTTTGGAAGGCAGCTTGCGCAGGAACGGCCCGGCGACGTCCTTTTCGCTGATCGTGTACTTGGTCAGCACCGGACGATTGTCGGCCTCGAGCTTCTTGAAGGCCTCGTCGATCAGATGGTCGGAGGCGGGGAGTTGCTGCGCCTCGGCGTAGGCGCGCAGCGCTTTCTTGGCGTTCTCGCCGAACTTGCCGTCGATCTCGCCGGGCGAGAAGTGCGCGCGGTCGAGCAGAACTTCCAGCCGAACACCGAACGGCGTCGGCTTGTCGCCCGGAATGGTCTTTTCGGGTGGCGTCGCGTCATTGATGGCGGCCGGATCGAGCTTGGCAGCGGATGCGGCGCTCGCCACCAATGCCATCGCGAGCGCGATGCACCAATGTTTCGTCGTTCTCCTCACATCCGCGGCCTTTCACATCCTGCTTGTGAAAAGAACGAGCGCGGGCGCCGCGCGTTCCCGCGGCTTCCCGAAGTCAGGAGCTTGCGGCTCGCAATCTGATGGCATTTTGAAAGTCGCCGACGAACCGGTGGCGGCGCTGGCCCGTGTGATGAAGCGAGGCGCCGGTCGCAACGGCGGATCCGGCAAAAGAGCCAAGGCCAAGACAGAGAGAGCAAAGCGGCTGAAAGTCCGGCGACCGGCTTCGCTTGGCAAGGCCAGGCGAGGGATCAAGCGCAAATGGGATGATGCTGCGCCAAGTCGCGTTAGCCCTCCTTCGGAAGGCATCCGGCTTCGCGTTTTGAGACAACCCTGCGAAGCGCATCGCGCGAAGCAGGATGGTGCCCCTGGCCGGAATCGAACCAGCACTCCTTGCGGAACTCGATTTTGAGTCGAGCGCGTCTACCAGTTCCGCCACAGGGGCCCTCGGTCCGCCGGCAAGCCGGCGTCGCGAAGCCGGCGGAATATAGCGGCCG
>NZ_DASSRP010000396.1:0-13343 GCF_035701725.1 Bradyrhizobium sp.
TCCGACCATTTGCTGGTCTGACGGCGCGGCGTGAAGCGCACTAGCGAATGTTGATCGTCGAAGCTGTCGAGCTGGCCGTCGATCCAGCCGTGGCAAAGCGCGGTATCGACGGCTTCCGCCTTTGAGACACTGACGATGCCGGAAGATTTCTTGGCAAGCTTCAGCCAAACGCCCTTGCAATCCACCGCTTGCGAGGCGAGCCAGTCGTGCCACGCCACCTGCGATTTGAACGCGATGACGGGCAGGTCGCGCTTGGTCTTTGCCATGGCGCCAGCAGCCAGGAAACTTCAGTTCGCCGGCGTCACGACGCGCTGCCGCCGAGCTTGGTCTCAAGAGCGGCAATGCGCGCCTTCAGCGCTTCGTTCTCCTCGCGCGCCAGACGGGCCATGTCCTTGACCGCCTCGAACTCCTCGCGCTTGACGACGTCGAGGTCGCGCAGGATTTTCTCGGCCTGGTTGCGCATCAAAGTGTCGACCTCGCGCTTGACGCCCTGGGCGGCGCCGGCGGCATCGTTCATCAAACGCCCGATCTCGTCGAAAAACCGATTGTTGGTCTGGGTCATTCCTCACCTCCCTGAACGGTCCGCACAGTCGTTGACAGCACAATGGCGATCCATTGCGTTCCACACAAGCCCATCTTGGCTTTGATTCATCTCGCAAAAGTGCCTGGCAAAGGCGGATACTGGTGCTAGAAGCTGGCTACAGTCACGCCACCAGCCCGCGACCTGCGAATGCCCCTGCTGACCATCGCCTTTCCCGTCTTCGATCCCGTCGCTTTTGCGATCGGTCCCTTCGTCGTGCGCTGGTACGCGCTCGCTTATATCGGCGGCATCGTCATCGGCTGGATCTACGCGCGCGCGCTGATCAAGAATGAGAAACTGTGGGCCGGGCCTGCGCCGGTCACCCTCGCCCAGCTCGACGATTTCGTGCTGTGGGTGACGATCGGCATCATCGTCGGCGGCCGCACCGGCTATGTGCTGTTCTATAATCCGATGTTTTTCCTGGCCCACCCGGCCGAGATCTTCGAGCTGTGGAAGGGCGGCATGTCGTTTCACGGCGGCTTTCTCGGCTGCGTCGCCGCCGTGATGCTGTTTGCACGGCGCAATAACATCTCGATCCTGTCGCTCGGCGACATCGTCACCGCGGTCGGACCGATCGGGCTGTTTCTCGGCCGCATCGCCAACTTCATCAACAGCGAATTGTGGGGCCGCGCCGCGGACCCCGCGTTGCCCTGGGCGATGGTCTTTCCCAATGGCGGGCCGATCCCGCGCCATCCGAGCCAGCTCTACGAGGCTGCGCTCGAAGGCATCGTGCTGTTCACCATTCTGGCCGTGATGATTCGCATGGGCGCGCTGAAGCGGCCGGGCTTGATCCTCGGCAGCTTCATTGCGATCTATGGTATTGCGCGGATCATCGGTGAATTTTTCAGGGAGCCCGATCCGCAGCTCGGATTTTTGTGGGGCGGGCTCACCATGGGCATGCTGCTTTCGGTGCCCATGATCATTGCCGGAGCTATCATTATTGCAGCGGCCAAGCGCCGCAAGGCGGCCAAGACCGCAACAGTTCAGGAACTTTCGTGACAGATACGTCCCCGCTCCTTGCGGAAATCAAGAAGCTGATCAAATCGTCCGGCCCGCTCCCGGTGTGGCGTTACATGGAGCTGTGCCTGATGCATCCCGAGCACGGCTATTACCTGTCGAAGGATCCGCTCGGGCGCGAGGGCGATTTCATCACCGCGCCGGAAGTCAGCCAGATGTTCGGCGAATTGCTCGGGCTGTGGGCCGCCTCGGTGTGGAAGGCGATCGATTCACCGCCGCTGTTGCGTTTGATCGAGATCGGCCCCGGCCGCGGCACGCTGATGGCGGACGCGCTGCGGGCGCTGCGGGTGCTGCCGCCGTTGTATCAGGCGCTCAGCATCCACCTCGTCGAGGTCAATCCGGTGCTGCGCGAGAAGCAGAAAGCGGCGCTGACGGGCTCGCGCAACATCACCTGGCACGACAGCATCGACGACGTGCCCGACGGACCCTCGGTGATCTTCGCCAACGAATATTTCGACGTGCTGCCGATCCATCAGGCGGTCAGGGCCGAGAACGGCTGGCACGAGCGCACGGTCGAACTCGACGACAGCGGCAAGCTCGTCTTCGGCATGGCGAGCGATCCGATCCCGCGTTTCGAGATATTGCTGCCGTCCTGGGTGCGCGAGGCTCCGATCGGTGCGGTGTTCGAATGGCGGCCGGATGCGGAGATCATGAAGATCGCAAGCCGCGTCCGCGATCAGGAAGGCGCCGCGCTGATCATCGATTATGGCCATATCCGCAGCGATGCCGGCGACACGTTCCAGGCGATCGCCCGGCACAGTTTTGCAGACCCCTTGAAAAATCCAGGACAAGCCGACGTCACCGCGCATGTCGATTTCCAGGCCCTGGTGCGCGCCGCCGAAGACCTCGGCGCCGGCGTGCACGGCCCGGTGCCGCAAGGTGATTTCCTCAAGCGGCTCGGGATCGAGACCCGTGCGGTGAATTTGATGGCGAAGGCCACCCGCGAGGCCGCCGAAGACGTTGCCAGCGCGTTGAAACGGCTGGTTGGCGGCGGCCGCGGCGGCATGGGACAGATGTTCAAGGTGCTCGGCATCTCCGAGCCCAGCATGACGACGCTGGCCGGCTTTGCCGACGAGACGCCCGACGACAAGACTGAAGCGAAACCGTCATGACACACGACACGTTGCTTCTGGCGGCCCGCGGCCTTCTTTTCACGCCCCCTTGTGGGGAGGGAAGGCCGAAGCGAAGCAAAGGCAGGGGTGGGGGTTCAACAAGACAATCTTTTCTATTGGAGATTTTCGAGAAAACAGACTCCCCCACCCGACACGCCGTTCGCTTACGCTCACGACGCGCCATCCTCCCCACACTCGCTTCGCTCGCGGGGGAGGGATAAAGAGGTGCGCGAAATGACGCTACAATCTCCCCTGCTCGCGGCCATTCCCGGCCTGCGCCACGCCTTCTTCAGCCGCGACGGCGGTGTTTCCGAAGGGATTTACGCCGGCCTTAACGGCGGCGTCGGCTCCGGCGACAATCCCGAACATGTGGCGGAAAACCGCCGGCGGATGGCGGCAAGCCTGCGCGTTGCGCCCGAGCGCCTCCTCACCGTGTTCCAAATTCACTCGCCTGATGTTGTCACCGCCTCGAAGCCGTGGGAAACCGCGCGCCGTCCGAAGGCCGATGCCATCGTCACCGCAACCGAAGGTCTCGCGATCGGCGTCACCGCCGCCGATTGCGGTCCCATTCTGTTCGCCGACGCCAAAGCCCGCGTGATCGGCGCGGCGCATGCGGGATGGAAGGGCGCACTGACCGGGGTGATCGAGGCCACGGTCGAGGCGATGGAAAAGCTTGGCGCCGATCGCGGCAATGTCGTCGCCGCGGTCGGGCCTTTGATCCGCCAGCACTCTTATGAAGTCGGCAACGAATTCGTCGAACGCTTCATCGCGACTGACGCGGACAATGCGCGCTACTTCGCACCCGCCGCGCGCGACGGCCACGCAATGTTCGATCTCGCCGGCTTCATCCGCCAGCGGCTTGCCAATGCCGGCGTGCTGCTGGTCGACGACACCGGCATCGACACCTATTCCGACGATCGTTTTTTCAGCTATCGCCGCTCCGTGCATCGCAAGGAAGCGGACTACGGCCGCCACGTTCACGCCATAGTTCTTGAACGCTGACGCCATAGTTCTTGAGCGCTAACGCTAATGCGAAAAATCGCGTTCGAACCGATCAAGCTCCAACAGTGAACAGAACGCGCATCGCCGTTCGCGTTGTGGTATCCCTGCCCTAGACGTTAATGGATTTTAACGATATCGCTTTGGCGAATGGGCGATCTATCCGTCATCCTGTTTCGCGTTTTCCGGATTGCACCGCGTGCCGCGATGGCCACGGTTCTGCTTGCGGTCGCCTGCGCGCTCGGCGGCTGCGCCGGGGGATCAGCGAACAATTCCTTCGCGATGGCCGGCAACAGCACGAGCGGTCCGACGATCGCCTTCGAGTCCATCGACGGCCCACCACCGCAGGTGTTCGAGCGCATGGTGAACATGCTGGACAGCGAATCCAAATTGCGCAGCCTGTCGATCGTGTCCCGCGAAGGCAGCGCCGCCTACCGCGTGCGCGGCTATCTCGCCGCAGAAGTCAGCCACGGACGCACCACCATCGCCTGGGTCTGGGACGTCTACGACCAGAACCAGCAGCGGGCGCTGCGGCTTTCCGGCGAGGAGCCGGCCGGCAAGGCCGGGCGCGACGCCTGGACCGCGGCGGACGATCTGGTGCTGCGCAAGATCGCGCAAGCGGGCCTGTCGGGCCTGTCCGGCATGATCAATGGAACCCCGCCGGCGGATGCGCCGCAACCTGCGCTTCCTGCGACGCCCTCTCGGCGCGCCCCGGCTGTCGCCAGCGCCGACGATCTGACGGCGCCGCAAGCGGGCGAAATTGCCGCTGGCGCCCTCGCCTACACGAGCTATTAGGCTCTGCTATACGCGCTATTAGCCAAAGCCGCGTGGAAATGGGCATTTTTGCCCGGGAAAACCACGCGGACGGGTTGCCAGCCTGCCTACGCGCTTGATAACTACCAGCTTATCGGAACGCGCTTTCGTAGGGTTTGCGATATGCTGAACGTGGTCTCCAGCAAGGCGCGGGGAGAATTATTGATGTCGGCCAAGAACGGCTCGATCAAGCTTGTTGCCGGCAATTCCAATCCGGCGCTGGCGAAGGACATCGCCAACACGCTGAACCTGCCGCTGACGAAGGCGATCGTCCGCCGCTTTGCGGATATGGAGATTTTCGTCGAGATCCAGGAAAACGTCCGCGGCTCCGACGTGTTCGTGATCCAGTCGACCTCGTTCCCCGCCAACGACCACCTGATGGAACTTTTGATCATCACGGATGCGCTGCGCCGGGCTTCCGCCCGCCGCATCACCGCGGTGGTGCCCTATTTCGGCTACGCCCGCCAGGACCGCAAGGCCGGTCCCCGCACGCCGATTTCCGCCAAGCTGGTCGCGAACCTGATTACCCACGCCGGCGCCGACCGCGTCATGACGCTCGACCTGCACGCCGGACAAATCCAGGGCTTCTTCGACATCCCGACCGACAATCTCTATGCCTCGCCGGTAATGGTGCGCGACATCCGCGAACGCTTCGAGCTCGGCAATGTGATGGTGGTGTCGCCCGACGTCGGCGGCGTGGTGCGCGCCCGCGGCCTCGCCAAGCGCATCAACGCCCCGCTGGCCATCATCGACAAGCGGCGCGAGCGCGCCGGCGAATCCGAGGTGATGAACGTGATCGGCGATGTCGCCGGCTACACCTGCATCCTGGTCGACGATATCGTCGATTCCGGCGGCACGCTGGTGAACGCGGCCGACGCGCTGATCGCCAACGGCGCCAAGGAAGTCTACGCCTATATCACCCACGGCGTGCTCTCGGGCGGCGCGGTCACACGCGTCACCTCTTCACGGCTGAAGGAACTGGTCATCACCGATTCGATCCAGCCGACCGAAGCGGTGATCAAGGCGCCCAACATCCGCACCCTGCCGATCTCGGCCCTGATCGCCGAAGCGATCGGCCGCACCGCCGCCGAAGAGTCGGTTTCAAGCCTGTTCGATTGAGCGCCTAACCTAGCCTGTCCTGATTGAATCAAGTTCGGACGCGAAGCGGGTATCCGCTTCGCGCAACAACCCTTCTCGGCTTCTCAGTAGCAACGCGTGATGTTGACCTGTCCGGTCCCGCCCCGGCCGTCGGGGACGGTCACGGTCTCAGCACCGCAGCTCGAAACATAGGGCCGGCCCGAGGGACCCAGCAGCGGCGGGTAGCGATGCGCCCAATCCCAGGGAATATCATCGCTGGCGTTCGAATTGCGGATTTCGCCGGTCAGCGGCGCGCCGTCGACCACGGCATCGCCGGTCGGGCCATAAAAGTAGCCGCCGTCAGCCCAGACAAAGCCGTCTTGGCCTCGGTGATGATGCCGGAACGCGTGCCCCGCCAGGCGATGGGAAGAAAAATGCGCGCCGCGCGAGGCGGCGTAAGTCTCGGTCGTGGCAACCGTCAGCGCGATCGCGCCGATGGATGCAACGAGGATTCCGTAGGTTCTGGCCTTCATGACGCACACACCCGTTACTGTTACGACCGTCAGCCGCGGTCTTTGGGGGCACGCTAGGCGGTGGTCCGGGCCCCGGCAAACCCATCCTTAATTTTTAGTTAAGACGTAATCTTAACCGGAAACCGGGCAAAACGTCGCGCCCGCCGGGGCGGCGCGCGTCAAACTCTGTCTCATTCCTGGACCAGGGGGTCGGTCTAGACGATGCCCGCCGCGACCTGTCCGCGCAGCCGCTCCAGGCTCAGCAGCGTGTTGGCGCAGGCCTCCGCGACCTCGACCCCCTTGGCGGCGAAATGCCGGCGCAGGAAATCCGCATCCGCCGTTTCGCGAAACTGCTGTGGCGTCACCACGGCCGAGAACACCGGAATCTCGGTACGCAACTGCACCTCCATCAGCGCGCGGATCACCGTCTCGGCGATGTACTCGTCGTCGACCACGAGGCCCGCCGCCACGATCGCCGTGTAGCGGCGCGTCTTGGCCAAAAGCTGCACATGCAGCGGGATTTCGAAGGCGCCGGGGACCTCGAACACGTCGATATGGGCGCGGGCAATGTGGCGCGCCTCGATCTCCTTGAGGAAAGCTTCGCGGCACTCGGCGACCACGTCGCGATGCCAGGCCGACTGCACGAAGGCGACGCGCTGCGGTTTCGCAAAGCGCGGATGGGCAACCGCGTCTTGAGTGGCGAAGTTGCCGATTTCGCCCGCGCCTTCCTGCGACGTCTGATTCATATTTCCCTCGTTTCACGGCGTGCGGCTCGCGAAAGAACACGGCCCATGCGGCGAATATGGCGAGCGGCGGCAGCGGCAGCAAGAACCGATGAGGCGGTCCAGGCCGGCTCGGCGCGGCGCGGCAGTTCCCGAGGAATCAAAAGTTAACGATTTGACCAGCGGAAGATTCTGATTCCGATTTGTTCTCCTCGCAAAAGTTAACGCGCACGAAGAGTTGTGGACGATTTGGCCCAAGCCTGTGGATGGACTCACCGCGGCGTTGCGCCGATTCCGCAAATCACATCACTTCGTCCCGGCAAGCCCTGATCCCGATGCGAAAGGATCATCGGGGCGTGCGAGCCGCCACGGCGCGCGATCAGGGCGCATGTCGGCGTGCCGTATCGCGTATCGCTCGTATCCGAATTTGAAAAGGCAAGGTCGAGACGGCATGTCCCTCCTCGAAGGCATCATCGATTCCCCGAACAATCCTCTTGCAATCGTCGAGGACGTCGCCGCCGACAATAACCTGGCGTTCGAACGCTCCGGCGAAGACGAGATAACGATCGTCTCCAAAGGCAACTGGACCGACTACCAGCTTTCCTTCACCTGGATGAACGAGATCGAGGCGCTGCATCTGGCCTGCGCCTTCGACATGAAGATTCCGGAAGCCCGCCGCAGCGAAGTGCAGCGGCTGATCGCGGCGATCAACGAACAGCTCTGGGTCGGGCATTTCGATATCTGGACCCACACCGGCATGATCATGTACCGCCAGGCGCTGGTGCTGCCCGGCCGCAGCCAGGCGTCCACCGCGCAGTGTGAGACCATGTTGGTCAGCGCGCTGCACGCCTGCGAGCGCTATTATCCGGCGTTCCAGTTCGTGGTCTGGGCCGGCAAGACCGCGGCCGAAGCCATGACGGCGGCGATGTTCGACACCGAGGGCGAGGCGTAAGGCCTTCCCATATCTCGGTCGTCATGCCCGGACCTGGTCCGGGCATCCACGTCTTGCTTCAATTGAACAAAGAAAAGACGTGGATGGCCGGGACAAGCCCGGCCATGACGAATATGTTGCCGAGAGCAATCCACTCGGGGAAATCGCAATGACCGGCGTTCGGCCTCTCGCTCAGATCAACGGCACCGTTGTGCTCGCCGGCGCAGGGAAGATGGGCGGAGCCATGCTGTCGGGCTGGCTGGCGCGCGGCCTCGACCCGCGCCGCGTCGTCGTGATCGAGCCGCAGCCCTCGAATGATATCCGCAGCCATCTGGTCAAAGGCGTGCGCCTCAACGCCTCGCCGCACCAGTGCGGAACCGTCGCGGCGTTCGTGGTGGCATTGAAACCGCAGGCCTTCCGCGAGGCGGGACCGGCGCTGAAACCCTATCTCGAAGCGGCGACGCTCGTGGTCTCGATCATGGCGGGAATGACGATCACCTCGCTCGGCGAAGTGCTGGGCGGCCACATCGTGCGGGCCATGCCGAACACCCCGGCCGCGATCGGCCGCGGCATCACGGTGGCGGTGGCCGCTGCAGACGTCGACGCCACGCAGCGCGAGGTCGCCGACGGCCTGTTGCGCGCCACCGGCTCGGTCGAATGGGTCACGGACGAAGGCCTGATCGACGCTGTGACCGCCGTCTCCGGCTCGGGCCCGGCCTACGTGTTCCTGCTCGCCGAGGAACTGGCGCGCGCCGGCATCGCCGCAGGTTTGCCGGAGGCGCTCGCGATCATGCTGGCGCGCGAAACCGTCGCCGGCTCCGGCGAACTGTTGCATCGCTCGGAGCTTGCCGCCGCCACGCTGCGCCAGAACGTCACGTCCCCCGGCGGCACCACGGCGGCAGCACTAGAGGTCTTGATGGGCGAAGACGGATTGCGCGCGTTGATGACGCGCGCGGTCGCGGCCGCAACGCGCCGCTCCAAGGAACTGGCGAAGTGACCGTCGGCCATTCCGGGGCGCGAAGCGAAGGACGATGTGCAATTGCACATCGGAGAATCTCGAGATTCCGGGTCTGGTGCCAACGCACCATCCCGGAATGACAGGACCTATCTGATTGCTTCGCTGGCGCTCGCAATGACGACGAGCATTACGTCTGTCCGAACTGCTTGGTGAACGCCTCGATATTGACGAGGCCACGGGCATGACGGCCCTCGCCGATCCGCCGTTTCTCGTCGAACGCCTCGACTTCAAACCGGATCACCCGCCGCTCCACCGCCACCACCCGCGCGATGGTGCGCACGGTGGTGCCGACCGGCGTTGCGGCCAGATGGCGGATGTCGACCTCGGTGCCGACCGTAACCCAGCCCGGCTCGAGGCATGGCTTGATGGCGTCGGCCGAAGCCAGCTCCATCTCCAGGATCATCATTGGCGTCGCATAGACCATCGGCATGCCGGCAACGAAATGCCCGACCGTGCGCTCGCTCGGCACGATCAGGCTGCGTTCGGCGCTCATGCCGATCTTGATGACGTCGCGTGCGTCCATGGGATCACCTGCTTGTCCCTCATTCCGGACGGTCCGTGGCACACGGACCGATCCGAAAATCTCGATATGAGGTTCGAGATTCCGGGTTCGCGCGATGCGCGCCCCGGAATGACGCTGCGCGTCACTTCTTCGCGGCGGCGGCGCGCTCGACGAAGGTTTTGCCGCCCTTCATCTTGTGGGCGAGCGGCGCCTCGTTGATCTGGATCACGACAGCGTCGGCGTCGACGCCGAGGTTCTTGACCAGCGCCTGCGTGATGTCGCGCATCATGCCGGCCTTCTGTTCGTCGGTGCGGCCAGCGGCCATGCTGACGGTGATTTCGGGCATCCCAGACTCCTTATGTTTCGTTCGCTGTCGCGACCCGTCCTGTTGGCGGGCCGGGCATTTTTTGAAGAGATGGATGCGCGGGTCAAGCCCGGCCGTCGCGAATTCAGCTGAGCCACGTTACCGCATGCCGTGCCAGTATTTTGCGCACGGCCGCAACCAGATCGCTTTCGTCGACCTCTTCTTGCGCCTCGGCCTGCTTCTTCAGATACGCGTCGCGGTCTTCGGTCGACGTGAGGCCGGCGCCGAGAATGAGATCCTTGACCTGCACCTTGCCTTTCGCCTTCTCGTCGGAACCCTGAATGATCACGCACGGCGCGTTGCGGCGATCGGCATATTTGAGCTGGTTGCCCATGTTCTTGGGGTTGCCGAGATAGAGCTCGGCGCGGATGCCGGCATTGCGCAAGGCAGCGACCATCTTCTGGTAGTCGGCGACACGGTCGCGGTCGAACACGGTGACGACCACGGGTCCGGACTCGGGCCGCGTATTGAGTTTGCCTAGCAGCGTGAGCGCGGCCTGCAGGCGCGACACACCGATGGAAAATCCGGTCGCCGGCACCACCTCGCCGCGGAAGCGCGAGACCAGGCCGTCATAGCGTCCGCCGCCGCCGACCGAGCCGAACCGCACCGGGCGGCCCTTCTCGTCTTTGGTGTCGAGCAGGAGTTCAACCTCGAACACCGGGCCGGTGTAATATTCGAGCCCGCGGACCACCGAGGGATCGATCATGATTCGATCCGAGCCATAGCCGGATGCCGCGACAAGCCTGCCGATGTCGTCCAGCTCTTCGCGGCCCTGCTGGCCTATCTTGCTGTCCTGCAATCGCGGGTCGATCGGCCCATCGCCCTGCTCGACCGACGAAACCACGAGCGCAATGTCCGCGTCCTTCAATCCAGCGCCTTTGGTGAAATCGCCGGACTCGTCCTTGCGGCCTTCGCCGAGCAATTGTTTCACGCCGGCGATGCCGAGCCGGTCAAGCTTGTCGACCGCGCGCATCACCGTCAGCCATTGGCCGTCGTCGGCGATGCCGAGCGCGTCGCGGACCCCATCGAGCACCTTGCGGTTATTGACCTTCACCACATAGGAGCCGCGGGGAATGCCGAGCGCTTCCATCGTGTCGGCCGCCATCATGCACATTTCGGCGTCGGCCGCCGCGCTCGATTGGCCGCCGGCCGCGGTGCCGATCGTGTCGGCGTCGAACTGCATGAACTGGCGGAAGCGGCCGGGTCCCGGCTTTTCGTTGCGATAGACGTAGCCGAAACGGTAGGAGCGATAAGGCAGCACCAGGTTTTCGGTGCCGTAGCGTTCTGCGACATAACGCGCCAACGGCGCGGTGAGGTCGTAGCGCAGCGACAGCCACTGCTCGTCGTCGTCCTGGAACGAGAACACGCCCTCGTTCGGCCGGTCCTGATCGGGCAGGAACTTGCCGAGCGCATCGGTATATTCGATCGCGGGCGTCTCGACCGGCTCAAAACCGTAGCGCTCATAGACGGCGCGGATATTCTCCACCATCTGCCGCGTCGCGTTGATCGCGGCGGGACCACGGTCTTCGAGCCCGCGCGGCAGGCGCGCTTTCAGCTTTTGCGGCTTTTTCGGTTTGTCGGCCATGATGCGCGCGTTGGTATCAGCGGAAACGCGGGGCGGCAACCTTGCTTCCTTCCCTTCTCCCCTTGTGGGAGAAGGTGGCGAAATCGACCGCAGGCAGATTGAGCCGGATGAGGGGTTTGGCTCAGCAGGACACCCGTCACCCGCCTCGCTTCGCTCGGCACCCTCTCCCACAAGGGGAGAGGGGAAGAGCTCACAACACCTTCCTGATCCAGTTATGCGGATCGTTGGTGCGGCCGTACTGGATATCGACCAGCTTTTTGCGCAGGCCCATGGCGACGGGACCGGCTGCGCCGCCGCTGATCGAAAAATCGCCGCTGGCCGAACACACCTTGCCGATCGGCGAGATCACGGCGGCGGTGCCGCAGGCGAACGCCTCTTTCAGCCTGCCGCTGGCGGCATCCTTGCGCCACTGGTCGATCGAATAGGCTTCCTCGCGCACCTTGGTGCCGGAATCCTTCATCAGCGCAATGATGGAGTCGCGGGTGATGCCGGGCAGGATGGTGCCGAGCGGCGGCGTCAGCATCGCGCCATCGTCGAACACGAAGAAGACGTTCATGCCGCCGAGTTCCTCGACGTAGCGGCGTTCGAGCGCATCGAGGAACACCACCTGATCGCAGCCGTGCTCGATGGCTTCGGCCTGGGCGCGCAGGCTTGCGGCATAATTGCCGCCGCACTTGACCGCACCAGTGCCGCCGATCGCCGCGCGCGTGTAATTCTCCGACACCCAGATCGAGACCGGCGCGGGCCCCCCCTTGAAGTAGGAACCGACCGGCGAGGCGATCACGGAAAAGATATATTCGGCGGACGGTTTGACGCCGAGGAACACCTCGCTCGCAATCATGAACGGCCGCAAATAAAGGCTGCCCTCGCCGCCGGGAATCCAGGCCCGGTCGATGCGCACGAGTTGCTCGACCGCCTCGATGAAGACGTCCTCGGGCAGTTTCGCCATCGCCATGCGTTCGGCTGAATCCTGGAAGCGCTTCGCATTGGCGTCGGGTCGGAACAGGTTCACGCCGCCATCGTCGCGTTTATAGGCCTTGAGGCCCTCGAAGATCTCCTGCGCGTAGTGCAGCACGGCGCCGGCCGGATCGAGCGGGAAGTTCGCCCGCGATTCGATCCGCGCGCTGTGCCAGCCCTGCCCCTGGGTATATTGGACGATGGCCATGTGGTCGCTGAAAACGCGGCCGAAGCCCGGATTTTCCAGCTTGGCCGCGCGCTCCTTTTCGGGCGTCGGATGTGGGGTCGGCCGAATATCGAATTTCAAACTCATTGCCTCGTTTCCATTGTTCTCGTCGCTGGTGGACCGGCGCTGCCGCTGGTGGCCCGGTCTGCCTGTTGCCGGGCTTGCCAGCGCGATGGATCCGGACCCTCCGCCACCCGCCTTGCGGCAAGTCGTCCACCCGGCACATCCGAGGACATGCTTTTGTGAGGCGCGGAAGTCCAGTATGTTTGCCGAAATGCCGCTCGACAATCGTAGGGTCACCCCAATCGAAGGCTCGGTTGCCTTCCGGCCTTCATTGGCCGGCGCCGATAGCATCACCGCCCGCTTGAAACGACCTAATATTTCGTCACGGGCGATGGTTTTGTAACATTGAACCCAAGATACGTCAATATGGCTGACATAATTTTATCAGGCGCATCCACGGCCGCCGGCGTGAAAGCCAGCGAGCCACGTTCGGCTGCGGCCCCCGCCAGCCTGCGCTGGGACGTCATCGAGCTCCTGTTTTTCGCCTATCGCGATTTCGTCGGCGACGCCGATCACGAGCTGGAAGCCTTCGGATTCGGACGGGCGCATCACCGCGTGATGCATTTCGTCTATCGCTATCCCGGCCTGAAGGTCGCCGACCTGCTCGATGTGCTGCGCATCACCAAGCAGTCGCTCGGGCGCGTGCTCAAGCAACTGCTCGATGAAGGCTACATCGTGCAGAAGGCCGGCAACAACGATCGGCGCCAGCGCCTTCTTTTCGCCACCGCCAAGGGCGAGGCGCTGGTGACCAAGCTCGCAGGATTACAGACCGAGCGGCTTAACCGCGCGCTGCGCGGCATCGAGCCGGCCGGGCTCGAAGCGGTGAAGCAATTCCTGCGCGCGATGATCGATCGCGACGATCCGG
>NZ_DASSRP010000397.1:0-31922 GCF_035701725.1 Bradyrhizobium sp.
CCGAAGAACCCGGCGACGTGGGGCAAGGTCGGCCGCAATGAGGATTGTCCGTGCGGCTCGGGCAAGAAGTACAAGCACTGCCACGGCAAATATGCGTGAGGGCGAAAAGCTCTCACGGTCGCCGCGATTCCGTCATCGCGAGCGTTAGCGAAGCCATCCAGTTTTAGGCCTCATAAGACTCTGGCGCTGACGCGCCTCGCAATGACGACGTTTGTCTGTCACCTAACGCGCGGTCTTCAGCAGCGGAATGCTGCTGGCGTCCGGTGGCGGCGGCATCTGCCGCAAATAAGCATAGATATCGGCGGCGTCCTGGTCCGATAGCACGGTCGCCTCATAGGGCGGCATCTGATCGGCGGGACGACGGAGCTGATTGACGAAGCCGTCGAACGGAAATTCGGTGCGCGACACGCGCGGGCCTGTCCTCGGCGCGCCCTGGCCTGCCAGGCCATGGCATTGATAGCATCCGGTTTCCTGGTAGAGCGTCTTGCCGTGGGCAACATTGCCCGAAATCTGGGCCTGCTGTGCCGATGCGGAGGCGATGGTCAACATCAAAAGCGCGAGAGCGAGTGAGGATTGTTTCATAACGGTCACCCTCAGCGCGGCTGCGTGACGACGTCGATCAGCACGGGCTGGCCAGCCTTTACGGCGGCGATGCCTTTGCGGAACGCGTCGGCCAGATCGTTCGGGTCGTCGATCGGCCCGATGCCGATCGCGCCATAGCCAAGCGCGATCTTTGCATAATCGATGTTCGGATTGTCGATCGTCGTGCCGATCGATGCATTGCGAATGCCGCGATTGTGCCGGTTCGCCATCCGCTGCACGTGCATGATCTCCTGATGATAGGCGCGGTTGTTCTGGATGATCGTCAGGTAGGGGATGCCGTGATGGGCGGCGGTCCACAGCGTATGAGGCGCCATGTTGAACTCGCCGTCGCCGCAGACATTGATCACGACGCGGCCGCCGCCGGCATCGCGGTGGGCCAGCGCCGCGCCGAGCGCCGCGACCGGTTGATAGCCGACGCCATAGGCGCCGGAACCGCCGATGAAGCGATAATGCTTTTCCAGCGGCCACAGCCGGTGCGGCCAGCGCGAGGAGAAATCGCCATCGGCGACCAGCGCCCAGTCCTCCATCTGCACCTGCGCCCACAGCTCCATATAGAGCCTTGCGGTCGAGATCGGCTTCGCATTCCAGGCAAAGGTGGCTTCGGTGCGCTCGCGCTCGAGCATGCCCTGATAAGCCCGGCGCAGCTTCTCGCCGCGCGTCTCGTTGGCATTCTTGCCTGACGAGGAGGTCTCGCGCTGCACGGCCTCGATCAGGGAAGGCAACGTGGTCTGCGCGTCCGCGGTGATGCTGAGGTCGGCCGCGGCGTAACGCTGAAAATCCTGATAGTTGGCATGCATCAAAAGATCGTGCGTCGAGATGCTGATGACCTTCGCACCCGGCCTGATCTTCGGCGAGTCCGTGCGTTCGAGCTGATCGCGCATCGTGTTGAGCTGGCCGAACAGATCGACCGGCTCGAGCGACAGGATGCAATCGGCCTGGGCGAGCAAGGCGCCGGCGCGCTCCGACTGGCAAAGGTAATGGGTGTTCGGCATGTTCATGCGCGCGCGGTTGTCGATCACGGGCGCCTGCAACAGCTCGGCCAGCCGCACCAGATCCGCCATGGCCTGTTGTGAGCGCGCATAGCGGTCGGCGATGATCACAGGCGCCTCGGCGGCCACCAGCATCTTGGCGGCCTCGCGCAGCGCGTTCGGATCGCCCGTGGTCTGCGCAGGCATCGTCAGGCGCGGGATCCTGAGCTTGCGCGCCTCGCGCTCCTCAAGCGGGTCTTCCTGAAGCTTGCTGTCGGCGACGATAAACACCGGCCCGGACGGCTGCGCGCAACTGAGCGCGTATCCGCGCACGGCCGATTCGGCGAAATGCTGCAACGACATCGGATAGTCGTCCCATTTGACGAAATCGCGCACGGTGGCGGCGCCGTCCTGCACGCTGTGGAACCATTCGACGCCGGGCCGTCGCTCGTTGAGCGGGCCAGCATTGCCGGTGAAAAGCAGCATCGGAACGCGGTCGCAATAGGCGTTGTAGATTGCCATCGAGGCGTGCTGCGTGCCAACGGTGCCGTGCATGATCGCCGCCATCGGCTTGCCGGCGACCTTGGCGTAGCCATGCGCCATCCCGACCGAGACTTCCTCGTGCAGGCAGGTCAGCCATTCCGGCTTCTTGTTGGCGCCATAGTTGATGAAGCTTTCCTGCAGGGCGCGGAACGTCGAGCCGGGGCAGGATGCCATGTAGTCGATGTTGAGCGTCTTGCAGACGTCGACCATGAAATCGGAGCCGGTTTTTTCCGTGGTCAGCCGCTCGAGCTCCGGCGGACGCTCGCGCTCCTTGACCCGTGTGGCTGCGTCAGGCGTCGGCGCATTGGTCTTGGCGGCAGGAGAGGTTTGCGCGCGGGTTGTGCTCGGCGCGGCCACGCTGGCGCCTCCAGCTGCGACCATTCCTTTCAGAAACCGGCGGCGGTGCAGCCCGGGTGTTTCCGATTTGGCCATGGGCCTCTCCCCATTTTTCGTCGCGCGATCGGCGAGGCCGACCCGGCGTTCTTTTTCGTTGGGCCAGAGACTAATGCAGGATCCGGAAAGCGTGAACGGGTTTTCGGAAAAGACCATGCGCCGAAAACAACCCTGAAGCGCGATCGAAGTGATTGCGCTTCGTCAGTTCAGTCGGAGTGGAGGCTTACTTCGCGGCCGAGAAGCGGCTGTCGAACGAATTCGACGACACGATCGGCTGGGCGCCGGCCACGAGGCTCGTTGCAGGTTGTGATGCCGCGGGTGCGGCGGCTGGCGCTGGGGTCGCAGCCGCGGTCTCGGTCGCAGCAGGCTTGGCGGCCGGTTTCGCCGAAGCCTGTTTGGTTTCCTTCGCCGGCTTGGCGGCCTCAAGCCGCGGCTTGACGTCGGCGACCTTCGGCTTGGCCGGGGTCGGTGGCGGCGGCGTTGTGGCCGTGGTCGCATCCGCGGACGCGCTGCCGGCAAAGGCGCGGGAAAGGCTCGAGAAGAAGCCTTCCGACTCGCCGCTTGGCGCAGCGGCGACCCGTGTCGAAGACGACGAGAGCGAGGCCGTGAGCGGATCATCCGGCGACGTCACGGACCCCCGCGGCGGGTTGACGTGATCGAGCGGGATGGTGCCGGGTGCGCGTTCCGGCGGGTTGAAGACCGACGGAGTTGGACCGGCTTCGGAAAGGCCGGTATTGCCGTTCGGGACGCGGGCGGCGAACACCCGATGCATGCCGCCATCGATGCCGGTGTTGAGCTGGGCCATCGGCGTGCCCTTGGAAACCAGCTTGGCGAATTCGGCGTCGTCGGCCGCCTGCTTCTCGCGGACGGCGTCAGCGACTTCTTGCGGAACGACATAGGCCGGGCACTTCGACGAGGCTTCGAACACAGGATCACGCTTGGCGTCCGGCGCTTTCACCGCATCGAACACGTATTTCTTCTCGCAGAAGTCGACCTTCGGTTCCTGCTTCGTCACTTCGAAATGATCGTTGCCTTCCTTGATCATTTTCCAGAAGGCCATGTGCGGGCTGTTGCGGTGCCGCGCCATGTTGAGCGCCGTCATGTGGAACGGGTAGGCCTGGAACTGGAACGATTTCTGGCCGCCGAAGAAGGACTCGCGTCCGAGCGCGTAGATTTCCGCGATCTGCTCGTCGGTCATGGCGTAGCAGCCGCGCGATGAACAGTCGCCATGGACCATCAGCTCCGAGCCGGTATGGCCGAGCGAGCGGTCATAGGCATTCGGATAACCGGTGTTGAAGGAAAGATAGTAGGCGGAGGTCGGGTTCATCTGCGCCGGCGTGATGGCGTAGAAGCCCTCCGGCGCCTGGCGGTCGCCTTCGCGGACTTTCGGGCCGAGATCGCCGGACCAGCGGCAGATCGGATAGGTCTTGAGCAGCGCGAAGCGGCCGGTGCGGTCCTGCTTCCACACTTCCAGCTCGGCTTCCTGCTTGAACAGGCGGATCAGGATCGGCGACTGCAGATCCATGTTCTTCTCGACCATCGCCGCGATCAGCTTGGGCGGGACCGGCTGGTTGGCCTTGGCGTTGGTGGCGAGCGAGCCGATCTCGTCGCTATTGCAGCCGGCGAGAAGCGCACCTGCCGACAGCGCGACAGATGTCATGAGCGCGCGAACGAGCGAGCGACGAATCAATGCAAAGCTCCACACCCAACGGGCAAATCTCGCACCCCAAACCAGCGTCGATGCCCTGAAGCCATTGAATAAAACTTTACCCTTAAAGGCCCTGCCGTCGCAAGCCGAGCTGGCCGGTGTGACCCGCGCGCCATCAGGCATAGTCAACAGAGTTTAAACGCTGGCGCACGGCGCAATTGCGGCTGGAATAAGGCGAGGGCGTTCGCGAAGATCAGTCGTCAGAACGGTTTGCGGCCAATATCGAGGAATTTCTGCCGCCGTTGCTTGCGAATCGCCTCGGCGTCCATCTGCTTGAACTCGCTGAGCGCCTGCGCCACCGCCTCGCCGGTGCTGGCGATCATGGCCGCGGGGTCGCGATGGGCGCCCCCGACCGGCTCCTTCAGGATCTGGTCGATCACGCCGAATCGCAGCATGTCCTGGGCGGTGATTTTCATATTGGTGGCCGCCTCCTGGGCCTTGGTCCCGTCGCGCCACAGGATCGAGGAGGCGGCCTCTGGCGAAATCACGCTGTAGATCGCATGCTCGAACATCAGCACGCGGTTGGCCGTGGTGATCGCGATGGCGCCGCCGGACATCCCCTCGCCGGTGATGATCGCGACATTGGGCACGGTGAGTGCAAGGCAGGCGTCGGTCGAGCGCGCGATCGCCTCCGCCTGGCCGCGTTCCTCGGCGCCGATGCCGGGATAAGCGCCGGCGGAATCGACGATCGACAGCACGGGAATGCCGAAGCGGTCGGCCATCTCCATAAGTCGCACTGCCTTGCGGTAGCCCTCCGGACGCGCCATGCCGAAATTATGCTTGATCCGGGAATCGGTGCTGGCGCCCTTCTCCTGGCCCATCACGCAAATGCTCTCGCCCTGGAAGCGGCCAAAGCCGCCGACCAACGCCTCGTCCTCGGCGAACTTGCGATCGCCGGCGAGCGGTGTGAACTCCGTAATCAGCCCGTTGATGAAATCGGTGAAATGCGGCCGCTGCGGATGGCGCGCCACCAACGTCTTTTGCCACGGGGTCAGCCCGGCATAGAGGTCGGCGAGCGCCTGCGCGGCCTTCTCCTCGATCCGCGAAATCTCCTCGCCGATGTCGCTGCCGGAGGCCGCGAGCACGCGCAATTCATCGATTTTGGAATCGAGTTCGGCGACGGGCTTTTCGAAATCGAGGTAGCTGCGCATGTGATCCGGCATCAAGACAATATAGAGACGAAGCTATCCGCGGTCGAAGCGGCGCTGGGGGTGGCTTAGGAAAGTACGTATCTTCAGATAGTTAGCGTGGGCTCGAAGGTCGGGCGTCACCCCCTCGGCCGAACACGCGCCGGGGAGCGGGCGGAAAAGCTCTTTCGGGGGAGACGCGGCCGAAGTCAAGAAGTTCGCCCGGGGCGAGTGTGGATCGCCCCGCTATCCCTCGGACAGCGGATGCAGATCACGCACCAGGCTTTTCAGGCGTTCTTCGACCACGTGGGTATAGATCTGCGTGGTCGAAATGTCGGTGTGGCCGAGCAGCGTTTGGACGATGCGCAGGTCGGCGCCGTTGTGCAGGAGATGGCTGGCGAAGGCGTGGCGCAAGACGTGCGGGGAGATCTGGCGCGGCGCGAGGCCCGCCGAGGCCGCGAGTTCCTTCAGGTCGCGCGCGAAATGCTGGCGCGTCAGATGTCCGCTTTCGCCGAAGGAAGGAAACAGCCACTTCGACACGGCGGCGTTTTTCGCCTTTGACGTCCTGAGTGCCTCCATCGCCGCCAGGTAGTCGGCCATCGCCCGGCGCGAGGCCTCGTTCAGCGGCACCAGCCGCTCCTTGTTGCCCTTGCCGCGCACCACGATCATGCGGGCGTCGCTGCGCGCGGCCGACAGCGGCAGCGCCACCAGTTCGGAGACGCGCAAGCCCGTCGCGTAGAGCACTTCGAGCAGGCAATAGAGCCGCATCGCGCGAAGCTGCGCCTGCGGCGAAGGGCTGGCCTCGCCGGCCAGCGTCTTGGCGTGCGTCAGCAGGCGATCGACGTCCGCTATCGAGAGCACCTTGGGAAGGCCGCGGCCGCGCTTGGGGCCGGACAATATTGCCGCCGGATCGTCGCTGCGAATCCGCTCGCTGAGCAGGAAGCGAAACAGATGCCGCATAGCCGACAACCGCCGCGCCACGCTCGAAGACTTGAAACCCCTGGTGTCGAGGTCGGCGAGATAGTCGCGCAACGATTGCGTCTCGGCGCCGGCGAAGCTCTGCCCTTCGCCGACAAGAAAGGCGGAAAGGTCGTTGAGGTCGCGGCGATAGGCGTCGAGCGTGTTGCGGCCGGCGCCCTGCTCGGCGGCGAGCATGTCGAGGAACAGGTCGATCAGTGTCTCATCGGAAGGCTTGGCGCGCATTCGCAAACCCTAACCCGCAAATCCTTGACGAACCCCTCCCGGCTGGATCCGGCTATTTCTTGAGGAACTTGTCCGGCGGCACGTTGATCGTCATTTCGCGCGGCTTCGGATTGACGAAGTTCGCCAGCGCGAAAATCGTCCCATAGACGACCCCCACAATGATCGCGACCACGGTCAAAAAGCGGAACAGGCTCGGCATGTGCTAAATGGCTGGCCGCCTCGAGAGGCGAATTAACCCTAGATTTGTCGAAATGGGCCTGATTTGACTACCACCATGTTCGACATTTCGTTGCAAGGGTTTATGGTCACTCTTTGAATTCTCAGCCGCTCGATTGAAGAAAATGCCCGATATTGTCCTGCCCAATGCCGTCACTGCCACCCAGGAAGCCGAGATTGCGGCGGCCCTCGGCGCGCGTTCGATCGTGCTGGTTGGCATGATGGGGGCTGGCAAGTCCACCATCGGACGGCGGCTGTCGGCCCGGCTCGGCCTGCCATTCCTCGATGCCGACGCCGAAATCGAGGCGCGGCATTTCGGAATGCCGATTCCGGATATTTTCGCGAAATATGGCGAACCCTATTTCAGGGATGGCGAGGTGCGGGTAATTGCGAGCCTGCTCGACAATGGGCCGGCGGTGATCGCGACCGGCGGCGGCGCCGTCATGCGGCAGGAAACCCGCGATCGCATCCGCGAAAAGGCCGTTTCGATCTGGCTCAAGGTCGATAGCGACGTGATCATGCGGCGGGTGAAGCGCCGCTCCGACCGGCCATTGCTGCAGACTGCTGATCCCGAGGCCACGGTCGAGCGGCTGATCAAGGAACGCGAGCCGGTCTACAGCCTGGCCGATGTGACGGTGTGGTCGCGCGATGTTCCCCACGACAAGATCGTCGACGAATGTCTCGATGCCTTGCACGAAAAGCTTTGCGGTGGCCGCGCGGCGCAACGCGACGACAGCCTGGGCGCGGCGCAATGACCGCGCCGTTCAAGCACACCGACCCGATCACCGTCGACGTCGCGCTCGGCGATCGGGCCTATGACATCGTGATCGGCCGTGATGTCCTGGCCTCGCTCGGCGAGCGCGTTGCGGCGCTGCGGCCCGGCGCGCGGACCGCCATCGTCACCGATCGCACGGTCGCCGGCCATTGGCTCAAAGCGGCAGAAGCGTCGCTGACGCAGGCGGGCATCGCAACCTCCCATGTGATCGTCGAGGAAGGTGAGGGCTCCAAGAGCTATGCGGTTCTCGAGAGGGTCAGCGAAGCCCTGATCGCGGCCAAAATCGAGCGCAACGACCTTGTGGTGGCGCTGGGCGGCGGCGTGGTCGGCGATCTCGCGGGCTTCGCGGCTGCGATCCTGCGCCGCGGCGTCGATTTCGTTCAGGTGCCGACCTCACTGCTGGCGCAGGTCGATTCCTCGGTCGGCGGCAAGACCGGCATCAATTCGCCGCAGGGCAAGAACCTCATTGGGGCATTTCATCAACCGGTGCTGGTGGTCGCCGACACCGCCGTGCTCGATACGCTGTCGCCCCGTCAGTTCCGCGCCGGCTACGCGGAGGTCGCCAAATACGGCCTGCTCGGCGACGAAGCTTTTTTCGCGTGGTTGGAGAAGAATCACGCCGACATCTTTTCCGGCAGCAGCGCGCGCGAGCATGCCATCGCGACATCCTGCCGCGCCAAGGCGGCAATCGTCTCGCGCGACGAACGGGAGAACGGCGAGCGCGCTTTGCTCAATCTCGGCCATACCTTCGGCCATGCGCTTGAAGCGGCGACCGGCTTCTCCGACCGGCTGTTTCACGGCGAGGGCGTTTCCGTCGGGATGGTGCTGGCGGCGCAGCTTTCCGCGCAGCTTGGGATGATTGCGGACGACGATGCGATCCGTATCAAGCGCCATCTGGCCGATGTCGGTTTGCCGACGGCATTGCAGGAGATTGCAGGTTTTACCCAGGAAGGCCTGGCCGACGCCGACGCGTTGATGGCGCTGATGGCGCAGGACAAGAAGGTCAAGCGCGGCCGGCTCACCTTCATCCTGCTCGAAGCAATCGGCCGCGCTGTCATTGCGCCTGACGTCGAGCCGTCATTGGTGCGTGATTTTCTGAAAATCAAACTTCGGGCCTGATTCGGCAATTGAATAGACGCGCATGGATTGGATCACGTTTTCCATCGTCCTGGTCTGTCTTCTGGTGTCGGCATTTTTCGCCGCCAGTGAAACCGCGCTGACCGGCGCTTCGCGCGCCAGCATGCTGCGGTTGTCGAAGCAGGGCAATGCGGACGCGATCATCGTCTCCGGCCTGTCGGAGATGCGCGAGCGCTTGATCGGCGCGTTGCTGCTCGGCAACAATATCGCCAACATCGGAGCTTCCGCGCTGGCAACCGGAATCTTCACGGCCTGGTTCGGCGAGGTCGGTGTGCTCTACGCCACCGGCGTGATGACGGCGCTGGTCGTGATCTTTGCCGAGGTGCTGCCGAAGACGATCGCGATCAATGCGCCGGACCGCGTCGCACTTGCGGTCGCGCGCCCGATCAAGATGACCATGGTTCTGCTTGGGCCGCTGGTCACGGTCGTCGAAGGGATCGTGCGGCTGTTGCTGAGGTTGTTCAACGCTACCGCAAATCACAATCAGCCGATCCTGTCGCCGTTCGAGCGTCTGCGCGGCGCGGTTGATCTGCTTCATCACGAAGGCAAGGTCGAGAAGCAGGACCGCGACATGCTCGGGGGATTGCTGGACCTTCGCGAGCTTCAGGTCTCCGACGTGATGGTTCACCGCACCGAAATGGTGATGATCAACGCCGACCTGCCGCCGGAAGAGCTGGTGCGCGAGGTGCTGGCGACCGAGTTCACGCGCATTCCGCTGTGGCGTGAGAAGCCGGAAAACATCATCGGCGTGCTGCACGCCAAGGACCTGTTGCGCGCCATCCGCGCATCCGAAGGTGAAACGTCCAAGATCGACGTCACCACCATCATGCTGCCGCCCTGGTTCGTGCCGGAGATGCGTCCGGTTTCCGAGCAGCTCAAGGCTTTCCGCCGCCGCAAGACCCACTTCGCGCTCGTGGTCGATGAGTACGGCGAGGTCGAGGGGATGGTGACGCTGGAAGATATTCTGGAAGAGATCGTCGGCGATATTTCCGACGAGCATGATGTCGTGGTCGCCGGCGTTCGCGCCCAGCCCGACGGCTCGGTCGTCGTGGATGGTTCGGTGCCGATCCGCGACCTCAACCGGGCCATGGACTGGCATCTGCCCGACGAGGAAGCGACCACGGTTGCAGGTCTCGTGATCCACGAGGCGCGCTCGATCCCCGAGCGCGGGCAGAGCTTCACCTTCCACGGCTTCCGTTTCCGTGTGCTTCGACGCGAGCGCAACCGTATCACCGCGCTTCGGATCGTCGCAGTGCCGCGCGAGGCTGACAGTGCGGAGAAAATGCCGAGGCGAGCGGGCAAGGCCTTCTAGTCAAAAGGCCTTTTAGTCAAAATCTCTTGAGGTCAGGCTGCCGATACGCCGTTTCGGCAGGCTTGTCCGAGGGAGCGCCGCCCGTCGTACGACCAGCGGATCAGTTGGCCTCTCCCGGCGCCTGCGCCTTGATCGCCAGCGCGTGCACGCCGCCGCCCAGTTCCGCAGCGAGCGTCGTATTAATCATGCGGTGGCGCTCCAGCCGGCTCTTTCCTTTGAAGGCATCAGACACAATATATATCCTGAAATGTGTCTCGCCGCCGGGCCTGTGGCCGGCATGGCCTTCATGAAGATGTGATTCATCCGACACGTCGAGGCTTTCGGGCGAGAAAGCTTCGCGCAACTTGTTTGTGATATTGGCTTTGGTGTTCATGGCTGCGGCAATACGTCTGCCGTCAATTTTCGTCAATGCCTTACCCGGAGTGAACGGTTTCGCAATGTCAAGACTTGAAGCCTGAAGCGTTGCGTAGTCAAAGACAGCATGCCGATTGATTCATCCAAATTCTTCGACTCCATTCGCATCAAGCCGACCAAGGTGAGCGCGAAGCGCCAGGCGCAGTCGGGTGTCGAAGCCGTGGCCTGCGAGTGGGCGGGGTGCGAGAACAAGGGCGCCCACCGCGCGCCGAAGGGCCGCGAAAACTCGCGCGAATACTGGCATTTCTGCCTCGACCATGTCCGCGAGTATAATCAGTCCTACAATTTCTTTCAGGGAATGAATCCGGAAGACGTCGCGCGCTACCAGAAGGATGCGCTGACCGGCCATCGCCCGACCTGGAAGATGGGCGCCAACGGCGCGAAGAAGGGCGAGGGCGATTTCGAGGCTGCTTCCGATCCGTTCCACATGTTCAGCGAGCTCAATGGCCGCGGCAGATGGCGGCCGGGTCCGGGCGCGCGGGAGGCCAAGCCGGAAACGCGCAAGGTCATGAACGCCGAACGGAAGGCGCTGCAGGTTATGGGCCTTGGCGCCGAAGCGACGCTCGATGACGTCAAGGCCAAGTACAAGGCGTTGGTCAAGCAACATCACCCCGACGCCAATGGCGGCGACCGCTCCACCGAGGATCGCCTGATCGAGATCATCAAGGCCTACAACTACCTGAAGACGGTCGTGCGCGCGTAAAACGGATCAGAGCTTGCCGCGTTCGGATTGAACCGCAGGCTCCATCAGGGTGCCACCCCGCCGGCGACGGCGTGACCAGGTCACCAGCGCGACGATGACAGCGCCGACCACAACCGTCGCGATCCAGTATTGCTTGGCGACGTGGCCGTGAGGCGCAAACCCGCCATAGCGGTGCAGTGCTGTGATCGCGAGCACGCCCGGCAGCACATGGGCCGGCGCCCAGAGCAGCACGGCTGGAATATTGACGCCAAAGAAACTCGGCGGCGACATTCCGAGCGCGCCGGCCGTGACCGGAACAAAGGCCCGGACCGGCGGCACGAAGCGCGCGAAGAAGACCGCGAGTGTACCCCAGCGGTGGAAGAAGGCCTCGCTTTGCGCGACCAGGTTCGGATGGCTCGAGAGCGGCCAGACGTTGAGGAGCTCGCGTTGCTGGCGATGACCAAGCATGTACGCCGACCCGTCGCCGAGCAGGGCGCCAAGGACGGCGGCAAACAGGACCCACGGCAGCTGCAGCTCGCCCCCCGGGACCAATGCGCTGAGGGCGAAGATGATGGTCGAGCCCGGAACGACCGCGCCGATGATCGGAACCGCTTCCAGCAGCGCCGCCAGGAACAGCGTCAGATAGGCCAGCCAAGCGTGGGCCGAGACAAAGGCAATCAATGGGTCGATCAGTGAGGCCACGAAAATTCCCTATATTTCGGGGGAAGGGTGCTTGGCGCGCAGACCTAATACAACTCGCCAGATGGCCGGAAAGTGCCGCCACCCCGTCCGCCAGACATTGGTCGCGCGAGGCTTTGCCTTGGACTTGACGGGATTCGCAGGGCAGCCTTCCAAAACTGCGTCCAGCCACTATGTTTATGATTATTCAACGGAACTTTGATTGCGGCATGGGCTTCTTCCTACCGCTGCTCTCTGGTAGGTTTCATTTTAGAGCTACCCATCCGCAGCCTTATCCATAAATCTGGTTTCGGGAGCGCCCGCGACCTCGGAGGACCGATGACGACCGCCGCCATGACCACAGCCACAGAGCCCGCAGGCATGCCCGACATGAAGGTGTCGGTGCGGCAGGTATTCGGCATCGACAGCGACCTTGAAGTGCCGGCTTATTCGCAGGTCGACCCGCACGTGCCGGATGTCGATTCCGATTACCGTTTCGACCGCGCCACCACCCTCGCTATTCTCGCCGGCTTCGCGAAGAACCGCCGCGTCATGGTCACCGGCTATCACGGCACCGGCAAATCGACCCACATCGAGCAGGTGGCGGCGCGGCTCAACTGGCCCTGCGTTCGCGTCAACCTCGACAGCCATATCAGCCGCATCGATCTCGTCGGCAAGGACGCGATCGTCGTCAAGGATGGCAAGCAGGTCACCGAATTCAAGGATGGTATCCTGCCCTGGGCTTTGCAGAACAACGTCGCGCTGGTGTTCGACGAATACGATGCCGGCCGGCCCGACGTCATGTTCGTGATTCAGCGCGTGCTGGAGGTCTCCGGCCGCCTGACGCTGCTCGACCAGAACAAGGTGATCAAGCCGCACCCGGCGTTCCGTCTGTTTGCGACCGCCAACACCGTCGGTCTCGGCGACACGTCCGGCCTCTATCACGGCACCCAGCAGATCAACCAGGGCCAGATGGACCGCTGGTCGATCGTCACCACGCTGAACTATCTCGCCCACGACGAGGAAGTGGAGATCGTGCTGGCGAAAGCTCATCATTATCGTACACCTCAGGGCCGCGATATCGTCAACAAGATGGTCCGGCTTGCCGATCTCACCCGCAACGCATTCGCCAACGGCGATCTGTCCACGGTGATGAGCCCGCGCACGGTGATCACCTGGGCGGAGAACTCGGAGATCTTCGGTGATATCGGCTTTGCGTTCCGCGTCACCTTCCTCAACAAGTGCGACGAGCTGGAAAGGCCGCTGGTGGCCGAATTCTATCAGCGCTGCTTCAACGCCGAGCTTGCCGAGTCCGCGGTCAACGTAGCGCTGAGCTGAACCATGCCGGCGATCGCCGTCGAGCATACGATCGGCGAGACCAAGCGCGCGGTGTTCGGCGGCCTCATCCGCTACAATGAGGAGAAGATGGGGAAGCAGCGATACCGCCGCTTCGCCATCTCGCTCCGTGAGAAGAAAAAGATCGTCGGGGGCGTCGTCGGCGAAGTGTGGATGACGGTGTTGTTCATTCAGCTGTTCTGGATCGATCGACGCTTCCGCGCCAGGGGTTACGGTGCGGGGTTGATCAAGAAGATCGAGGACGAGGCGCGCCGGTTCGGGGCCATTCGTTCTTATGTCGATACCATGAGTGTCCAGGCGCCCGGCTTCTATCGCAAATGCGGTTACAAGGCGTTCGGTTCGATTGACGGTTATCCTCGTGGCGTGACGCGCCATTGGCTTACGAAGACACTATGAGCACATCAAACAGCAAGTTTCGCACTGGACCCAAGGAAGCGCCGACCGAGCCGTTCAAGCGCTCGGTCACCGCGTGCCTGCGCGCGATTGCGAAAAAGCCGGAACTTGAAGTGTCGTTCGCCGCCGAGCGGCCGGGTTTGGCGCCAGGCAAGGCGCGGTTGCCGGAGCCGCCGCGCAAGATGACCAAGCGCGACGCAGCGATCGTCCGCGGCCATGCCGATTCGATCGCGCTCAAGCTCGCCTGCCATGACCCGAAAGTGCATCGCAAGCTGATGCCCGGCAATCCGCAGGCGCGTGGTGTGTTCGAGGCGGTCGAGCAGGCGCGCGTCGAAGCGCTCGGCTCGCGGCGCATGTCGGGCGTTGCCAAGAACCTCACCGCGATGCTCGACGATCATTTTCATCGCGGCAAGTTTGACGAGATTACCGATCGCGCCGATGCGCCGTTGTCGGATGCACTGGCCATGCTGGTGCGCGAGCGGCTGACCGGGCTGGCCCCGCCGACCGCGGCCCGCAAGATGGTCGATCTGTGGCGTCCGTTCCTCGAAGACAAGATCGGTGCCCGGCTCGACCAGCTCGATCGCCTGGCTGAAGATCAGGCGAAATTCGGCGACGCCGTGCACGATTTGCTGTCGGCGCTTGAACTCGGCGATGACCGCGATGCGGAAGCCGACGAGGACGAGAACCAGGACGACAGCCGCGAGGGCGAAAACGACCAGTCCGGCGCCGATGGTTCGCCGGAATCCGATGCCGCGCAGGAGATGAGCGCCGACCAGGCGCAGGCCACGACCGAGGAAATTTCGGACAGCGCGATGGAGAGCGCGCAGGCTTCGACCTCCGACACGTTCGACGATGGCGAACTCGGCGACGATGAAACGCCGGGTGAGGCGACGCGGCCGAACGCGCACGGCAAGAACGAGCCGCGCGGTCCGGAATACCACGCCTTTGCGCCCAAATTCGACGAGGTGATTGCGGCCGAAGATCTTTGCGATCACGACGAACTCGAACGGCTGCGGAGCTATCTCGACAAGCAGCTCGCGCATCTCCAGGGCATCGTGGCGCGGCTCGCCAACCGCTTGCAGCGCCGGCTGATGGCGCAGCAGAACCGCGCCTGGGAATTCGATCTGGAGGAGGGCATTCTCGATCCCGCCCGTCTGCCGCGGGTCGTGACCGATCCCTATCATCCGCTCTCGTTCAAGCACGAGAAGGAGGCGACGTTCCGCGATACCGTGGTGACGCTGCTGCTCGACAATTCCGGCTCGATGCGCGGCCGCCCGATCACGGTCGCGGCGACCTGCGCCGACATTCTGGCGCGCACGCTGGAGCGTTGCGGCGTCAAGGTCGAGATCCTCGGCTTCACCACCCGCGCCTGGAAAGGCGGGCAGTCGCGCGAGGCGTGGCTGGCCGCCGGCAAGCCGGCCAATCCCGGACGTCTCAACGACCTCCGGCACATCATCTACAAGTCGGCCGATGCGCCGTGGCGGCGCGCCCGCAAGAATCTCGGTCTGATGATGCGCGAGGGTCTGTTGAAGGAAAATATCGACGGCGAGGCGCTGGATTGGGCGCACAAGCGCCTGCTCGGCCGTCCCGAACAGCGCAAGATCCTGATGATGATTTCCGACGGCGCGCCGGTCGACGATTCCACGCTGTCGGTCAATCCCGGCAACTATCTGGAGCGGCATCTACGTCACATCATCGAGGAAATCGAGACGCGTTCGCCGGTCGAGCTGATTGCCATCGGCATCGGCCACGACGTCACGCGCTACTATCGCCGCGCCGTCACGATCGTGGACGCGGAGGAACTCGGCGGCGCGATCACCGAGAAGCTCGCCGAATTGTTCAGTGAGACGCATGGGGCTGCGCCGGCGGCAACAGGTTCGCGGCGCCGGCTGCACTCCTGATGCCGGCGTGAGGCGGCTCGGCAAAATGCCGTCGGCATCGGGCCTGTCGCGTCGCGCTTTGCTGCAACTGGCCGCCGCCGGCCTTTCGACAATGGCCGCCTCCGGCCTTGCCAAGGCGCAATTCGTCTCGCCACCAGCCGCGCCGGGGCAAACCGAAGACCATTCGCCCGATGCCCCGGTCCCGATCGAGGTCAAGTCCCGGCCGATTCCCTGGTTCGACCGTCACGATCATGACCGCGTGCGCTTTGGTGCGCTCGAATACCGCAGCGGCCTGGTTCTGACCTCCCCGTACCCGCAATTCGGCGGACTGTCCGGGCTGCGGCTCGATGCCAAAGGCGAACGCTTCATCTCCTTCAGCGACAAGGGGCGCTGGTTCACCGGACAAATCCGGTATCAGGGCCGCGCGATGACGGGACTCGCCGACGTCGAATCGGCGCCGATGATAGGGCCCTATGGCAAACCCATCACCGCCCATGGCTGGTACGATTCGGAATCGATCGCGCTCGACGGCTCGCTTGTCTACATCGGACTTGAACGGGCGAACAAAGTGTTGCGGTTCGATTTCTCCAAGGGGTTCACCCGCGCCCGCGGCGAGATCGTACCGCTGCCTGTGGCCGCAAGCCGGCTGCCCAACAACAAGGGCCTCGAAGCCTTGGTGTTCGTGCCGAAGGGCCAACCGTTGGCCGGAACGCTGATCGCGATTTCGGAGCGCGGCCTCGACCCAAACGGCAACCTGATCGCATTTCTCGTGGGCGGCCCAACGCCAGGCCAGTTCAGCGTTCGTCGGACCGGGGAGTTCGACGTCAGCGATGCGGTGTTGCTGTCGAACGGTGATCTCCTCATCCTGGAGCGGAAATTTTCCTGGACGTCCGGTGTTGGGATTCGTATCCGGCGCATCCCGCTTCAATCGGTTGCGCCCGGCGCCGTGATCGACGGTCCTTCGATCTTCGCGGCCGATCTCGGCAACGAGGTCGACAACATGGAAGGCATCGACGCCTTCGTCACCGAGCAGGGCGAGACGGTGCTGACGATGGTGTCGGATGATAACTTCTCGATGATCCAGCGCACCCTGCTGCTGCAATTTACGCTCGTGGGGTGATATGTCGTGCCGGATTAGTGTTGTTAGGTAGTGGAGAGCGGCGTGTTGATGCGTGGATGGGTGCAGTGGATGGTCGTTGCAGGCAGCGTGTTGCTGTCGACCACGGCACAAGCCGAAAACTGGCCGTCTCGCCTGATCAAGGTTGTGATCCCCTTTGGCGCGGGAAGCGCGGCCGATGTCGTGCCGCGCGTCGTGTTCGACCGGCTTGCGGCGGAGCTTGGCCAACCGATCGTGGTCGAAAATCGACCCGGCGCCGGCGGCACGATTGGGACCGCGGCCGTCGTGAAGGCGGATCCGGACGGCTACAGCATCCTCTCCCAATCCTCGGCATTGTCGATTTCGCCCGCGATCTATCCGAAACTGCCGTTCGACATCACAAAGGACCTGTCGTCGGCATTGATGATCGGCGTCAGCGCCAATGTGATGATTGTGCCGGTGTCGCGGCCATGGAAGACGGTGCAGGATTTCATCGCCGACGCCAAGGCGAAGCCCGGCTCGATTTCGTTCGGCTCGGTCGGCGTCGGTAGCGCGACCCATATCAGCGCGGAAAAATTTCGCCTCGCGGCCGGGATCGAAACCACCCACGTGCCATATCGCGGCGGCGCCGAAGTCATTGCCGATATTCTCGGCGGCCGGCTCGATTTCTACTTTTGCCCGCTCGCCACCGCGCTTCCTCTGATCAAGGAAGGCCGGGTGCACGCGCTCGTGATCTCGACGGCCAAACGTGCCGCCGATCTGCCCGATGTGCCGACACCGGCCGAAGCGGGGTTGAAGAACGCGGAAAGCCTGTTCTGGCTCGGTGTATTCATGCCCGCAAAAACGCCACGTGACATCGTTGACAGGTTTCACGATGTGGGAACCAGGCTCTTGGCCGAGCCTGCGATGCAGGAAAGCCTGACAAGGCTTGGCATCGAGCCGTTCCCGATGACGCCGACGCAGATGGATGCGTTTGTGGCGCGAGAAATCGCCGAGAATATCGCGCTGATCAAGGCGGCCGGAATTAGCCCTTGAGCTCGATACCGTTGCGTTTCCGGAAGCCCGTTCCACGTATTCGACATTCGACGACCGTCATAAGAGTGAATTATAGATCAGTGTAAGACGATCTGTTCCCGGTATCGGATACCGCTTGATGAGCGCCCTGTTTTCTCCCATCCGCCTGCGCGATCTGGCGTTGCCCAATCGCATCATGGTGGCGCCGATGTGCCAGTATTCGGCGGAAGGCGGCAAGGCGAACGATTGGCACTTCACGCATATCAACAATCTTGCGCTGTCGGGCGCCGCGATGTTCTGCATGGAGGCGACCCATGTCGAGGCGATCGGGCGCATCACGCCGGGCTGCCTCGGGCTGTGGAATGACGCCACCGAATCGGCGCTGCGGCCGATCCTGGCCTCGGTGCGCCGGCACTCGACGATCGCGATCGCGATTCAACTCGCCCATGCCGGTCGCAAGGGATCGAGCCACAAGCCCTGGGAGGGTGGACAGCAGATCCCGCTCGGCGAGGGCGGATGGCAGACGGTTGGACCATCGCCGGTCGCGCACAAGGACGGCGAGCTGGCGCCGCTTGAACTCGACGCCGTTGGCCTCAAGCGCGTCCGCGATGCCTTTGTCGAATCGGCGCGTCGCGCCGATCGCCTCGGCATCGATGCCGTCGAGCTGCATTGCGCGCACGGCTATCTCTTGCACCAGTTCCTGTCGCCGATCTCGAACCGCCGCGGCGACAAGTATGGCGGCTCGTTGCCGAACCGGATGCGTTACCCGCTCGAAGTGTTCGATGCGGTCCGCGCGGTATTTCCTTCGAAGAAGCCGGTCGGCATCAAGGTCTCCGCAACCGACTGGGTCGATGGCGGCTGGGATCTCGTGCAAACGATCGAGTTCGCCAAGGAATTGAAGAAGCGCGGCGTCGACTGGATCGATGTCTCCTCCGGCGGGGTGTCGCCGCACCAGAAGATTCCGTTGTCGGCCGGCTATCAGGTGCCGTTCGCGCAGGCGATCAAGGAGGCGACCGGCGTCACCACGATGGCGGTCGGCCTGATCACGCAAGCCAGTCAGGCCGAGGAAATCATCGCCTCCGGCAAGGCCGACATGGTCGCGCTTGCCCGCGGCATGCTTTACGATCCGCGTTGGGCCTGGCACGCCGCGGCCGAGCTTGGCGGCGAGGTGTTCGCCCCGCCGCAATATTGGCGTTCGCAGCCGTCCTCGCAAAAGGCGTTGTTCGGCGAAACCAGATTCGGAGCGCGGTAGACAGCCGTGCCGGTTGAAGGCGAAATTCGGCGAAGCATGTGCGGTGGCGTTGCGGCCATCGGTGCCGTGGTCGCGGTCGTCGCGACCATGGCCGTGGGAAACACTTTTGGCGCCGGACCGGCGAGCGGGAAAGACATGAAAATGCCGGCCTTCGACATCGAGGCCCATCGCGGCGGCCGCGCGCTGCTGCCGGAAAATACGCTGCTGTCTTTCGCAAATGCGCTCTCGATGGGCGTCAATACGCTCGAACTCGATATCGGTGTGACGCGCGACGGTGTGATCGTGGTCTCGCATGAGCGCGGCCTCAATCCGGACCTCGCCCGCGGGGTGGACGGCAAGTATGTGACTGCGCCCGGCACGCCCTTCGTTCAGCTCACGCTCGAGGAGGTGAAACAATACGACGTCGGACAACTGCGCCCCGGCAGCACCTATGCGGCGCAATTTCCCGACCAGCACGCGGTGCCCGGCACCAGAATCCCGACCTTGAAGGAACTGATCGATCTGGTGCGCCGCTCGGGCGATCAGGACGTGCGGCTCAACATCGAAACCAAGATCGATCCGAACCACCCGGAGGAATCGCCGACGCCGGAGCGGTTTGTCGCGCTGCTGCTCGAACTGCTGCGTACCGAGAAATTCGAAAACCGCGTCATGGTGCAGTCGTTCGATTGGCGGACGTTGCAGCTGGTGCAAAAGCTCGCACCGGAAATTCCGACCGTCTATCTGACCCTGCAGGCAGCGCGGAACCCGACGGTTTTCCCCGACAAGGCTTCGGAATGGACGGCCGGCTTCAATCCGGCCGAGCACCAAGGATCGATCCCGCGCACCATCAAGGCGGCGGGCGGCGCGATCTGGTCGCCTTATTGGCGCGATGTGACGCCCGAACGCCTCGCTGAATGCCGTACGCTGGGTCTCAAGGTGGTGGTCTGGACCGTGAACCAGGCCGCCGATATGACGCGCTTGATCGAGATGGGCGTCGACGGGGTGATCTCCGACCGGCCTGATCTTTTGCGCAAGACAGCCGGCGAAAAGGGTATCGCGCTTCCCGCCGCTCATCCGGTGACGCCGTAGGGCTTGTTCGGTCAAATGGGCCGTTCCCTGAACGGCGGCTCGACAATCATCCGTTCTTCATTTCGGCGAGCGCGTGCAGCGCCGCCACGTAGCCATAAGGGCCAAGGCCGCAGATCACACCGGTGGCCGCGTGGGAGATTTTCGAGTGGCGATGCAGTTCGTCGCGGGCGTGAATGTTGGAAATGTGAACTTCCAGCACTGTGCCATCGAATGCCTTGATCGCATCGACCATGGCAATCGAGGTGAAGGAATAGCCGGCCGGATTGATGACGATGGCATCGGCGCTCTCGCGCGCCGATTGGATCAGATCGACCAGTTCGCCCTCGTGATTGGATTGGTGAAACGCGATCGTAAGGCCGCGCGCGGCCGCCGCGCGCTCGCAGGCGTCCTTGATCTCCGCCAGCGTGGTCGTGCCGTAGATATGCGGCTCGCGCACGCCGAGCAGGTTGAGGTTGGGTCCGTTGAGGATCATCACGCGCTTCATGGCTTCTCTCTCCCGCAAGCATCACATCCCGAAAACGGCGACCGCGCGGATCGGCGAGGCCGTTCCGCCGCGCCACTTCAGCGGCAGGCCGATGAAGGTGAACGGGCCCGCGCCGAGCAGGCTCTCGAGATTGCAAAGGCTTTCGATATGGGTGATGCCGAGTTCGAAACAGGCCTTGTGCACCAGGAGATTCTCCGGCCCTGCCGGTCCCGGCCGCATCGAATCGATGCCGAAATGCACCACGCCCTTTTGCGCGAGCCACTCGGTTGCCTTGACGTTCACGCCGGAATTTTCCGTCGCATATTCCTTGTGCGGAAATGTCCGCTCGTGATGGCCGGTACAGAGCAGCACTGTGCCGCCTTGCGGCACGCCATGGCCGGATTTCTCGACCGCCGCTTCGAGGTCGGCAGGCGTGATCTCGGCGCGCGGCGCGATGTGGCGCAGATCGATGCAGATGCCCGGCACGATGCATTTTTCCAGCGGATATTGATCGATACCCTCGCCGCGTTTGTCGAAATGCAGCGGCGCGTCGATATGCGTGCCGCCGTGATCCGGCATGGCGAAGTACATCGAGGCGAGCCCATGGACGTTGCCGCCGTCCGCAAAGGATTCCTCATGCGTCTTCCATACGCCATGGATGATGGCGGAATGGCCGGGATAGTTCGGCGTGCGGTGATAAAGCTCGCGGCTGAGGTCGACAATCTTCACGAGAAGTCCTTTCTTGGATTTAGCTCCTTCATACGTCATTGCGGGGAGCGAAGCGACGATGCAATCCATAAGCTTGATCGGTCTGGATTGCTTCGCTCGCGCTCGCAACGACGGCATTCGTCACAGCGGCACCATCCCGGAACGACAGTAAATCACACCGGCTTGATTCCGGCCTTGGCGATGACATCATGCCATTTCGGCACTTCGGTTTCGATGCGTCTGCGCAGGCCGTCGGAGCCGTTGGCGATCACCTCGAAGCCGTTGACGCGAAGCTGCTCGACGATGTCTGGCCTTCTCAGCACTTCGACCGATTTCGCCGATAGCCGCGTGACAATCTCGGGGGGCGTCTTCACCGGCGCCAGGAATGCCTGGAACGTGTCGGCAATGAAATCCTTGTAGCCAAGTTCGATCATCGTCGGCACGTTCGGCAAGTCGACCCAGCGCTTGCTACCTGTGACGGCGAGCGCCTTGATCGAACCGTTATCGATGTAGGGAATGGCAGGAGGCAGTGCGGTCACCGCAAGCTGGGTGACGCCGCCGAGCAGCGCCTGGATCGCGGGACCCGCGCCGGCAAACGGCACATGCGTGATCTCGACACCGGCCACGATCTTGAGCAACTCGCCGGAAAGATGCGGCGTGGTGCCGGCGCCGGGGCTCGCATAATTCAGCTCGTCAGGCTTCGCCTTGGCGTGCGCGATCAGCTCGGGAATCGAATTGATACCGAGCTTGGGATTGATCATGATCGCATTCGGCGACGTGCCGAGCTCGGCGATCGGCGCGAAATCCTTGAACGGATCGTACGGGATCGTCGCATAGAGACTGGGGTTGACGACATAGGCGCTCGAGGAGACGAGCAGCGTGTAGCCGTCGGCTTCCGCGTGCGCCGCATAGCCGATCCCGATATTGCCGCCGGCGCCCGAGCGGTTCTCGACAATCACATTGCCGGAAAGCGCGGTGCCGAGATTTTGTCCGAGAATGCGCGCCATGATGTCGGTCGGGCCCGCGGGAGCAAACGGCACGATGATCCGGATCGGACGCTCCGGGTAACCCGCCGCCAAAGCCCGCCCGGCGCCCACGGCAGAAGCCACGGCTGCGCCGGTCGCAAGTCCGGCGGTTTGCAGAAAATGCCGGCGCGAAGGCAGGGGACCCTTTTGAGCAGCCATCGTTTTCTCCCTGGGCTTTTCGATATCTCACCACATGCGTGGTTTCAGTGAAAGCGGAGATGGTGCATGGTGCCCGCCCGTCATTCCGGGGCGCCACACCTTTTCCGTCATTCCGGACGACGCGAAGCGGCGATCCGGAATCCATTTCTCCTCATACGCTTGTTGCCCGATGGATTCCGGGTTCGCGCTGTCGCGCGCCCCGGAATGACGCGTGGGCATAGCTCCGCGCCCTCGCGACATGGACTGCCCGAGCCTTTGCCTGTTTACCCTCGTTCAGAGGGCGCAGGGAATGCCGGGCGCTCATGCGCGCCCGCAGCCTTGCGTGCAAATAAAAAAGCACGCAAGCAAGTCACCACGGTCACGCCGGAAACACCCGGCATTCCCCGCGCGGCCGGTTTTAACGGCTTATTTCGTGGTCTCCCTGGTGATCGGGCTTTCTTGCCACCATCCCCCCTGAGAAGCGTTGGCTTCTCAAGGAGTTGATACCAGCGTCGAGATATCAGGACGCCACGACTTTGCCGTCCGCGATTGATGCATTCGTCCGATGCACGATCGCGTCCGCCGCATCTTCCGCCCAACGTTTAGTGACGATCGGCCAAACGCCCCTCATGCGGGCGGAAGACGCGCCGACAGGTGCCAGTGATTTGCCCGTCGTCACAACCGATGCGCGTTGCGACAGATTGGCACGACGGGCAAATCAGTCGGTGCAATGAAAAAGTTGTCAAGGGCGCCAGTCGAAGCCTCCCGCATCAGGACGCCCATCTACCAGCAGCTCTCGGTCAACTTCAGTGCAGGGTAGAGGCGGTCGATCGCGGCGATCTCGCTGTGCATCTGCTCGATGATCCAGTCTCGCACTTCGATCACCACAGGTCTGACCGATCGATCTGGCGGATGCACCAGTTCGCAGATTCGCGCCGTCGTCGTCAGCCGTTCGGCTGCCGGAACCAGCGTGCCGGTCAAGAGCCAGTGCGACACAACGGTGAGCCAGCCAAGCGCGATGCCTTGCCCAAGCAGCGCCGCCTGCACGACGACCGCGTAATCCGAAAAGCTCAAGGTCTTGGTCGGGCCGCGCCGCCTGGTCAGGAACGCAGGATATTGTGCGGCCCAGTCCGCCGGCGTGTCGGCCAGGCGGATGATGGTGTCGGCCCCGGCCCCGCCGTCGCCGCTCTCGGCGTCGCGGTAGGCGCTGCTGCAGACGGGCAGCATCACTTCCTTCATTACCAGCGCGCCGTGCGGCGCCGGGTCGTAGCGATTGCGGAACCGCATGCCGAGATCGACATTCTCGACGGCTCCGCGCAGTGAGCCGGGGATCAACTGGAAGCGCAGATCGATCTTGGGAAACTGCCGCTGCAGCTTGTCGATGCGCGGCATCAGCCAGTGTGTGGTGAACGCCGACGATACCGAAAGCGTGATGGTCTCGGTGCCCTTGCGACGCTGTTCGATCTCGACAAGGCCGCTCTCGATGCTGCGGAAACCGTCGAGCACGCGCTGGTACAGCAGTTCGCCTTCTTCGGTCAGCACCGCCCGGCCGGCGGTGCGGTCAAACAGGCGGACTCCGAGATGCTGTTCGAATTGCCGCAGCATCCGGCTCACCGCCGGCTGGCTCACGTTCAGTTCGGCCGCCGCGGCCGTGAAGCTGCCATTGCGCGCTGCCGCGTCGAAGACGAACAGGGCGTGGCTCGAGGGCAACATCCGGCGGAGTTCGGGCATAACCTGAAATTATGCCGCTGATGAGAATTTGGCAATTGTCGGCTTCGAGCAACTCTGATTGCATTTGAACCAAGAGCGCAAAAACGCCAGCCTCGTCGTCCGGGGGCGGTCAGCGGAGATTGACCCGAGAACCTGACCTATAAAGCGAAATCATGCCGGTGGCAGCCGCGGTGCGGGGCCAAATTCATGCCACGCGCGGCGCCATCGCCAGCAAGGGACGGGACCGAACCATGGACAAAGGCGGCGAGAGCGTCGACATCAGGTCCGCGAGCAAGCATTACGATGCCGTGCGCGCGCTCGATGACGTCACGCTCAATGTTGCGCCACGCGAGTTCCTGTCCCTGCTGGGACCATCCGGCTCCGGCAAGACCACCTTGCTCGGAATCCTCGGTGGCTTCATTCAACCTTCCGCCGGCTCGATCCGCTTCGGCGAGCGCGACGTCACGTTCCTGCCGCCGCACAAGCGCGACGTTGGCGTGGTGTTCCAGAACTACGCGCTGTTTCCTCACATGAGCGTCGGCGAGAACGTCGCTTTTCCCTTGCGGGCGCGTCGGCTGGCGAAGGCCCATTGGCCGGAGAAAGTGCGCGGTGCGCTCGCGATGGTCGGCCTCGAAGGCTATGAGGGGCGCGGCATCTCGCAACTGTCGGGCGGCCAGCGCCAGCGCGTGGCGCTGGCGCGCGCGATGATCTTCGAGCCGCGCCTGATCCTGATGGACGAACCGCTCTCGGCGCTCGACAAGCAATTGCGTGAGGCCATGCAGATCGAATTGCGCGAGCTGCACCGCCGGATCGGCGCCACCATCATCTATGTCACGCACGACCAGCGCGAGGCGCTGACCATGAGCGATCGCGTCGCCATTCTCAGGGACGGGCGGCTGGTGCAGGTCGACCAGCCCGAGCGGCTGCACGACCGCCCAGTGGATTCCTTCGTTGCCGGGTTCATTGGCGAGGCCAGCCTGTTGCCGGTCAGGCAGCTCGATAGCGCGAGCGTGGCGCTCGGCCCGATCATTCTGCGGACGGCCCGTGCGATTCCGCAAAGCGAGGCGCTGGTGCTTGCCGTGCACAGCGAGAAACTGCTGATCGAGGATGACACGACGGATGTCGCCTGCAACCGGATCACGGGCAAGGTTTCCGACATCGTCTACCAGGGCGAAAGCCTCCGGGTCTTTCTCGAAATTGCCGGCGGCGCGCGCCTGAGCCTGCGCCAGCCGAGCCACTACGCCGCCTTGCAGAAGATTCCGCCTGTCGGCTCCGACCTCACCGTGACGCTGCACCCCGAGGACACCATCGTCGTTCCGGAAGCCGCGGGGCTAAGCCGATCCAGACCAAGCTGAGCAACCAATCCGAATCCAACAGAAGAGATGACTATGTCTTTCGATAGCTTCAAGGTCCTCACATTCGACGTCGTCGGCACCCTGATCGATTTCGAGGGCGGCGTGCTGAATGCGGTGCGCAAGATCGGCGGCGCCAAGGCGGCCGCGCTCAGCGACGATCAGATCTTCGAGCCTTACAAGCGCGGTCGCGACGCGCATCCCGAGCGATCGAGCGAGGTGATGTTTCACGTCTATCGCCATCTCGCCAGGGAGCTTGGTTTGCCCGACGACGATGGCGCCTGCGACGCGTTTCAGCTTTCGGTGCTGCGCTGGCAGCCGTTTTCGGATTCGGTAGAGGCGTTGAAGCGGCTGCGGACCAAATTCCGTCTGGTCGCCATGACCAACGCCGATCGCACGGCGCTGTCGGCCTATGCGCATGTGCTCGGCAATCCCTTCCACGACACCGTCTGCGCCGACGATACCGGCGTTGCCAAGCCGAACCCGGAATTCTTCGCCTACAACAAGGGACGGCAGTCGGCGTTTGGCTACAAACAGTCGGATATTCTCCATGTGGCGCAGAGCCAGCACCACGACATCGGGGTCGCGCGCAAGCTTGGCTACAAGGTTTGCTGGATCGAGCGTCGCCAGGGTCAGGCCGGCTTCGGCGGCACGCCGAAGGTGGCGGAACTGACCAAGCCGGATTTCCATTTCCCCACCATGAAGGCGTTCGCCGACGCCGCCGTTGGCGGATGAAGCGGAGCCGCGCGGCGATGGCACAAGCCCGGACCCCGATGACCTCGGTGAACTCGCTATGGGCGAGCACGGCGGACCCCGCGCCGGACCTGCCGTCGCTGTCCGGCGAGACGCGCGCCGACGTCGTCATCATCGGCGCCGGCTATACCGGTCTTTCCGCCGCGCATCACATCGCCGGAAGCGGACTTGCGCCGGTCGTGCTGGAGGCTAGCCGCCCAGGCTGGGGCGCCTCGGGACGCAACGGCGGCGTGGTCACCGCAAAGTTTCGTCTGTCGTTTCGACAAATCGACGCGGCGCACGGTCGCGCCATGGCGAAGCGCATGTACGAGATCGCCCACGAATCGGTCGAAATGGTCGAGGAATTGGTCTCGGAATATGCCATCACCTCGGCGCAACTGAGGCGTACCGGTCAGGTCAAGGCGGCGCACAATCGCACGACGTTGCAGGCCGCACGCGACGAGGCCGAATGGATGAAGCGCGAGATGGGGGACGGCGACGTCCGGGTTCTCGATGAGCGCGGCGTCCGCGAGGAGACCGGATCAGAAGGTTTTGTCGGCGGCGTGCTCAATCCAGGCTCCGGCGGCATTCATCCGCTCAATTATGTGCGCGGTCTCGCGCGGGGGATGGCGCAGCGCGGCGTCGCGATCTTTCAGGACAGCCCGGTGTTGCGGCTCAAGCACGACACTGGCGGTGTTGTCGCCGAAACGCCGGCAGGCACGGTACGGGCGCGGCAGGCGATCATCGCCACCAACAGTTATTCCGATCTGACGCCGGCGACCGCGCGACTGCAAAAGACCCTGGTGCCGTTCCGCAGTGCCATCATCGCCACCGAAAAGCTCTCGCCGAACCTTGCCGGCAGCCTGATGCCGACGGGACGGACCTATACCGAGACCAAGCGCATGATGCGCTGGTTCCGGAAGATCGACGACCGCGTGATCTTCGGCGGCCGCGGCGCGTTCGGCAAACAGGATTCGGCCGGCGCCTTCGAGGCGCTGCGCCGCGCCATGGTCGGCATTTTTCCGCAGCTTGCGGATGCCGCGCTCGAATTCCGCTGGTCCGGCCTCGTCGGCATGACGCTGGACTCGGTGCCGCATATCGGCCGGCTCGACGACCGGACCCTGTTCGCGATGGGTTACAACGGCGCCGGCGTCGCGATGTCGAGCCTGATGGGGCGCTATCTCGCCGCCCTTGTGCGCGGCGAGCGGCCCGACCTCGCTTTGCTCGATGCCGCAAGGCTGAGGAGCATTCCATTCTATGCGCTACGCGAGCCTGCGGTCCGCCTGGTCGCCGGCTGGTACCAGTTTCTGGATGCGGTGGAGCGTTAGAGGTTATCAAGTTTGTCGAGGAGGATTTGAAAATGACATACGCGTCTCATGTTGCCGGGCTCCGCTGCGCGCTGCTCGGCGCCTCGCTGGGGCTCGCCGCGATTCCGTCGGCGCAGGCCGACGAGCAGGTCACCTTCGTCTCGCAGGGCGGTGCCTATCAGAAGGCGCAGACCGTGGCGATCCTCGACCCGGCGGCCAAGAAGCTCAATATCACCATCAACCAGGACAGCATTCCCGACGCATGGCCGGCGATCAAGACGCAAGTCGGCAGCGGCAAGCCGACATGGGACGTCGTCGACACGCCGACCGGTTACTGCCTGCGCGGCGGTGCGCAGGGGCTGATCGAGAAACTGGATTTCTCGAAACTGCCCAACGCCGCGGCGATGCCGGCGGCCTATCGCAGCGATTATTCGGTGGCCTACGAATTCTATTCCAGCGTGCTCGCCTTCAGCCAGAAGACCTTTGCGGCCGGCAACGCACCGAACAGCTGGGCCGATTTCTGGGACGTGAAGAAATTTCCCGGCCGCCGCGCCTTGCGCAATCACCCGATCGCAACGCTGGAAGCCGCGCTGATGGCCGACGGCGTCGCGCCGGACAAGCTCTATCCGCTCGATGTCGATCGCGCATTCAAAAAGCTCGACGAAATCAAGCCTTTCATCACGGTGTGGTGGACATCAGGCGCGCAATCGGCCCAGCTGCTCAACGACGGCGAGGTCGACATGGTCATGGCCTGGAACGGCCGCGTCAGTGCGCTGATCAATGAAGGCGCCAAGGTCGGCTTCACCTATAACCAGGGCGTGCTGCAGAGCACCTCGCTTTGCATCCTCAAGGGCGCGCCAAATCTTTCGACCGCCATACGCTTCGTCAACGAGGCCGTCGATCCGGTCAACCAGGCCAACCTGCCGCTCCATATCGACTACGGTCCCGCCAATCCGAAGGCGTTCGATACCGGCATCATCAAGCCGGAGCGCGCGGTGCAGCTGCCGAGCGCGCCGGAGAACGCCGCCAAGCAGGCGTTGATGTCCTATGCCTGGTGGTCGTCGCCGGCCGGCGAGGATGCCGAGAAGCGCTGGGCATCGTTCATGCAGAAGTAAGGCGGATCGACGCCGTGACAGTCATCGACATCTCAGCCAAACATCGGCGCCGCGAGCAGCTCTTGATGCTGGCATTGACCCTGCCGGCGCTTCTGGTGATCGTTGCGCTGATCGTTCTGCCGGTCGGATGGCTCGCCTGGCAATCGGTCTATCACAACGGTTTCACGATCGAGCATTACCGCCGCGTCTTTGCCGAGGCGATCTATTGGCGGAGCTTCGCGTTGACTTTCGAGATCAGCCTGTTGGTGACCGGACTGGCGCTGCTGCTCGGTTACCCGATCGCCTATGCCGCGAGCCGCGCCACAAGAGGCTGGCGCATCATCATTCTGGCCCTGGTGGTGCTGCCGTTCTGGACCAGCGTGCTGGTCCGCGCCTATGCGTGGCTGGCGCTGCTGCAGCGAACCGGCGTCATCAACCAGCTCCTGCAATCGCTCGGTCTCGTCGACCAGCCGCTGGCCTTGGTGCACAACACGTTCGGCACGGTGGTTGCGACCTTGCACATCCTTTTGCCATTCATGGTGCTGCCGCTCTATGCCACCATGGAAAAGATCCCGCGCGACCTGTTGCTGGCCGGCGCCAGCCTCGGCGCCCACCCGATGCTGGTGTTCCGGAAGGTGTTCCTGCCGCTGTCGTTGCCCGGCGTGCTCGCCGGCTGCACGCTCGTCTTCGTGCTCAGTCTCGGCTTCTACATCACGCCGGAACTGCTCGGCGGCGGCCGCACCATCATGGTGTCCATGATGGTCAGCCGCAATGTCGAGCTTTACGACCAGTGGGGCGCGGCAAGCGCGGTCGGCATGGTGCTGCTGGCGGCAGTCGGCGCGATTCTGTTCGCCGTCAGCCGCTTCCTCCCGCTCGAGCGCGTGTTGGGGCACCGATGACGAGCCCGTCACTCTGGCGCGTGATTTTCATCGTGGTCTGCGCCATCGTGCTGCTCTATCTGATCCTGCCGATCCTGATCATCGTGCCGATGTCGTTCTCCGGCACGCGATTCCTCGCCTTCCCGCCGCCCTCGCTGTCGCTGCGCTGGTATCAGGAATATGTCGGCAGCAGTGCCTGGATGCAGGCCACGCGGGTCACGCTGACAGTGGCACTCGCCACCGTCGCGCTCGCAACCCCGATCGGCGTCGCCGCTGCTTACGCCATCAGCCGGTCGCGGCTGAAGCTGATGCGGGCGATCCACATGATCCTGCTGCTGCCGCTCGTCGTCCCCATCATCATCACTGCGGTCGGCATCTTCTTCGTCTACGCCAGGATCGGATTGGTCGCCACCTTGTCCGGGCTGATCCTCGCCAATGTCATGCTCGGCCTGCCATACGTCATCATCTCGGTGGTGGCCGGCCTGCAAAGCTTCGACGAGACGCAGGAGATGGTCGCGCGCAGCCTCGGGATGAATCGCTGGCGCAGCTTCTTTGCAGTCACCTTGCCGCAGATCAGGTCCAGCGTCATCGCGGGGGCGATCTTTGCCTTCATCTCGGCAGTGGACGAGACGATCATCGCGCTTTTCATTTCCGGCGGACAGTATCAGCCGCTGACCAAGCGGATGTTCACCGCGCTGCGCGACGAGATCGATCCGACGATTGCCGCCATCAGCACGCTGATGACCGCGGTCTCGTTCCTGCTGGTGCTGACGGCAAGCCTCGGCTCGGGGAGGAGAAGCGATGCGGGGCAGGGCGCGGCGAATGGCGCCCTTCAGCAGCGCCGCGACTGATGCATTATTCCGATGCGCGATCGCGTCCGCTGCGTCGTCCGCGCAACATCGACTGACGATCGCTGCAGCGCTCGCGCAGCCGCTCAGCCGGCCGCGATCCTGGTCGCTTCCGCCGCGGCGCGTTGCATGCTGGTCGACATCTCGTTGGTCACCGTGCTCTGTTCCTCGATCGCCGCCGCGGTCGAGGTCACGTACTCGCTGACCGAAGAGATCGCCTGCTTGATCGCGGTCAGCGCGCCGGCGACATCCGTCGAAATGACGTTGAGGCTGCCGATCTCGCCCCCGATCTTGTCGGTGGCCTGCTTGGCCTGGTTGGCGAGGCTCTTGACCTCGGAGGCGACGACGGCAAAGCCGCGGCCCGCCTCGCCGGCACGAGCCGATTCGATCGTGGCGTTGAGCGCCAGCAGATTGATCTGCCCCGTGATGTTGTTGATGAGGTCAACGATGCCGCTCATCGACTGCGCCGCGTCGGTGAGGCGCACCGCCTGAGCGTCTGCAGCCGAGACGCGCTCGAGGCGCCGAGCGCCGTCTCTCTGGATTTCGTCATGGCTTCCGAAATTTCACGAACCGAGGCGTTCAGCTCTTCGGCTCCCGCGGCGACCGATTCCATCATGCCGCGCACGCGCTCGTTGCCCATGCGCACGAGCACCTGCTTCGTGACGTCGGTGGCGTACTTGACGACCTTGAAGGGCTTGCCGTTGAGATCCATGATCGGGTTGTAGGACGCCTGGATATAGACCTCCTTGCCGTTCTTGCCGATCCGCTTGTATTCGGCAGCCTGATATCGTCCCTGATTGAGATTTGCCCAAAAGTCGCGATAGGCCGGGCTGTCCCGCTCCGAGGACTCCACGAACATGCTGTGGTGTTTGCCCTTGATCTCGGCCAGCGTGTAGCCCATCGCCGTGAGAAAATTTTCATTGGCGGTGATGATGGTGCCGTCCATGTTGAATTCGATCACGGCCTGCGACTTGCCAATCGCGTTGATCTGGCCGGCAAGGTCCGCGTTCTTGAGTTTCTGCGCGGTGACATCGGTGGCGAATTTGACCACGCCGGTCGGCGCGCCGGTCTCGTCCAGGATCGGATTGTACGAAGCAAGAATCCACACCTCGCGGCCGCCTTTTCCGATCCGCTTGTATTCGGCGGCCTGATATTCGCCGCGATTGAGCGCGGCCCAGAACTCGCGATAGGAGGAGCTGTCGCGCTCGGCCTGCGGGACAAACATGCTGTGGTGCTTGCCCTGGATTTCGCTGAGCGAATAGCCCATCACTTTGAGGAAGTTCTCGTTGGCGGTGACGACGGTGCCGTCGAGCTTGAATTGAATGACCGCTTGGGCGCGGTTGATGGCGGCGATCTTTGAGGCGTCGGCCATGCCGAGCAGCTTTTTTTCCGTGACGTCGGTGGCGAACTTGACGACCTTGACCGGCTTGCCGGCGGCATCGAGAACCGGGTTGTACGACGCCTCGATCCAGACCTCCCGTCCACCTTTGCCGATCCGCCTGTATTCGGCGGCCTGGTATTCGCCGCGATTGAGCGCGGCCCAAAACGCACGGTATTCGGCGCTGTCGCGCTGATCGGCGGGCACGAAGATGCTGTGATGCTTGCCCTGAATCTCGCTCAGCGTATAGCCCATGACGTTGAGGAAGTTCTGGTTGGCCGTGATGATGGTGCCATCGAGATTGAATTCAATGACTGCCTGGGACCGGCCGATGGCCGCGAGCTGAGCCTGAGCATCATTCGTCTTGCGACCAAACATCTGTTCTCTCCGCGCAATGGTCTGTATGCGTCCGGTGAAGGCCGCCTTGCGGAATGAGGCGTGTTGTTGAGAACTGTCGTTATGGACAGGGAT